>JACNGQ010000226.1 GCA_014384025.1 Planctomycetota bacterium | reverse complement strand
AGGGAGTTTACATAAGCCCTTGAAATTACACAAGTTCGATTTTATGCGTAGGACAAGGGTGTCAAAAGTCAAACGAACTTTATTATCTGCGTTTATAGCATAAAAATGAAGATTCTGCAAGTTTTATTCGAAATTCGCCCATACCAATTTTTTCATCGAAGTTCTTAGCTGTCTTCATGATTTCAAAATATATCCCCAAAACACCAAACAATTCCCTTGCATGCTCGTACCAAAATCGGTACAATGCCTAAATGGATTCAGATAAACATATAACAGTCCGTTTTTACCGCTCGCCTTCTGGCAACGAACCCGTTCGGGATTGGCTCAAAAGCCTTCCTTCGCGGGAAAAGCTGACCTTGGGTACAGATATTAAAACGGTAGAATTTGGTTGGCCCGTTGGTTTACCTGTCTGCCGCAGCCTTGGTGATGGACTATGGGAAGTACGATCAAGACTTAACAAGCGTATTGGGCGTGTTATTTTTTATATTTCAGATGGTACAATGTGGTTGCTTCACGGTTTCATTAAAAAACAGCAGAAAACTCCGGCGGCGGATTTGGACATCGCACGCAAACGAAAAAAAGAAATCCAAAAAGTACTTGGTAAAGGAAAATAATTATGGCTAAAAATACAAAAAAAACTCCATTGGGCTCGTCTTTCGATAATTTTCTTCGTGAAGAAAATATTTATGAAGAATCAACCCTGGCTGCCACTAAACAGGTTCTGGCAATGCAGATATCTGAAGAAATGGAAAAACAGCACCTTTCAAAGACCAGTATGGCCCAGCAGATGCACACTTCACGCAGTGCGTTAAATCGCCTGCTTGACCCAAATTGTGAATCTGTAACTTTGCAGACTCTTGATAAGGCTGCCAGATGTCTCGGGAGACAGCTTAAAGTTACATTGGCTTAGCTATGGCAAGCAATATTGAAATCATTAACACTGCAGTCACACTCATAATCAAGGCAGCCATTCTTGCTTCCAGATTCTCCGGAAGAGCCCGCAAACGATACTTAAAACGGCTTTCGAAGATGGATGTAGATGACAAAGACAAAGAGATTATCTTTCTTATCGACAAGGTCGATCAGCAGCAAATGCAAATCGCCATCCTTCAAAAAGGACTTCAAAAGAAACAGACCAACAAACGGTTTACGCTCCGGGAAAAGCTTTTCATTCTCTGTTACATGGAAACCTTTCAGGTTCCCAGACGCAGAGTCAAAGAGAAACTGGGTGTCGCCAAATCAACGCTTTACCGATGGCTGCATAAGATCGAGGAGCAGACGCTAGTGCTTCGTTACACTTCAATTGATGGATATAATCTCTTTAGTTTTATCCGGGCATCCTCAGTAGTGAATCGCCAGTTTACTTTTGCTTCGGAGCTATTACGAATCACTTGCCAAGCAGCGACTTCATCCTTCAATTGTTCCATATTATCAATTCTACGAGACAAGCACTGCCGAGCCAAAATACCAAGTTCAATTTCAGCCATATCCAGCCAACTACCATGCTTCGGTGTGTAGTGAATCTCAAGTTTATCCGCAATGCGTTTTGCCTCAGCAGGCTCAAAGGCTTCATACAATGAAGACTTATTATGCGTGTTGAGATTATCCATCACTAAAACTATCTGCTCAGCGTCAGGATATATCTGATCGACCATTTCACGAACACAATAAGCCCAGTCTATTTTTGTCCGCCTCCGGGTAACTTTCACATGTCGTTTGCCGACTAACGCCTGTCCTACTCAAAAATTCGAACTTGTTTAATTTCAACAGCTTATGTAAACTCTCTAAATCGTTACCAAGATTTGACTCTATACCAATATTCGGGAGAAATCAATATTGAAAACTTTTTCCAAGCTCATTTTTGAGTTCCTAAAGCTCATATTCAGGAGCAAACAAGGCATAGTTCTGGAAAACCTTGCTTTGCGACAGCAACTGGCTGTTCAGCAACGTAGCGTAAAAAGACCGAAGATCAAAAACACCGACCGTATTTTCTGGGTTTGGTTATCGAAAATCTGGACCGATTGGAGATCATCACTGATTATTGTCAAGCCACCTACCGTTATTGGCTGGCATAAAAAAGGCTTTAAGCTTTACTGGAAATGGAAATCTCGCAGAGTTGGCAGACCTAATATCGATTGGCAACTTATAAAGCTTATAAGAAGAATGCGAAAAGAAAACCCAACTTGGACTGCCCAACGTATCCAGGGCGAGCTTGAAAAACTTGGGTTTAGTGTTTGTGATAATACCGTTGCAAAATATATGCGTAAGCCAAAAACTGATCCTGGAAAAACACAGCGTTGGCTTACATTTTTAAGAAATCATGCAAAGTATACAGTTGGCATCGACTTCCTTGTCGTTAGAACGATTTTCTTTAAGTCGATACATGTCTTTGTGGCCATATCACATGATAGACGTAAAATATTGCATTTTGCAGTTTCTTCGAAGCCACACTCACAGTGGGCAATTCAACAGCTTCGTGAAACTTTTGCTTTTGATCAGATCACGAAATATGTCATTAGAGACAATGATAAAATATTCAGCGATGATTTCAAACGAACCATCAAACGATTTGGGCTGGAAGATACACCAACTGCATATAGAAGCCCATGGCAAAATCCTTATTGTGAACGCGTAATCGGTACGCTTCGCCGAGAATGCCTTGACCATATGATCATTCTCAACGAAAAACATTTGTATGATATTCTGCACGAATACATCTTCGAGTATTACAATGTCAGCAGAACACACATGTCACTTGAAAAGGATTCTCCAGAACATAGACCAATTCAAAAAGATGGTAAGATTGTGAGCAAACCGATTCTTGGCGGACTGCATCATATTTACAGCAGGGCGGCTTAAGCTGAAAATATAGAGCAAGATAATTGAACTTATTGCAAAGCAGGGGGGGGGGAGGTCTATGCAGATTTCGAAAGATTTGCAAAAGTTAATATTTCAATAAAGATTATCATTCGCTAAACTTCCAATATTCAGTTTTCAATGAGTGAGATTTCAAAAAAAAATCGGTGTAATCTAAAATCTTTGGCTTCCGATTAGTTTTTGCGTAAGACAACCTATCTTTGATACGCTATTTTCCATGCTCCGGCGGTTCCTCGAGCGTCGGAGTATGTTTTCCGCCGACCGTAGGCATTTCCACCACAAGCTCTTCGATATGGGCCTCAAGCATCGCCATGTGGTTATTACAATATATGTCATGACCTTGCTTTCCGCGGGGCTGGGAATGTTCATGATAGTCGCCGGCAACATTAGTGCTCTGATGATTTTTTTATGCATCTTGCTGCTGCTGTTCTTTGCATTCCAGGTTGTCGGCTCGGTTCGTTTGACAGAAACGATAGCGGCTCTCCAACAAAAATATGCAATAACACAGCAGGTACGCGAGGAAATAAGGGGTTTCGAGGATGCCCAACTGCATTTTCGCAACGCTCGCACTTATGACCAATGGTGGTCCGCGATCTGCAAAGCCGCCGAGCAAATGGACTTTGCCTGGGTATCACTCAAAACCAGAGACAAAGATGGAACGGTCCAGACCGAAGTCTGGCGAACAACCGAAGCTCAGCCGGACCTATCTAATATCGTCACTATGACTATCCCGCTCCGCAATCACGGCCGGGCTGGGCCAATGGAGTTTGAAATAGCCATCTCGCTCAATAGCTCTTACGAATCCGCCGGCCACCGGGCAAAGCTCTTCGGCAGACTAATCGACGAGCACGAAGTGATGAGCAAGGTTTAACAGTTTCTCAAAGAAGTCAAGAAGCCAGAATAAGTCGCCTTCTTATTTTCTTTCTTTAGCTTTCATCATCGGATTGCATGTTTTAAATCGATTTGCTATAATTGTTCCAGTAAGAATAGAATCAGAGCATTTTCGCTGATATAGCAAAATACAGAAAAGCTGAGGATAGTAATATGAAATTTGTTATCACCCTATTCCAGGACGAAGATGGCGTGTTCATTGCGGAATGTCCATCTATCCCCGGCTGTATCAGTCAGGGCAAGACCGAGTCGGAAGCAGAGAGTAATATTCGCCAGGCAATTCGAGAATGCCTTGAAGTGCGGGCAGAAAAAGGCATGCCTCTTACGGTGAGTACCCGCCAGGTCGAGGTCGCCGTCTAATGCCACCCGTGCCGGTATTGAGGCCGAGAGAAGTTGTGAAAACGTTTGAGAAACTTGGGTGACGAGTTTCTCGGCAGCGAGGCAGCCACATCATCTTGACCAGGAAAGGACACATTGCAACGCTATCAGTGCCAAACCACCCGGAGGTGGCGCGTGGCACACTGCGAAGTCTTATTGCACGGGCCGGCCTTACCGTGGATGAATTCCTGAACGCCCTGAAGGGATGAGATAGGTTAGGAAGCCGAGAAGGGGCAGAGGGGCAATTTGAGTGTGGAGGTGCGAGAGTACGTAGGATAGTGCGAAAGTGCGGAAGTTTGACAGTGCGAAAGTTGTTGCCCTTTGGCTTGATTTATAATATAATTAGTAATATCCTACGATGTAAGATAAGATCTATTAGGTTATAAACTATGGCGATGGAGCAGATAAAAGATATTGTCAAGAGGCTCGTAGAGGGGCTTGATCCTGATATTGAGGTTGTGCGCATATATGCCTATGGTTCTCGTGTTAGGGGAGATTATGAGACCGGGTCGGATATGGACCTCCTTGTTGAACTACGGCAGGTCACTCCAGTGTTTAAGCGTCAAATTCAAGACAAAGCATGGGAGTTGAGTCTCGATGCAGGTTTTGTCGTTTCCGTCGTCGTTGTCAGTGAAGCGGCATTTGAGCGAGGAGCAATATCGATTTCCGAGCTTGCAGAGAATATTCGCAGACACGGCGTGGAAATAACAGCGGCATGAGAGAAAGTGATTACAAAACTTTAATAAAGTATCGTTGTGAAGAAGCAATAGAAGCACTTGAAGATGCAGAACTGCTCATAGATTCAAAACGGTATCGTTCTGCCGTCAACAGGTTGTATTATGCCGCTTTTTATGCTGTCCTTGCCGTTTTACTGACGAAGAGACTCCAGTATTCAAAACATTCTGCTGTCATTTCTTTTTTTGACAAAGAGTTTATTAAGACAGGCATCTTACCCAAAGAATACTCAAGGGCCTTGCATCGGGCTTTTTACGAGCGACAGCAGGATGATTACATGCCATTTGTAGAATTTGACGCTGAAACTATCGAACAACTTGGAAAAGACGTAAGAGACTTAGTCTGCGGCGTTATCGCATATATTGAAAAGAATACGTAGCGCACACCTAAAACAACACACAGAATTGCGGATACCGATTAGCAATTAGTAATTGACTAACATGCGCTTGTCAAGCGGTCGTAGGACAGTTGAAAATCGGTGAATTTTGAAGTGCTTGCTCTCTGGAAAATGAATATGACTACAGATACCGGTGTTCGGAATCACCGAAAGGGGCTCCCTTGTGGCCGAAATTCAAGATCGAAGGACGAATTTATGAGGCAGGGACGGACCTTCTCTGTATCATGGTGAAGAACGGAACCGCATCCTACGCGACTTTTCTGAGTCTGTAGCCCGTGATCCGCGTGTGGCGGAAGAAGTACTGCTCAATATCGCTGGGAACCGTTTTGGCGTTACGTTCGGGCTTGTCCGGCTTGTTGTTGAAATACACATCATCAGGCCGAAGTCCGTCGAGCGTCATATGTGGACGCCAGCTGTTGTACCAGCATTCGAATTCTTTGCAGAGTTCCGTCAGATGATCAATGCTTTTGATGAGAGCAACCCGTTTGAGCCATTTGTATTTCAAGGTTTTGTTGGCTCTTTCGGTGACTGCAATTGATCCGTGTTTGCCTACGGCTCCAAAACGCGGCTTTATGTTCCAGCTATCCAGCAGTTCTGCAAAGACGTCTCCTGTGAAAACACTACCCTGATCCGAAATAATGTGTTTAGGTGATCCATTTCTTTCGATAGCACATTCCAAAGCGTTATTGATCCATCCAGCGTTGCGTCCTTCAAGTGGAGTCACAGACATGACTTTGTGGGAGAAATGGTCAATAACAACACAGATGTGCATGGGCCATATCCCCCAGTACAATACCTCTGTTGTATCGATAGACCAAACGTGATTAGGGTACCAGGCCGGGATTGAGCGAGCTACCTCATCTTCCACTTTCTTCGGCTTCGGTGATGATTCAGGCGTTTTTCTCGGTTTTGGTTGATCGAGGATATTGTGTACGGTAGATGCTGACAGAAAGATTTTCAGTAATGCCAATTGGTTGGCGATCCGAACGCGGCCCTAACTCGTGTTGGCTTTTGTGATTTCCCATACAAGGGCGGCTATTTCGGCCGATGTTTTATTTGCGGCTGTAACCGCTTTGCTTTTATCCTCGATCTTATGCAGCCAGCGATACAGGGTTGATTTGGCAATGCCCAGGTATTCTGTCACTCTGCGTCGTGGGATCTGAAAGATTTCCATGTAAGAGAGGATGAACAGTTTTTCGCGGAGCGTATACCGTTTGTTGGTGTGTTTCTTTTGGATCCCTTTTTGAAGAATGGAAATCTGCATTTGCTGCTGATCAACGGTGTCACGGAGAAAGATGATCTCCTTGTCTTTCTCATCGATCTCCATCTTCGAAAGCTTTTTCAAGTTTCGTTTTCGGGCTCTGCCAGAGAATCTGGCCGCCAGGATGGCGGCTTTAATAATCAGTGACACTGCGGCGTTGACAATCTCGATATTGTTTGCCATAATCCATACTTGAAGCTTAACAGAAAGATGAAAATTACGAATCCGAAGCAGAATTATAGCATTTTGAGCCAGAAAATGCCAGATGCGACAGTGAAAGCATAAGTGCTTATTTTTCAAAGAGTTGAATGTGCGTACTAGGGTGTCCTACGGACGCTTGACAAGCGCAACAGCTCTCAGGTGGGTGTTACGCTCGTAGAATCGACGAAATGGTTTTGACCCTACTCAGAGTACCCTCCAAGAAAGATCGAAGCTAATTTCGTAAAAGGCCAAAATGTTTGATTGTAGGTTTGGTGTCTGTTACACTATGGGAAATCCTAGGTTATAGGTTTTGATAAAATGAACTATAGGGCTTTTGAAGGAGATAAATTTAAGTGCGATATTTAGAGTATAAATTGCATGGATACCAATGTGGCGTGGACGAGCATCTTTCTGAGATAGTGCAGGAGCTTCATAATCTGCTTTGCAAGACCGTAAAGAATCTTTCAAACCACCAGATGCATCTGAACGCTGATATACTAGAGGATATGGCGGGAGTTCTTGTTGATTTTGCTTCTGACATTCATACAGATACCGGCATTTGGGATTGTTATGAGCGATATAATGTTGAATTTTTTGGCAATCCTCTGCCATTAACATTAAAGCATAGTTCGGCACCCCCCCTAAATGGCATTCATCTTGAACGCATACGCCATTTGCTATGGGTTTTGTATCAGGAGTTTTCGGATATTCAGGTTATTTGTCCTTTGGATGGGGACATTCTATGCTTGGCCAAGGTGGTACAAAATTTTCTTAAAAATTCATTCAAACTGCTTCCACAAGATTGCGGAATAAAAAAGTTTCTCAAAACTACCAATGATTACGGCTGGGATGTAAAAAAGAAACTGATTTGGCTTGGCACTAAGTCATATATGTTCAGGTTATTCTTTCGTCGGTATATGGCCAGTCAAGAGGCTGCAATCTCGGACATACCCCACACGGATGATTTCATCTGCCAGAAATGTACGATGTGGTCAGGGCTTGGAGCAATAGATATTCTGGCAGGCATTATTGATGTTAATGAAAATGACCGCAAGTGTCTGCGGAACTGGTACGAAAGACATGTTGCTCCGTATATTGTTTTGTCAGCGAATTACAAAATATTAAACGCCAAAAACACAATAAATAACCAGCAATACCAAATCCGCCTGAACATGAAAAACCACTCGTTTACTCCAGGCCTTCTGGTTATGGGCAGTTTGGTGCAGTGGCGGGGAGAATGGTACTGGTCAGGTACACAGAAAACTATTGAGCATCCGTCTACGAAACTAATTGATGACTTGAATAGTAAGATGCGACGGCGAAACCCTTCTATTGTGTACCGCTACGACAGGGAATATGAAATGAAAGCAAGAAAGCGGATGCCTGAGCTTCATGCTGCTGCCATGGCGTTTTATGGCAGTGATTTGATGATTTATTCTGACGGTCTGTCTATGGCAGCTGACTGGCAGAAGGAATTGCGTCGGAACTGGGAGTCTAAGCCTCAGGAGGCTGTCTCAAAAGCTATTAAACAGCATGGCTTAAAAAATAATCGTGCGGATATATCCATACCAAAGGATCTGCTTGAATCAAAAGAAGGATTAGGTGTGTTCCTTAACCCTGACAGCGGTAAGGAAATTATGGATGGTTTCGATTTTATACAAGCCGGTTTCCGGTGCAATGGAGTTGGTCTTACGGAGAATGAAAAAGATGCTGTCAGGGATTTTGTTCAATCGAGTAACATTAGCCCAAGGTTTGTTAAAAGAATGACAGATGAATATGGTGATGATTCAATTAAATCTTCATTCCACCTGAACGAAACACAAGATAGCTATTGGCTGGACTACCTTTTAAGGTGCTACAAGGGTTCTTTCTTTAGGAAACGCTATCCTGCCTTTTCGCTTGTATGAAAAGTTGTGCGGCAAAAGGTCAATTACCTGTAAAATGTTATATGGCCAAAAAACTGAGAAATATTTCGAATCCTTGCAATGATTTGTTGGTTAGGTTAATTGTGAATCAAGCTTTTTCTGTAGAAACTGGATTAAAACTCCTGTGCTACGCAAAAATCAATATGAAAGCAAAAGCATCTGAGTCACAATGCCTTGA
>JACNGQ010000245.1 GCA_014384025.1 Planctomycetota bacterium | reverse complement strand
CCGGCCTCGGTTAATAACTGTTTTCGCCGGGGTGAAGCCGATGCGAGAATAAAAGAGTATCGGGTTTGTTTGGACATAAATAATCTGCTGTTCAGTATTTGGTATTGACCCCCGAGGGGTAAATTATTTGCCTGCAGAAGGCAAGGTACTCTTTCTCGATTTGCTCAAAATTATCACCGACATAATCTTCAAATAATCCCCGGCCGACGATTCGATTCCAAAGGACGGTTTTCGGGACATTTCTGTCTGTTGCTATTTTTTTGTTAACCTCGTCGAGTTCCCAATCTCCTGTTAAGCCGTCCAGGAGCAACCGGCGATAGACGCCCCGCCATCTTCCGTACCCTGCTTCCTGCAAGAATCGCACTAATGCGTATGACTGGCTGTAAAAGGCCATCACGGCTTTCGTCTCGTCGGTGGCAAGCACATCACCGGGATTCATTGAAATTAATTCTTTGAGCGGTATCATTTTGTTTTTAATAAGCGTTCTTTTAAGCCCGTCTAATCGATACATGTTCTCAGTCGGCTCGAAGTAAAACAGCCCGCCATCACTTCCGTGGGTTTCGAACAGCATCGCCACACCTTCATCAAGCCAGCTTGGCAGACGAAACTTAAAGCAACTGCCGTTGAACTGGTGCCATCCTTCATGCCCCAGGGCTGAGAAAGTCCGTTCTATGCCGATATCATATACCACACAGGCGCCTTTATGATAATACGCACCGGCTTTTATTTTGCAAAATATTTCCGCCTGCTCATCCGCAAAGCTCTTCGTGAAATTCTCCCACTGGCTCCGCTGGGCAAAAAGATAAATGGTAAATTTGGATTTTGTTTCGATGGATTCGGGCAACTGACTATTATAGGCCCGATAGGCCGACTCAATAAATCCGCTGATTCCTCGAAGTACGAAAGGCTCCAGAAGTGTTGTGAAAATCTCGTAGTGGGTGGTAGTCAATTTCAGCCCGGGTGCGTAACTATTATTCCAGACCTCAACGGATTTCAGGTCGTGCAGAGCCTGACCCTGCAAATACGCCGCCATTCCTGCACCGGTATCGAGTCGCTGAATATTATTAATACCATTAATCTCGATTTTATCGGTTCCGGAACATCCGGCCAGACTAACAAAGACTATGAAAATTAGCGAGAACTCCCTCACTCCAACCCTTTCTCCGAAGACCAGAAACTGTATTTTGACCGGCAATCGACTGTGTTGCCGGGATAAAGCCAAATATAAGAAACATAGTTACAAAACCCTGAACTCCATATTATTTTTAACATCGGCTGCAAATGATAATGAATCCATTATATTTTGTCCACCCTGGTGTCATTTTTCGTCTAAAATCGTAGCTGGATCAAATAAGTAGATAAAATTTTGTGAAAATAAATTTCATTATTAATTCATAGGAGCTTACTATGTCAATGCGAAGATTAATTTGGGGATTTCTCGTATGTTTCTCGATGGCAGTGTTTGTGGGACAAACGCTATCCCAAACAGGGGGATCCGGTAGAACGAGAGAAAGGTCCAAGAGGGACCGTTTGAGGAATCCGAATCAAGAACAAAAGCAACAGCAACAGGCGCTTGAGCGACAAAAGCTGAAACTACAGCAGCAATTAAAAAAGCAAATGGGCCTTGGTATGAGCGAAAAAGAATTTAAGAGCGAAAAAGAATTAATGAAACAGATACTCAGAGCAACTGAAAAGCAATGGAAGGCTATCGAGGCAAAAGTTAATAAAGTGGGTGAGCTTAGGAGCCTGGCGAATGTTTCTATAGAAAAAGTGCGTACGGGTATTAGTATTAGCGGTATCGGTGGCAGTTCAGGTGCTGTTAATAAGGGATCTAGCCGCATGTCCGGATCCGGGTTCATGTCCGGTTCCATGTCCGGATTCGGTAGTAGCGGAGGAGAAATCGTCCAGAAGCAGGGCAGCGCAGGTGGTAGTAGTAGTGCTACTCGCATTGATTATGGTTGGCGATTGATAAGACCTTCGAAACACAAAGGTTTTGAGAATCTTAACGAGGGCGAGAAAATCTGTGAAGAGCTTTTTAGGCTTTTGGAAGGTAACAACTCCGAATTAGAGCAAATAAGACAAAAAATGGAGGCCTTACAAAAGTTCAGACAAGAAGCTAAAAAAGAACTGGCAATAGCACAGCAGGAATTACGTCAGTTAGTGACACCCCACCAGGAGGCAGCTTTAGTAATGATGCGATTACTTGACTAATCCTGTAAAAATAAATTGTAATATCTATTTATGAGAGCACCTTTGGACAATCAAATAAAGAGTTTGTGCAGGCGCGTTAAAAAGGCCGACAAGAATGCTGCATCCGAACTACTAAAAATCTACTATGCAGACATCTACTCGTATTTAAGGCGTCTTTGTGGCAGCAGGCACGATGCCGAAGACCTGACCCAGCAGACGTTTCTTAAAGCCTGGTCTTCATTTGACTGTTTTGCAGGCCGCAGCAAGTTCTCGACCTGGCTCTACAGGATTGCCCACAATACTTTCTTAGATTGGCTGCGTAAAAATAATGTTGGCACTCAATCCCGCCCGGACCAATGGTGGCAGGAGTGTATAGACCAAAATCCCGGCCCTTTTGTAAATGTTGCTAAATACCAATTGGCGCTGCGTTTATATGAATCGGTGGACCAGCTCGATGAGAGCAAAAAGCACGTAGTGCATCTGCACTATTACCAGGGATTATCTCTACGAGAAACCGCCAAAGTTCTGAATATCGCAACAAGTACCGTAAAGTACAGACTTCGCGAAGTCTTCAAAATCCTTAGGATTAAGTTAGGTTTTCCAGAAACCGGATTGAAACAAAAACAAACAATTCCAATAGCAAAATGAGAACCATTATGAATACGCAAAAGAAAATCGAGCAGTGTCTCAGGGCCGCCCCAAAGCCGGCGGCACCGGACGGTTTGCTGAATAGATTGCAGGAAGATGTCGCTGCTGGAGAAATTAAAAAACGTGTCACAGTCATACGCCGATGGTTTGCTCCTGCAAACGGTTCAATCTCACTTTGGCGAGTAGCCGCAGCAGCGGCAATTGCAATTGTGGTACTACTGCCTCTTAGCTACGGTGCCACCAAACTCGTAGAAAAATGTTATATAACATTTAAGGCTACATTCATTTATCCCGAGCCTGAAGATATTACAGAGTCTGACGGAGGTTATGAAGGTAGGGCTGCAGGTTATGGTTATGGGGTAATGGGGGGATTTTCTGGTAGTGCCGACTTGAGCGAGAAGGAAGCTATGGAAATGGCCGAAGAAATACGGAAACTTTGCGCAGAGGGCAAAGCTGAAGAGGTGGAACCTGGAGTGTGGATGGTTACCCTTTCCAACGGCAAGAAAATTCATTTTGGCGGTGCAGAGCCTGAATTTATGGCGCTGACGGATGTTGAGAAAAACAAGTTGCTGAAAAAGCAGTTCGATGAAATTAATGAATTAAGAAAAGCCGGTAAGTACGAAAGGACCTTCATCAAAGAAGTAGAGAAGAACAGCGTAAAGATGCGTTTTTATGAAGATCGCTTTACTCTATCCAACGGCAAGGTCATAAAAATGGGGGCTGGCGAACCCGTAAAAAATGAAGATAACCAATAGTACGATAATGAATGTTGCGCAGGTGGGACCGAATAGTCCCACCTGCTGTTCAATTGTAAAGCCACCCCATTAACTCCAAGCTATGTTTCCTTAAAATCAGTTCCAAATACATCAGCGGTGAACAGGCAAATTTCCATTTCCATACTCACCAGGCATCGAGTGCAAGAGTGGAAAAACTGCCCGAAAAGCCAAAAGCAATTGCTATTTCGTGATGTATTTGGTAAGCTAATCGTGCTTGGAGGCTTAGTTGTGTTTATTCCCGGTGTTTAGGGGAAATCCGGATTATTGTTCAATATGGAGGCCTAAGATGAAAGGCAAATTAGTGGTAGTCCTTGCGTTAATAATTCTATGCGTCTGTTTGCCGTTTATAAACGGGTGCGCAACCAGTGCACAGACGGGTGCTGCGATTGGGGGGATTGGCGGTGCAGTGATAGGGGCCGTAACAGGTGGAGGAGGAGGATTGGTAGTTGGAGGACTCATTGGAGCTGGCGGTGGCTATGTAGTCGGCAACGAAATCGAAAAGTAACAAAAGCAGAAAACTATATCTCTTTGAACTCCGCTCCGAATACATCGGCTGTGAACAGATAGACTTCTGTCTTCGGGTCTTTCCAGGCATCGGGCGCAAGGCCCGCTTTGTGAGAGCAGCAATACGAAAGAAATTCCTCTTTGCTCCAGCCGGTCTCAGTGGCAACCTGAGGAAGGAAGCAGCCAGACGCACGTCCTTTTTTTATATATATGCCGTCAACACCAAGCTGCAGATTTAACGGTTCACTTGTCTTCTGCAACGGCGAGAGAACCGATATCTCGACATCCAATTGGTCTAATTCCCTGGCGCTTATCCGGTCGGATAAAAAACGCGGGTCGCTGGTCGCTGAGGCCTTTGCCATTTCTTCCACTAATTCAATCAGGGGGCTGTCCGAGATGAAGTTGCCTATACAGCCCCGCAGTCGGCCATGATTTTTCAATGTTACAAAGCATCCGCAGTGGGCGTTCAATTCAGGGTCATCCGATTGGGGCGCTTTGGTCGGCTTTCCTTTGATTACAGCCTCAACGGTATCGCGTGCGACTTTCAGAAGAGTTTTTTTTTGGGTGTCATTCATTTTTTAGCCGGAAAACATCCGGCCTAAAAGCTTTATCAGATAAACCACGAATACCAGCAATATAATAACAACAACCGTGGCGATGTTGAAATATTTTTCTATTAATCGCCGTGCCTTTTCACCGAGGAAATAGAACAGCAGCGACTCCCCTCCAAATCTCATCGTACGGAATACGATACTTATCGTTACGAATTTCAGCAGAGAAACCTCTGCCATCCCCCCTACCCAACTGAAAATCATATAGGGCACCGGTGTTAAAGCGGAAATTGCGATGGCCCAGAAATCGTATTTTGTGTAAAGGTCGAGGGCAAGCTGAGCTTTTGCGCCAATGCCGATGCTGCCGAACAAATCCACAACTCGTTCCGGACCAATAGCCAGACCGAGGGAAAAGGCAATTGTTCCTCCGAGGACGGAAAAGAAAGCACAGGTCAGGCCGTATCTTAGTGAACGCTTCGGCTTACCGAGGCAAAGCCCTATCACCAGAACATCAGCCGGAATCGGGACACATACAGGCTCGGTCAGGGCAAGCAGAATAAGCGCTATCATCCCATAACGCGTGTCGGCCCAGTGAACAACCCAGTTGTACAGCCGCCTGTGCCAGTGCCACCAGGCAACGTCTTTGTTGTTTTTTACATGTTGCTCGTCGCTCGTTGTATCAATTATTGCTTCATCATACGCCATTCAATATTCCTTAGCCCATTAGTCCATTTTTCTTATCCCTCTAATCCATCGAACAGATTGGGTACATTGTCTTTTGGCTTGGAAGCCTTGCTCTTACTGGAAGGAAATTCTATGATGTTTATCTCCGGACAGGATTCGGACTCCAGTTCCTGCTTATCAGCGGGAATGAAAGGTATCAGTCCCATTTCATACGCCTCTTGCTGTACATCCCGTGAAGCTGTTCGGATATCCATTATCAATCCATCGACATCAAACATCCAGACCAGCGGATTATCTATAAGCAGTTCCGGCAGGCACCAGTCCGGGTCTAATTGCATGAGGTCAAATTTGTCACGGATGATTTTTGATTTCGCCGCCATTGTCTCTTTTGAGATGCCGAATCCTTCTGCCAGTTGTGCCGATGTCATATGGGGGCTTTGTTTGGGGTCATGCAAAAAATTGACCCAGCCGACGGCGTGAACTATTCCGCCTGCCCAGGCGGCCGGCATGCTGCTGCTCAGTAGCAAATGTGTTCGGCAAATTGCACTTGCCATATGCTCACAAAGCTCCTTATAGCTCGCATTGAGGTGAGTATCGCAGAACGCGTCTATCAACTCCACAATTTGCTCAAAGAGCTGCCGATTCTTTTTTGGAACATGCATCTGTGCGGCTTTGCTTTTACTCTTTCTCATCTCAATTTCCTTTCCATCCATAGATAAAAACAGGTCATCCTTATCGTCCCATAGCAATTAGGCATTAGTTTCATCTTAATTGGTGCGGTATTGTAATCTCCGTTTTTTGCCTCGACGTTCCTTTTGCGATATTCAATATTTCCAAAAGTAATTCAGGGCCATTTACAGCTCTTAAGAATAAACTCGGCGAATTAATGTCAAATGCTACACTCAAGAGTGAATATTCTCAATTAAAAAATCATTTTGGCACCCAAAGGGAGCGAACTGTTTTATTGTCGTTATGCAGACGGCAAATGCTTGTAAGTGCCTATGAATACGAGCTTTATGACAGAGTAATTATTGTGAGATGATGAAATGTCTCTTGACAAAACGTGATTAATATTGTATAATAGATTCTAATTAATCGGGGGGTTTATATCTGTATATTTTCAGGGGGGGGTGTTTATTAAGGCGAGAAAATCACAATTAGCCGGTGCGATTATAGTGCTTTGCTTCTGCTGTTCAGCCGGTTTCGCTTTGGATCCGCTGGGCTCTGCTTCAGATAAACTGCAAAAGGGGCAGTTCGGTATAGGGGTGGATTATTCCGACAGCGATATAGATTTCAAGGCAAAAGGCAGAAGCAATTTAGCGGTTTATAACGTAACCATTGGAAGTCTTGTTGGCATCCAGTCAGAGAAACAGCGTCTTGATCTTGACGGCGTCGAAGTGCAGAAGGCTTATGCCAATCTCGGCTATGGTATTACCGACAACCTTGAGGCGTTCCTGCGTTTGGGTGCGGCGGACGCCGATTGGAGAGATGACGGAGACACACATTTTAGCTTTGGTTTGCGTACAGGCGTAACCTTCTACCAAAAAGATGCTCTTCGATTAAGTGCGCTGGCTCAATACAGTTGGGTGCAGACCGAGTTTGATTCGCTGCCTTTGACGACTGTGGTGAGCGGCACGTCGTATCCACTTTTAATGTCGGGAAGGCTGAGTATGCATGAGATACAAATTGCGATGGGCCCGACATACGAGCTGACTGATAATGTCTCGCTTTACGGCGGCGGCTTTTTCCATTTGATGGACGGTACGCTCGACCTCAAAGGCAGTGCAACTACGGTTGGTATTCCACAGTTTAGATATGATTTGGACAGCTCGTATGATATAGACCAGGTTTCAGAGCTTGGTGTTTATATCGGCGCCCGGATTAAAACCGCAAACAATATTTCCTATAGTATCGAATACCAGCATACCAACTCGGCTGATGCGATTGCGATGCGGCTTCTCTGGAAATTTTAGAACAGAACAGCAATTATTTTTATCCTCATTCTCATATAAAGCCGTACCTGTATGCTCATTTGTGTTTTTTACTGTTTGACACTATTGAAACATGCGCCGGAACTGCTATAATCCGATGAGCAGCTATGAATGACAAAGAACAATTTGAAAGTGTTGGCAGGGGTCTATTAGTGAGAGCGCCTGCCAAAATCAACTTAAGTCTGCTTGTAGTGAGGCAGCGCCCCGATGGATTCCACGAATTAGAAACGATAATGGCCAAGGTCAACTGGTACGATGAAATCCTCATTGAGCGGGGCGACAAAGACGCAATAGAACTTATCTGCAAGGGACCGAACTGGGCACCGCAGGGCAGAGACAATCTCGTCTGGCGGGCCGCCGAGATGCTACTGGAAGGTTGCCGTCCGATGCCAGACGTCAGGATCACACTTACAAAGAACATCCCTGCGGGGACGGGACTGGGCTCGGCGAGCAGTGACGCGGCCGCCACCCTCATAGGCTTGAACCGGTACTTAAAGTTGGACCTCGACAGAAAATACCTGTTCAATGTTGCTGCAAATTTGGGCAGTGATGTGGCTTTCCTTTTGAATGGTCCACTGGCGCGGTGCACGGGGAAAGGCGAAAAAATAGAAAAAATACGAGAAGATTTCAACTTCATGGCTCTCTTGCTGCTTTCGGATGTAAGTGTTTCTACACAAGAGGTTTATGCCAATTACCGGCATCGACAGGCTCTGTATGAAAAGCTCTCGGCTCGGATAAGCAGCCACATTAGGGAAAACAGGATTGATTTAGTCGCAAGAATGTGCGCAAATATGCTTGAAGAAAGCTGTTTCGATTTGGCTGGGAGCCTCGCCGAATTGAAAGAAAAAAGCGGGTCGTTGGGTATTGGGTCTTTTTGCCTAAGCGGTAGCGGTTCCGCAATGTTTTGTATTGTCGATAGCGGAGACGAAGAACAAGCCGAAGAATGTAAGCGCAGACTTGAGGAGAAACTCGGATGCAGAAGTATCGTTGTGGCCAACAATAGATGGTAGACTTTTAAGCGAGGCAAACAAAATGGAGATCACTGAAGTCAGAGCCAAGCTGGTGAGCAACAAGGATAACAGGCTGAAAGCTTTTTGCTCGATCACGATGGACAACGAGTTTGTCGTTCGTGACATCAAGATCATCGAGGGCACAAACGGATTTTTCGTCGCCATGCCTTCAAGGAAGATGAGCGACCATTGCGAAAAATGCGGAAGTAAGAACCATCTCAGAGCCAGATTCTGCAACAATTGTGGAAGGGGGCTTTCCGACAACCGGGCCAAGAAGGATTTCAAGGGCAGAATGAAACTGCACTCAGATATCGCCCATCCGGTCAATGCCGAATGCAGGAAACGAATTCAGGAGAGAGTAATCTCCGCCTTCAAACAGGAAGTGGAGAAATCAAAACTGCCCGGGTATAAACCAGTCGAGATGGATGAACCGTATGACGAGGTTCCGGCAGCAATCCCTTGGTCAAATATCTCCCATCGTCCTGCAGATCGCAAAACAGGAGAACAGGAAAACAGAATACTGCCATAGCCCCCAACAAAGCACCTGT
>JACNGQ010000297.1 GCA_014384025.1 Planctomycetota bacterium | reverse complement strand
GAGTGCTCATCGGTAAGGGGCCCGGCGGTCAGTTGCAGAGCCGCTCGAATGACTGTGGCATCGGGTATCAAAATTCAGAAACGAAATTTCATGACGGTAATGTTACGGGCGGCGGCAGTTACTTCGAGGGCACGGTTGACGATATTTGGATCATCAATGCCGCACTGACACAAGTCGAGTTGAGTGGTTTTGCGGGTAAAATATGGCCTTACTCTTTTGGCCCCACGCCGGCCGATGGTGCCTTGAATATGGATACATGGGTGAGTATGTCCTGGACACCGGGAGGTTTTGCGGTCTCGCACGATATTTACTTTGGTGAGAATTTTGATGATGTGGACAGCGGTGCCGAAGGTACCTTCCAGGGCAATCAGGCCACAACTGATTTTATTGTGGGGTTTCCCGGATTTCCCGTTCCTGAGGGCCTTGTGCCGGGTACAACTTACTATTGGCGCGTTGATGAGGTCAACGAAGCCGAGCCGAATAGTCCGTGGAAAGGCAGCGTCTGGAGCTTCGGCATTCCTCCAAAGACGGCCTACTTCCCCGACCCGTCTGATGGTGCCGAGGCTGTTAGCGTAAATTCTAAGCTTAGCTGGACGGAAGGTTTTGGCGCAAAACTACATTACGCATACTTCGGTGACAACTTTGACGATGTCAGCAATGCCGCAGGAGCACTGCCTTGGGGAGATACAACCTATGATCCCGGTCCGCTTAAAATGGCTAAGACTTACTACTGGCGTGTCGATGAATTTGATGTTATCGAAACGCATAAAGGTAACGTCTGGAGCTTCACGACTGAAGGTGCTGTTACGGCACTTAACCCGGCTAATGGTGCTGTGGATGTAACGCAAACACCTGTTCTCACATGGACGCCGGGCTTGGGTGCTTCACATGAAATCTATTTTGGCGCCGATGCAGCCTCTCTGGAGTTAAAAGGCAGCGGAAACCTTGGCTCCGAAAGTTATGACCCCGGACAGCTTGAGTGGAATACTACTTACTACTGGCGTGTCGATGAGGCCCATAATACAAACGCCGACAGCCCGTGGACTGGCCCATTATGGAGCTTCACGACTGCCAACTTCCTCATCGTGGATGACTTTGAGAGCTATAATGACCTTGATGAAACAGATCCCGGAAGTAACAGGATATATCTTGCCTGGATAGACGGATTCGAAAATCCGGCCATCAACGGTTCCGTAGTTGGTAACTTTGATCCTCCATTTGCAGAGCAGACTATCGTTCACAGTGGCAATCAATCGATGCCGATGTCCTACGATAATGCTGTCGGAAAATCCGAGGCGACATTGACACTCACTTCCAATCGTGACTGGACAGTAAACGGTGTCAACACACTGACGATTTGGTTCAGAGGCAGTTCGTCTAATGCAGCCGGGCAGATGTACGTTACTCTCAACGGCAGCGCAAGGGTCGACCATAACAACCCTGATGCAGCAATGACAACCAGATGGACCGAATGGAACATCGACTTGCAGGCCTTTGCTGACCAGGGCGTGAACCTTTCCAACGTAACTTCGATTACTCTTGGCCTTAGCTCGGTTACCGGCGGTACAGGTATGATGTACTTTGATGATATTCGTCTGTATCCACCGGCACCGTAAGCAACAAGCTGCAAATAGCTGTGTGGATTATAAGAAGATTCGCATTAAATCGGGGCCTATACCAATTTGGTGTAGGCCCCTTTATTCAATTGATGAAAGATACCGCAGAGAGCGGAGCTACTTGCCTGTCATACACAGAACCTGGCCGTTTGTAGTAGTTATATACAACCGGCTGCCAGCGGCTATTAATCCATCAAATACCGGAGGATTGTCAAGGTCATATTGTGCCAATGTCTTGCCGTCGGCTGCAGAGACAGCCATTAGTATGGCGCCCTTTTCCCCCTTAAAGGAGGCCGCCTGTTCTTCAAGATTTCGCCTTACATTCGGATCGTCTATCCGGTTCAACGCCTGCTGCTCATCCAACAAATCCGGAGGCCCGGCGACAAACAATGTCCCGCCGGCAAGAACTATCGCACGCGCAAAGAGCGGCGCATCCTGTGTCCAATTGTGTCTGACCAGGAATCCGGAGGCCGAGGCGGAAGCCCTGCCCGTAAACCTTAAAGCCCGTCCGAATTTGCCCTGCGCCGCTGCAGCGCCTTCGGCCTTACCATTGTTCTTATTGCCCGACGTATCGGCGGCATTGCCTTCATCGAATGAGTAACAGAGGACAAGGCCCGACTCATTTATAGCTGCCGGCCTGCCTGCTGATGCGTGTTTCATTATCTCAGCGTCGCCAAGCGTCCGGTGATAGATCCTGACCTCGTCGATAAGACCCTTGAATCCGAATGGGTCGCCATAGTCGCCCACTTTCGAGCCTTCATCATTAGCTATTTCCATCGCCTCTGCCGGGTCCGCCGTTAAGGGGCCGGATGCCTTCGCTGAGGCGGATAGTCTCCCATTGACATAAATGCGCAGATCTTTGTCCGCCGTCAGGACGCCCGCAATATGCACCCACTGTCCGACGGTTTTCATCTTAGCGCTGACCGAGCTTAGATTTCCATTGGCGCGAACGATAAACCGCGGTTGTCCGTTTTGCAAATAGAGCGCATAACCATGATTGCCGCCGCCATGCGCAAGGATGACACCATTGGGCTGCTCGGAATTGATCCATACCTCAACGGTTAAAGGTGTGCCGGTTGGGTTGAGAGAGCTTGATTTCTCAACGCGAATCAGCGATGGCCCTGTGCTCGCGGGGCTCGCCGCTGTTCGCCTGCTCGGAAGTTCCGGCGGTGACTTATCAGCGGCAAATAACTGATGCTCAATCGGCGTTGTCCAGCGGTAGTACTGCGGCTTACGACCGAATCCATAAACTTTCGAATCATCGAACACAAGAATCTTTCCTGCCGGAGCAACCTTGCCGGCCAGGTAATAGCCGCACCAGCCGCTCACGAACTTACTGCCATACATCCAGTAAGTGCGGTGCCAGCCGCTGTCATCGAGCAATCCCGTCGGACTGAAAAGGTGTGCCTGGGTACTGTCTTGTGTGGCGGGCGGTGCACCTTGATCAGCATCCCCTGCGGCCGGCATTGCCTCCAGCGGCAGGCGAGTTCCGTCAAGATTGAAAGGCTGCGACCTCATATAGACCAGCCTTCCATCGCTCGAAAGTATGTCCGGCATGGCAACGGGCATGTTCAGCCAGCTCACATACGACTGGATGTCTTTGCCCGTTTTCTCCTCACGGTCGTTGAGCACACTATGTGACAGCGCCTTACCTGTCTTCGGATCAAGTCTCCAGAAGTGCAGTCCGCCGTCCAAAAACATCGACCTGCCTGCCAGACAATACAAAACGTCATTCTGGATAAGCACACTGCCGTGGGCCGGCCAGACAGACTCCACCTGCTCGAATGACATCAGACGCTGGTCCATCGGCGCTGCGCGGAATCGCCACACAAGGACGCCGTCTTCAGCGGCAAGGCAATATACATAACCATCCGCCGAGCCGAACAGCACTCGTCCCTGATAAATAGTCGGCGGCGAATCGACCCGCCCGCCCGTGGTATAGTGCCAAAGCCGATTGCCCGAATCGGCGTCGATTGCATAAATAGTATGTGCATCAATCGATGCTATGAAGACCTTGCCCCCGGCAACTACGGGGCTTGTCAGTCTTCCGCCTATATCGGTTTGCCATGCCCGTTTGAGCGCAGCCGGAACGGCCGTGTTCGTACTGCCGCTGCGAGCCGCATCGTGGCGGTAAGTAGGCCACTGGCCTTCGCTCACCTGAGCCGAAATATTTCTATCAAACGCCGGGCCCTTTTCAAGACGGGGCGCGTTTTCCGCACGCTTAGGGACGCGCGGCCCGGCCAGGGCGGGGGCAACTGCGTTGAAACCGTACAGCTTGGACTCCAGGTAGCACGCGCAGGGATGAGGCGGATTATATAACATTCCGTTGGCGGGCATGATACCGTACAGGCATGCGCCCCGAACCCAGTGATGCGGAATCCACTTTTCGTTGCGCACATCTATGAACTCAGTCCCCGCCCGTGACATCAACAGGTAGTTGTCTGTGGCCTTGCCCCGATAGCAGCGATGATGAAACCAGTAAGTCTCGACGTCCGGTGGAAACTCGCTTTTAACCTCCCCTGTAAATGGGTCTCTGCCCGTGAAAACGCCCGCGGCCCTTCCGCTGGTTGTTTCTCCCGTCCATACCAGACCGTTGGCAACGAGCAGGTCTTCGGGTGACCTGTAACCGGACGGAGGATGATAGGCGCTCCAGAGGACTTCTCCGCTTTGGGCCGACAGCGCCGTCATAGTATCCTTGCCGGACGTGTACCATGAGCCTGTCTGCAAACCGGCGGTCTCTCCGCCCGAGAAGAGGACTACACCTTTATATACCACGAGTATCGGGGCATAGAACGAACGTATTTCTCCGGCCCAGCCGAGCGGCTCGGAACGCCAGAACTCGTCTCCGGTCTTTCGATCCAAACAAACAACGCTGCGGCTGTCGTGGAAAAAGACGCGCTCGCCGTCAGCCGCTAATGTCACAGGCAGGACACGATGCTCAGCAGTCCACAGGACGTCTCCGCTGCCTGCGCTAATTGCCATAATTTCCCTTGGCTGCTCGTCCCAGAACTTTCCTCTGGAAGCCTGGGTAATCTTTTTCAAATTGTTGAATTCAGGTTTTTCGTCTTGCTTATTAACCAGCAGAAACAGAACGCCTTCTGAGAGTATTATCTCCTCGGTGCCTCCTGTATCCCTGTAAGTTTGGATGGTTGTTCCTGTCGCTGCATCGAGGGCAGTAACCGGCGAGTCGATACCGAGCGTTGCATAAACGCGGTCGCCGGCGGCCACAAGGCGGCGAGGCAACTGTGCCGGCCCACTCTTGAGCGGCCAGAGATGAGTGAACCAGGTATCTATCCGCCGTTTCCACAGGATAGTGCCATTGAAGGCATCCCTCGCTATCAGCGACCACTCCGGCGGAACCAGGATCGAAGCACGCGGAGCCTCATCGAAGATATAGAAGACCCTCCCGCCGGCCGTAACAGCCGCACTTACACTCGACATTCGGTCGTGGTGACGTGCATATCTCGGACTTCCTATCCATTGCATGCGGCTCGGCGGAGCAATGACCGTATCGTGCGAGACGGCGTTATTCGATGCATCATGAAGATAATGCGTCCAGTCGTCTAACTCTTTCGGACGCGGCTTGACTTTCTTTATCCACAGGCCGCCTTTGTTTATATACGCCACACCATCAGGACACAAAACCCGCATAACTTCGCTCTCGGGGACAGCACCAGGATTTTCCGATACCACAAGGTTCACAAGGTTATCGATATAAGGAAGCCGTCTTCCTTTCAACCGGTCAACTGACACCTTGCCGTAAAGATTAAGCGAGTGAATATATTCGCGGGCCTTGTCCAAATTCCGCTGCTCTGTATCCAGGCCCTGAACTAAATAGCTCTCATTAGCACGCAGAGCGGCGGTCAGTGTTCCGTCACCACAACCAACGTGAACTATCAGGCCGCCTTTAACATCACATGCGTTTAGAATCTGCTTAGCCTGTCGTTTTGCACTAAATGACTGGGCTGCCGCTGAATATGAAGTGACGAGTATTGCCAAAGCTAACGTTAGAAAAACGCAGAATTGTCTCTTTTGTCTGTTCACGACCCTGCCTCCTTATTATCATGTTTGTGAAATATTTTCCAATCTGATGCCGATTTTCCGGCAAGCGTAACCGAGTTCTTTGAGATAATCACCGTAAGCCATCATCCAGTGTGAGTCGCGAACTTCCTTTTTCAACTTCTTCCAATCACCCTGAATTTCCACGTCCTGTTGGGAACGGCATATATCCAAAAATGGATTACTTTTAACAATTCCCTTAAAGCCGACCCACCGGCCGGAACTGTATTCAGGATCAATGAATGTCACTTCCTGTCCTTCTGGTATTTCCACCTTAGGCGCTGCGCCGTATTCGGACTCGAAATGCGTTAAAATTTTAGCCGGTTCATAGCGACTTCCGTCCATTCGGCGCGGAGCACTGCAATGAGCACAGGTCACTACTGCATTGTGAGGAAACGTTGAGTTGTGAAGAAACACGGGTTTGCTCGTTATGTAGTGCAATAAAATCCCCGATGGTATCACAACAAAATCCGACTCACAGAAAGCAAGCATTCCCTCGTCATTGAGCAGGCCGAGAGTAAGACAGGGAGTTGTCTGAGCTATCGGTATTACAGTGGACATACAATTCTTGATTGTAAAAGCAGACGCACCATTTTCTTGCATCAACTCCTTAAAAACACAATACAATAGAAAAGTATTAACCATAAACTTCTTATCCGTCATAAGAGTTGTGCCGGGTATAGAAACATATTTATCCACCCACTTTTCGGCCTTTGAAACAAGATTGCGGTCTTTTTGGATACTCTTAATACGTGGTGCCGCTTCATCGTAGCCGACTTCTATAATCTCAATTTTATATTTTTCGCGAGCAACTGCCGGGGCCTTCGAGTCATACTTTCCCCATGGACCGCCAAGAGCAACTATCCTTGCGCCGATAAAATTCTTAAGCCCATAAAGAGCTCGCAGCCTCCATAGAAGCTCCCCCGTATCGTCAACTACAACGTCATCTACGTGAACACCTCCATGATCAAGGCAATTGTTTTGTTCCGATTCGTTTTCATCCGTTTTCAGATACCTGACGCTAAGTGCCTCATACCAGTAATAAGTCGAGCCGGAACGATGTCTGGCAAATATTATGGTGTCTTTGTCTTTTTCCTTTGCAAAACACGCCCTGAGCAAATCACCCGAACCTGTGGCCGGATAGACAATGATTACGTCATAATCGTTCTTATGTACATTTAACGCTTCTTCGGCTGTTTTGACTTTAACTATCGGCAGCACTTCAAGAGGGAAATCAGCTTCGGAAGACAACGATTTTAGCTCATTTGATATTCTCTTCGCCTCCTGGATTGCCGCCTGTTCGGTTTGTACGTCGCCCCACGATTTCCAGGAAGTTGCATGCCTTCGCTGGGAAACTTTATACATAAGAACCGGCTGTACCTTTAATTTTTCCCCCGTGACTATAAATGGTTTATCAGGATTCCATTCTTCTACTTTCCTGTTAGCAAAAGCAGGAGCACCAAGACCCAGAACTCCACCGGCAATACCCGCTGTTGTTAATCCTACAAACTCTCTCCTGTTCATACAGTTACGACACATAATGACCTCCTGACTTCAAATAACGTGGATTTTCAATTTTCTGACCCCTTTAGTACCAAATTTATCCGTAAAAAGCAACCTTGAAGCTATATAACTGTTCCACAGAATATGGGAGAATCTTCTGGACAATTATTCGAATTTATAGCTGTTACAAAAGATACAAAAACAACAGAAACCATAATTTGTGTGAATTATTTTTTTTAAAATCTCACGCAATTCGTGTAACATATCAAAATACGGTTTTAGACCTTGTTATTGGCAAATAATCAAAAACGGATTTTTGGAGCACGCAATGAAGCGTAAAATTCTACTTTCAGCATTATTACTGACAACGACCGCTATCGCCGGCTGCAGGAGCCGGCAAAGGGCCGAGACTCCTTACGATCAACCATTGCTGCCCGGCCAGTCGGCGCTAAGGAAAATAACGGACCCTTACGAGATTCCCGATTTTACGATGGCATGTTTCGACCTGGCCGATATGCAAACCGCGATAGACCGCAGTCTGAACTATCTGCAGAAACCTTCCAGCCGGCAATTCTTTCCTCTCGGAGATGTTACCCACACCAGAGCGGTTGACAGTCTGAAAGCATTCGCAGAGATGATGAATTCACGTCTGACTGCCAGAAGTATGAACGAGGCAATTCGAGCAAAGTTCGATGTCTATATGTCGGTAGGATGCGACGATGTCGGGACGGTGCTGTTCACAGGCTATTACACCCCGATTTTCGACGGCTCTATGAAACGCACCGAGCGCTTTCAATATCCGCTCTACAAAATGCCGAAGGATTTGATTAAAGGCCCGGACGGTGAAACCCTCGGCTTGCGCGGGACAGGCGGCGTGGTTACGCAATATCCGCCACGGGCTATAATCGAATCGACTAAAATGCTGGCCGGTACCGAGATGCTTTGGCTCAGTGACCCGTTTGAAGTGTATATCGCCCACGTTCAGGGCTCGGCGAAGATAAGACTGCCCAACAGCAAACTTATCACCGTAGGCTACGCCGCCAACAACGGACATGATTATAAGAGCATTTCCAAAGAACTCGTCAATGACGGCAAAATAAGAACTGATCAGCTTAGTCTAACGGCGATGATAGCTTACTTCAAAAACAATCCGAACCTGGTTGATACGTACGTCTGGCGCAATCCGCGATTTGTTTTCTTTAAGATACAGGAAGGCGAGCCCCGCGGCAGTCTTAATGAGCAGGTTATCCCCTTAAGGACTATCGCCACCGACAAGGCGATTTTCCCCCGCGGTTGCCTGACCTTCATCTCCACCCGCCTGCCACGGAATACAGGCGGGACGGTTTCCAACCAGTTCTACAGCGGTTTTGCCCTCGACCAGGACACCGGCGGAGCCATACGCGCTCCGGGCCGCTGTGATGTCTATATGGGCATAGGCGATGAGGCGGGTAAATTAGCCGGCCAGACTTATCAGGAAGGTAAACTATACTACCTGTTTCTAAAATCAACCGAGCCATCCCTTTTTTATAACAGATAACCCTTCCAAAGGAGCCTGAATATGATTAAGAAAATACTTCTCTCGGTTATTTTGATTTTTGTCGTCTTTATACTAATCGGCTGTCAAACTGCCGAAGGACTAAAGGGTGATGCTATATTCATTGGTAATAAAACCACTGAAGTACTGGATAAATAATGGGTATCTCTAAAAATTGCTTTTGTCACGAGAACGAGCGATATTTTCTATCGCTTTGGCGGAGGTTCAAAATCGCCGCAGTAGTAGCAAAAGCTACGTCGAGGACGAATTTTGAACCGACAACGCAGCGAGAGGAAATTGTAG
>JACNGQ010000259.1 GCA_014384025.1 Planctomycetota bacterium | reverse complement strand
TCCTTTTTTCAAGTCTTTTTTCTATAAGAAATTAGGGCTTATCTTCATGCCATTCGCCCACCCCCCCTACATTTATTAAATACCAAAAAAAATCCTTGTCGTTTATATCTCAAATACTATATTATTTAAGGTTTTGGAGAAGTTTGTTAATGAATACCCGGAAATAAACTGTTTGGAGGCTTAAAAAGTGGCTAATACCGACGACATTCGTAACATCGTTATTTTAGGGCACGGAGGCAGCGGCAAAACATCCCTCACCGAGGCAATGCTACACAAAACTGGGGCAACCAACCGGCTCGGAAATGTTGACGATAAAACAAGTACATGCGACTACTACGATGAGGAAAAAGAACACCAGCATTCCATACAATCAGCGATAGTCAATATCCAGCACGCCGGCAAGCTGATAAATATCATCGATACCCCCGGATATCCCGACTTTATAGGCCCCTCCATAAAATCAATACCGGCCGCCGAAACAGCAATAATCGTCATCAGCGCCGCGGCCGGAATAGAAACAAATACGCGAAAAATGGCCGAATTAGCCGCAAAAGCCGATATTCCCCGCCTCATCGTTATAAATAAGATGGACGCTGAAAACGTTTCCCTACCTGAACTTATAAAAAATATTCAGGCCACCTTCGGCTCGCAATGCCGCTGTGCTAATCTGCCCGGAGCCGATAAAGCATCCGTTATCGACTGTATCGAAAACGAATCAGGTGATTCGCCGCTAATGGACGTCGCCCAGGCCCACACCGACCTGATCGAAAGCGTCATAGAAGCCGACGATGAACTCATGGAAAGCTATCTCGGAGGAGAAGAAATACCCCCGGAAAAAATAGCTTCCGTATTCGTAGAGGCCTTAAAAGCCGGAACTCTCACCCCAATAGTGTTCACTGATGCCCGCAAAGGAACCGGCATACAAGAGCTTCTCGATATCATTGTAAATTATACTCCCTCACCCATCCGGGCGAAGCCCACCGTCCTCAAAGATGGCGACAGCTCTACGGAACTTTCCGCTGATCCCGCCGGCCCGCTGGCCGGACTGGTCTTTCGAGTAGGCTTCGACCCTCGCTCGAATATGAAGTATTCTACAATCCGCATCTTCAGCGGCACAATTAAAGCAGACACTCATCTGCTCCGCAACGACGAGAAAAAGAGCATTCGACCCGGTCATATCTTAAAATCTCAGGGCGGCGAAAATAAGGAAATCGATGTGGGCGTTGCCGGTGACATTATTACCCTGGCAAAGGTGGAAGAATTGAGAACCGGTGACCTTATACACGATGGCAAAGTATCCGGAAAATTCGAAATGCCCGCCGTTCCGGAACCGATGTTTTCATTGGCACTTGAGCCGGCCACAAGAGGTGACGAGCAGAAAATCGGTAATGCACTCGAAAAATTATGTGAAGAAGACCCCTGCTTCAAGATTAGCAGAGATACCCAGACAAAGGAGCTTGTTGCCAACGGCCTGGGTGAATTGCACTTGAGGATAATGCTCGAGAAAATGAAAAACCGCTATAAACTCACAGTAACAACAAAGGAGCCTAAGATTCCTTACCGTGAGACGATTACTGCCAAAGCCGAGGGCCACTACCGCCACAAAAAGCAGAGCGGAGGAGCGGGACAATTCGGAGAAGTCTATCTTCGTGTCGAGCCGGCCGAACGAAATTCCGAGCCGTCTTTGCAGTATAGCTGGGATATCTTCGGCGGTTCAATCCCGGGACAGTTTGAGCCGGCCGTTGCCAAGGGTGTTAACGACGTAATGAAGTCTGGTGTCGTAGCGGGATTCCCACTTCAGGATGTAAAAGTGTCGGTTTACGATGGAAAATACCATCCGGTCGATTCGAAGGAAGTGGCGTTTCGCGCCGCGGGCAAGGGTGCATTCATCGACGCTGTTCAAAAGGCAAAAGCCGCCCTGCTAGAGCCAATAGTGGATATGGAGATTACTATACCCGCTGAGAATATGGGCGATATCGCAGGCGACATGGCATCCAAACGCGGCAGAGTAATAGGACAGGATATGCTGCCCGGAAATTATATTGTCGTTAAAGCACAGGTGCCGTTGGCCGAAGTTACACAATATAACGGCCAGCTCAAAAGCGTTACCGGCGGACGCGGCAGTTACTCTATGACACTCAGTCATTATGAAATAGTACCGCCTAATGTCCAGCAGCAAATAGTCGCCCAATATGCAAAGAAAAAAGAATCCGAGTAGCTTGCAATAGAGCCTCGATTGCGAGCAGTGGTCTATATCGAACGGATTAAAACGTAACTACTAAAACCTTCCTTTCTTTCCCTGCGCAGCCGGATTCTTTCGTAGCCTTGGCTAAGAAAGATAGCGAAAACGAAAAACGCAGTAAAAATCCCTGTTAAAATGTTTCTTTATATTCAGAATTAAAGAACTGCAACTTGGACAAAATCTGCGAAATTGAGTCTTGACATGCTATAAGAATATATGTAGTTTATAGTGGAACAGCGGATTGGCCGCAATGCCCGGCATGGTGGCTTTGGGTATTTCATCTTTGTTGAATTAATAGGACTTAACAACGCTTAAAATGTCACTCTTGGCTTTGTTAGAAAAAAAGTTCTTCATAATTTCATAGGTATCTTAGAACAGTAATGGAGGTGTTTTATGAGAGGTTCCTGCAAAAAATCATCAATTCTTGTCGTATTGGTATTCTCCGTCCTTTGCCGGCAAACTCACGCCGCACAGATAAAGGACGCCGAATCCGCAACCCACGGGTATGATGCGGCAAAATACCAGATAACAGATACATACGTCTTCCCAGGTTTCGAACTGATTCAAGTTAATCTACCGGTCCTGTCACACTACTCGTATCTGGTAGTCAGTGACGCAAAGACCCTTATCGTTGATCCGGGCAGGGATATTGAATTCTATTTGGATTTGATAAAGAAAAGGTCTTTGTCCGTGGTGGGTATTTTTCTTACGCACAGCCATGCCGACTTCGTGGCAGGGCATATGGAAATGGTCAAAGCTGTAAATTGTCCAATCTACCAGAGTGCCAAAAGCAATGCAAAATATAAGATTGAACCTGTTGGAGAGGGCACAACAATAGAGGTCGGGAGGGCAAAAGTAAGATTTATCGACACTCCCGGACATGTTATCGACGGCACCAGCGCCGAAGTATATGGCATCGGCAAAAAAACGCCCGAATTGATTTTGACCGGCGACTATCTCTTTGTCGGCGGAGTCGGCCGGCCGGACCTGGTGGAAAGCACTACTTCGTCGGCCCTTGCGGGTATGCTGTTCGATACATGGAACAACACTGTATCGAAGCTGCCAGATGAAGTTAAGGTCTTTCCCGCTCATGGCGCCGGCTCTCTCTGTGGAGCGCACCTCAAAGACCAGCCTTCCTCAACCATCGGAGAGGAGCGAACATCAAACCCATACCTTCAACATACTAATCGCGCCGAATTTATCACTTCGGTCCTGTCGGAACTTCAAGAGCCGCCGCAATACTTTAAATACAACGCCGCCATGAACAGGGATGGGCCTCCTATTGTGGACTGGCAGCAACCCGTGCAACCTGTTGTTGCAGATGCAAGCCTGTCGGATAGTTCGAGATACTACGTTGCAGATATCCGGGACAGCAAGGATTTTGCCGCGGGTCATATACCTAATTCTGTCAACATAGGTATCCGGGGACGTTTTGAAACATGGGTGGGCATAATGGTACCCTGGAATTCACAATTGGTGCTTGCCGGCGAAGAAACGGATTTAGCGGAAGCCGTACATAGACTTCATCGAGTAGGATACCAGGCAATGGTTGTACCTGTAACACAATGGTATTCAGCCAATCTTCCTGTCCTGAAAAACACACTGATTGCCCCTAAGACACTTTATGAGCAGATGCAGTCGGGACAAAGTCCAATGATCCTGGATGTACGTTTGCCCAATGAATGGATGGGTTTGCGAATAGGTACTGTTTTGAATCTACCTCTAAATCACCTTGCAGAACTTTCTGCAAAGCTGGACCCGGCACAGCCGGTTGTTGCTGTGTGTAATTCCGCTTATCGTTCCAGCATGGCTATCGGAATTCTGGAACGTAAAAATTTTAATAATGTTACAAGTCTGGAAGGTGGAAGTGAAGCATGGATCGAAGCCGGACTTCCGGTATATAGTTCACAAACCCTGGGACTTGCTCAAGCACCTTCGAAAAAAATGATTCCATTGCCCGAAAGAATATGTCAGGCAGAGCTAAAACGCCTTATGATGGACTTGCCGGGGACCTTCGAACTCGTTGATATTCGTCCGCCGCAGATGTTTTCCGACTACAGCCTGCCGGGTTCACGCAACGTAGATATGGCCGAGCTAACCAATAATCCCGCTTATCTTATCGGCACCGGCCCTCTGATAATAGTCGATCGTGACGGCACTCTGGCTATGGCTGTCGGGGGAATTCTCGCTCAAAAGACACAACGGCAGATCAAAGTTCTATTCGGTGGTCTGGAAGCATACTGGCAGGAATCCTCATTCGGCCCCCCGATTTCCATTCCGTCAATGGGAACTCCAACAATAGCTCCCGGTCAGACGCCGACCTTGCCGCCTGTCCCTTCAACTGTAACACCTGCGGTAAAAAAGAAAAGTGCGGGGTGCTGAGAGATGGAAAAACAAGACAAATCAAATCGATTTATGAATCCGTATCTGGCCGGTGTGGGTCTGGGCTTGACTCTGCTTGCTTCTTTTTTAATTCTTGGAGCCGGCCTGGGGGCTTCGGCGGGCATTGCCCGCATCGCCGCTTGCATGGAACTGTGCATCGCGAGGTCGCATACTCTCGCAAGCGAGTACTTCGGAAAATGGGGCGATGCACCACTGCGGTATTATCTGGTTTTTATGCTGGCTGGTATTTTCTTGGGCTCTTTGCTCTCCGCTCTCCTGGCCAATCGTATCACCTTTTCAGTCGAGCGGGGGCGAAAATGCTCCGTTCGTAAAAGGATTATATTGGCATTTGCAGGGGGCCTTCTCGTAGGTTTTGCCAGTCGAATGGCCAACGGCTGTACGAGCGGCCAGGCCCTTACAGGTTCGGCCTTGCTGCTCACCGGAAGTTTCCTCTTTATGATCTTTTTGTTCCTGGGTGGATACCTGACTGCCTGGTTCGTAAGGAGGCAGTGGAATGATTAATACACTCTTTGGCTCAAACAATCTGGACACCGCCTGGGCGTTTCTCGCCTCTCTCGCAATCGGCCTGGCGTTTGGTTTCTTCCTCGAACGCGCCGGTTTCGGCTCCAGCCGGAAGCTTGCTTCGGTCTTCTATTTCAAAGATATGACCGTAATCAAAGTCATGTTTACAGCAGTTTTGACGGCTATGATCGGCCTTTTCTCTTTACGGGCCCTGGGCCTTATTCGTCTCGACCAGGTCTATCTGCTTGAAACAAACTACGTCCCTCAAATTGTCGGAGGATTGATTTTTGGAATCGGCTTTGTCATCGGCGGTTGGTGTCCCGGCACTGCCGCCGCCGGAATCACATCTGGAAAAATCGATGCCCTGGTCTTCATACTCGGTGCTGTTGCAGGCAGTGCCTTATTCAATGAGTTATTTCGATGGGTTAAACCTCTATATGAAATGGGCGGCAGAGGCGTCCTGTTTGTCTTTGACAGTCTCGGCATCTCCGTCTCCGCGTTTGTACTTTTATTTTGTGTAACTGGAGTGCTCATGTTCTGGCTCTGTGAATACGTCGAACGAAGGCTCTCCCGGACCGGTATATACTGGAACACACTCTTCCTCAAATCGTTCAGTCTGGCCGTATTAACCGGTGCAGTCGCATTTGTAGCCGTTAGCGCCGGCTCTGCTCCGGCTGCCGGCACACCAATGACAATTGACCCCGCATCAGAATCCACGCTCCTCGAGAGCATTGACCAGGCACAGGACCACATCGAGCCCGAGGAATTAGCCGACCGCATCTTGTCAGGTGAGAAAGACCTCACTCTTGTCGATGTCCGCCCATACGGCGAGTTCGCTCAGTTTCATCTTCGAGGGGCGCTGAATGTTCCCCTCAAAGACCTTCATCAGTCGCTTGCCCCCTATCGAAACGTAGGTACGATTGTACTCTATTCAAATGGTATGACGCATCCTGCACAGGCACGTGATTCATTGTCTCGTATGGGTTTTAGAAATGCTTATATCCTCACAGACGGGCTGGACGGATTCATACAGAGATGCTTGACACCTACCTCACTGCGCAGAGAACCGCTTTCAACTTCAATGGCCGCTAAAGTTGCCGCCTGGCGTACCTATTTCCTCTCATCGCCCGGCCAGAGCAAACCAACTGCTGTTTTACCCCAACTGGTTTTGCTCGATACGAACTGGCTGAATAGCAATCTCGATAAACCTAATCTCAAAATCATCGACCTTCGTTCACAGCCAGAATATAACACCCGCCATATACGAGGCTCACTTGCTCTGTCTGCGGAAAATATTCGTATGAATCGACAAGGGGTCGGCTCCATGCTGCAGCCGGTTGATATGCTGGCAAAGCATGCATCTTCTATGGGAATCTTACTTTCGGATACTGTGGTTCTGGTCTATGGAGAAAAGCCTCACGATGCTACGCTTTTCACTGTCGCACTTGAAAGACTCGGACACACCAAATATGGTATTCTTAACGGCGGCTTCACAAAATGGCTGGATGAAAAACGCCCTGTTACAATCGACCTTCCTGTTGTCACTGAAACTAATTACCCATCATCTGAAACAGCCGATACATTTACAATTGACTATAAGACCGTGCTGCAGCATCTACAGAACAAGTCCGCGATAATTCTTGATGTACGGCCAGCTGACTATTTCAACGGAACAAAATCAGATGAGGCTCGCCCCGGCCATATACCCGGCGCAATAAACCGCCCATACACTGAGGACCTTCAAAAGCTCGGCGAAGCTGCAATATTCAAAACCGCCGCAGATTTGGAAAAGGCCTATGCCTCGATTATTCCCAACAAAGATTCACGCGTGATTGTTCATTGCCGCACCGGCCACCAGGCCAGCCAGACCTTTTTTATTCTCAATAAACTTCTCGGATACAAGAACGTCCTCTGGTACGACGCCGGATGGAGCCAGTGGGCTGCTTTAAAGGACCTGCCCGCTGAAACAAACCCCGCCCCAAAACCATAACAACACATGATACGAATAGCCCACAGGGAGCCCCGATTGCGAAGCAGTGGTCTTTATCGAACGGATTAAAACGTAACTAATACAATCTCTCATCAGCGAAGTCGAACAGGCAGAAATCTGAATATAATCAATCATCATTTATCGATAATCAATTGAAAAGCCCCTGTCTTACCTTTAAGTAAAACAGGGGCTATTATATTCTCTTGGTTTCAAAGATGAACTGATTATCAGCCCATCCAAATAATGTTAATTTACAACCAGGGCATCCACCCAGCCGGCGTCGTCTCCTTCGCTTACACTCCAATCCTTGACATATCGCCATTTCAACTCGTATGTACCTGAAGGCAGCGTGTATAAAACCTGCTGCCAGTCCGCCAAGCCGCTGATGCTGTCCTGCAATGAGCCGTCAATATAAAACTCCAGTTTGTCGTAACCGACCTCGGAAGATACCTTCCAGTAGAAGCTAATCGCCCCACCGCTGACTGTAGTTTGCATCCATGACTCTTGATTATGCGAGATAACTCCGCTCTGGGCCGCATCCGAACCGAGAAAAAATATCAAGTTCTGGGAAAACCAGTCTACATTGCCGCCCGTGCTTAAACTCACACTTGTATCCAGAGCCTCTGAAAGGGAACCACCGGATGGAGGTTGACTTGAGCCCGACCATTCCACCAAGTCCACCCAGCCGCCGTCAACTCCCATACTCTCACTCCAGTCTTTGACGTACCGCCACTCCATAGTATGTGAACCCAATTCGGTAATCGTATATATCATCTGATGCCAGTCTTCCAAGCCGCTGATTCTGTCCTGAAGCACACCGTCAAGGTAAAAATCCAGAAAATCATAATTATCCTCAGATGACACCTTCCAGTAGAAGCTGAATGTTCCTTCCCCGGTGACTGTCGTCTGTATCAACGAACTCTGCTCGTCTGAGATAACTCCGCTCTGGGCTGCATCACCACCAAAGTAACTCATTTCGATCTGCGAAAACCATTCTGCATCGCCCTCCGTTGCGAAAATCAAACTCGTATCCAAAGCCTCGGAAAGCGGGCCGACGGATGGAGGTTGACTTGAGCCCGACCATTCCACAAGGTCGACCCAGCCGCTGTCATCTCCTTGACTTACACTATAATCCTTGAAGTATCGCCACTCCAAAATATGCGAACTCGAATCGGTAATCGTATAAGTCATCTGGTGCCAGTCAACCAATCCGCTTATTCTGTCCTGAAGTACGCCGTCAATATAAAATTCTAAAAAGTCATATTCGCCCTCTGAAGACACCTTCCAGTAAAAGCTCAACGTTCCCGCCCCGCTGACCGTCGTCTGCATCAACGATTCCTGGTTGTCCAGAATTTCTCCGCTCTGTGCTGCATCACCATCAAAGAAAGCTACAGCAGTCTGGTCAAACCAGTCGGCCTCGCCGGCTGTTGTAAAACTCAAACTTGTATCCAATGCCTGCGAAAGCGGACCATCAGCAGGTGGCTGAGTTCCACCCGACCATTGTACCTTATCTATCCAGCCGCTGTCACTGCCCGAACTGACACCCTTATCCTTGACATATCGCCAATCCAATACGTGCAAACCGGAATCGGTGATCGTATAACTCATCTGGTGCCAGTCAATTGAACCGCTGATTCTTTCCTGAAGCACACCGTCAATGTAAAATTCAAGATAATCATAACCAACTTCGGAAGATACCTTCCAGTAAAAGCTCAACGCCCCTGCCCCGTCGACCGTCGTCTGTATCAACGACTCCTGCTCGTCCAATATTTCACCGCTCTGGGCCGCATCACCATCAAAGAACGCTATTGTGGTTTGGGAAAACCAGCCGGCATCGCCGTCCGTTGTGAAACTCAAACTCGTATCCAAAGCCTCGGAAAGCGGATCAGAAGGAGGCTGACTTGTGCCCGGCCACTCCATTCGGTCGATCCAGCCGCTGTCGTCTCCTCCACTTACGCTATAATCCTTCACGTATCGCCACTCCAAAATATGCGAACCGGGATCGGTTACCGTGTACATCATCTGGTGCCAGTCCACCAGCCCGCTTATCTGATCCTGAAGAACACCATCAATAAAAAATTCAAGAAAGTCATAACCAACCTCAGATGATACCTTCCAGAAGAAACTCACCGTTCCCGCCCCACTGACTGTCGTCCGTATCAACGAACTCTGCGCGTCTAAGATATCTCCACTCTGAACTGCATCACCATCAAAGTAAGCCACTGCAGTCTGGACAAACCAGCCCAAATCGCCGTCAGTTGTAAAGCTCAAATTCGTATCCAGGGCCTCAGAAAAAGATTCAGAGGGAACCTGGGGCCCGCCCGACCAATCCACAAGATCCACCCGACCAAGATCGTTTCCATTACTCGTCGAACTATCCTTTCTGTATCGCCATTTCAGCGTATGCGAACCCGGTTCGTTGATTGTGTAAATCATCTGATACCAGTCCATCCACCCGCTGATGCGGTCCTGACGTACTCCGTCGATATAAAATTCCAGATAGTCGTAATTGAGCTCGGAAGATACCCTCCAGTAAAAGCTCAACGTTCCCACGCCGTCAACCGTCGTTTGCATCCAAGACACCTGGTCATCCCAGATATCGCCGCTCGTGGCCGCGTCACCATCAAAGTAGGTCGTCATGGTCTGCGAAAACCAATCCGCATCGCCACCCGTTTCGAAAATCAAATCGGTGTCCAATGCCTCAGAAAGACCATTTGCAGATGCGACTGCACTCATGAGGAAAACTAATAATGATGCAAATAATATCCTTCTCATCCTATTGCCCTTTCAAAAAATTGCTAAAATTCCAGCATCATGATTAATACGAAACTGATATTACCCCTCCTTAGGAACACTAAGTCCGAAAAAAACCTATATAGTTATGTGCCACTGATTATATCACATGTAACGTTTTTTCTACCTGCAAATATTAAAATATCTCACCAAAATAAATGATTTGGGCGTACTTACCTCCACATTAATCGTCCAGAAATGACCGCAAGTTAAATCATAACCTTACAACAAGGTTAAAAAACTATGTAAAAAAAGCCGTAATTAAACTAATTATGGGGATTTTTCTCATTATTATTCAGGTTAAGGATGATTCTCTTCATATAACAAATACTTACGCTAAATTATCGAGTAATTATGCAAGCTCTAATTACAACGTCAGAAAAACTGAACCAAGCGCTACTTCGTCGAGTTTTTTGATTTATTTCCTCAACAATTCATTTTTTTATGCATTTTCACTATTAAAAACAGGGATTTGAGAAATTTTTGAAAAATTTCTTATTTTTACGTTGACAAATACTATGGTTCATAGTACTTTGAGCCAACGTAGTGTATATCGAGGTAAATTTTCAGATATGGAGGTTAATATTATGAGCAGTAAGTTACTTGACGATTTAGGCAAGCTTCAGCGTGCGGTAATTGAGGTGGTCTGGGAGCTTGGCGAGGCAAGTGTCCACCAGGTTCGCAAACAGCTTGCCCTCAAGAAAAAACTCGCCTATACGACGGTCCTGACCGCTTTGCAGAAGCTTGAAAAAGCCGGCTGGCTCCGGCACCGTAATGAAGGCAAAACATACGTTTATATACCCACCCGAACTCGCGAAGAAGCCGGCGCAAGCTCGGTGCGAAAGTTTATGGAACGAATGTTCGACGGTAACGCCCTTTTGATGTTTCAGCATCTGATGCGACAGAGCAGGCTCAGCGATAATGAGCTTCGGGAGCTTCGCAATATGATTGACGAAAAAAGAAAGGAGACAAAAAAATGATAAGCGAGCTATTCTCAGCGGAATTGTTCTTGTGGAGCTGTTTATGGCAGAGCACGATTTTTATTGCGGCCGGCCTTCTCGGCAGCTTCATCCTAAGACATCGCTCGGCAAGGGCACATCAGGTACTGCTTTTGGCGATTATTGCGGCTGTAGCTGTACCGGTCATCAGCATATTGGTAAAGCACTATGAACTGGGGATGTTTGAAGCAGAACCGATTGCAATTCAATCGCAGCCGGAAGACCAAATTATATACGAAGCTACTGGAATCACTTCCATAGAAAATATTGAGCATAAGCCCGGTACTGTTGAAAAGGATTTAACATCTGTAATAACTACTCCAGAAAGCACAAAATTACCCCTACGTTCATTCGTGTTATACGGCTGGCTCGCAGCAAGTTTGATTTTGGCATTCCGGTTAGCTGTGACATTTATTTTAGGCGTTCGCCTGCTTGGCCGGGCGATGCCTCTGGACTGCAATAGGATTGAACAAGCAGTACATCTGGCAAAGGCAAAACTCCGAATTAATAAAGATGTGAGCTTTTACAGCAGTCGGGGCGTCCAAAGCCCTGTGATATGGTGCTGGAAGCGCAGACCAATCCTGCTTCTGCCGAGTGCAGCCGGATTATCTGAAAATAGAATTGACTGGGCCGGTGTACTTTGCCATGAATTAGCGCACTACAAACGCCGTGACCATATCAGCGGATTATCAGCCGAGCTTCTCGTGTGCATCATGCCCTGGCATCCGCTTTTATGGTGGGCAAAATCCCGTCTGATAAGCTTAAGCGAGCAGGCCTGTGACGACTGGGTAGTAGCTACCGGCCAGCCCTGCACGGACTATGCCGAGTCACTACTCGATTTGACACCCGGCGGACAGATGGCGTTTGTACCCGCAGTGGTCAGCAGCAAAAAAGGACTGGCCGGCAGGGTGCAGCGCATCCTGAAAAATAACTGCCCCAATCCCAGAACCGGAGCAGTATGGGCCCTGACAGTTACTATTGTGGCGGTATGTCTTACTATGGTGGTAGCCTGTGCGCAAACTCGGCCTGCAAAACAAGAAACTACAACCGAACACGAAGCCAAACCCACTAAGTCACTCCACCAAGCTGTGGCTGATGGTGATATTGAGCAAGTAAAATTGCTGATCGCAAAGGGAGCAGATGTCAATGCGAAGGACAAAAGAGGATATGCTCCACAGGCCCCCGGTCAGACACCACTGTTCCATGCCGCCTCGGGTGGTCATAAGGAGATAGCTATATTGCTCATCGCTCACGGGGCAGATGTTAATGCGAAAATGGCGGATCATTCATGGACACCGCTACTCGATGCCGCCTGCGCAGGCCATGCACAGGTAGTGAAAGTGCTGCTGGAAAACGGAGCCAAAGTCGATGTCGGGGATAACTACGGGTATACGCCGCTCTACTATGCGATCTGGATCGATGATGAAGAAGCTGTCAGGATGCTTATTGCGGCCGGCGCCGACGTCAATAGACGCATCAATGAAAAAGATGAGTACAATGCCTTTTTCGAGGCCGTCTGGCAGGGTCACAAAGGCATCGTCAAAGCCTTCATTGATGCTGGCGCTAATGTCAACTACAAGGACGACAGCGGCCGGACACCTCTTCACCATGCACTCCAGGGAACGAACGCAGACGTGGCTAAGCAGTTCATTGGGGCCAGAGTTAAGATCCCCGCTTTCCACAATGCTGTGCTCGAAGGGGATCTGGCCAAGGTCACACAGCTTGTCGAGAGCGGCATGGATGTAAATACGAAGGATGAATTCGGTTGGACTCCCTCCTACTGGGCATTATCCGCTGGGCAGAAGAAAGTGTTCGCATATCTCTTGAGCCAGGGGGCAAACGTTACCGCTAAGGCAAATGACGGGCGCACGCTTCTGCACCAGGCGAGCAAGGCCGGCTTCACAGAGATCGTAAAGCAGCTTATCGCCAAAGGTGTGGAAGTCGACGCCAAACCTGACAGTGGCAACACCCCACTAAAAATCGCCGCAGGGGCCGACCATGAGGAAATTGTCAAACTGCTCATTGCCAACGGGGCTGTCGTCAACGTCACGGCGAAAAACGGCACGCACCCGCTGGGAGATGCGGCGGTGAATGGCCATGAAAAAATAGTCAGATTACTCCTTGCCAGCGGCGCTAAGGTCAACCTGCAACCGGAAGACAAATTGATGTGTGGAACTGCACTCCACGCGGCAGCCAGAGGTGGTCACATTGCCATTTTTGACCTATTCATCGCTAACGGCGCGGATGTAAACGCGGTGTACAAAAATGGTACACCGCTTCATTTAGCCGCCGGTGCCAAAGGAAGCGTGAAGGACAATAGAAGCGCAGAGATCGTCGAAAAGCTCCTTGCCCTGGGGGCAGACGTCAATGCGAAATCACCCTCACGCGACCGCACGCCTCTTCACGAAGCAGTCGACAAAGGACGCTACAAGACGGCGAGACTACTGATCGCCGCGGGCGCCAATGTCAACGCGACAGACAAAAAAGGTAACACACCTCTGTCTGAGGCTCCAGTGAATTCCGAAATCTTCGAACTGCTGCGCAAGCACGGAGCAAGGAAGAACTAATCGCTTCGCTTACTAAAACTGACAGATTCATACTGTCATCCCTGCGAAAGCAGGGATCCAGAAAGTAGCGATAGGTTGGTTTGGCGCTCTTTCGATTTTGTTAACTTTGTCAGCCGTTCGTTTTCTTAGCCTCTATGTATAATTCGCGTAGAGGCCTTTTTTTTTATGCGTTTTCACCATAATAAATGGAGATTTGCAAATTTTTTTTCAAATCTACGAATTTTTTCGTTGACATCTACGAATTTTTTCGTACATTATACCGATAGAGGATAATAATGGATTTAAAGGAGCAATAATATGGCAAGACAAAAACATTCACGACCCACCGACAGAGAGGTAACAATCCTAAGAATATTATGGGATAACGGGCCAAGCACGGTTCGCCAGGTCAACGAGGCAATGAACAAGGATGAGGATACCGGCTACACCACCACTCTCAAGCTTATGCAGATAATGACAGAAAAAGGACTTCTGCGCAGAGATGAGTCTCAGTTCAAGCACATCTATAAGCCGGCGATTACAGAGGAAAAAACTCAAAAGCAGTTGGTAGGCGACCTGCTCGAAAGAGCCTTCTCAGGCTCGGCGGAAAAACTCGTCATGCGGGCACTTTCGGCCAAAAAGGTATCTAAGAAAGAGCTTGCAGGAATAAGAAAAATGCTGGATGAATTCCGGAGGGAATAATCATGTTGATTTTACAAGATATCCTTTCTCAGGAAATTGTACAAAGGCTCGGCTGGACGCTGCTTAATTTTATCTGGCAGGCCGCAGCGGTTGCTTTAATCCTGACAATCCTGCTCAGATTATTGCGAAAATCCACAGCTAACCTGCGTTATATAATTGCCTGTCTGGCTTTGGCGCTGATAGTTCTGCTGCCTGTTATAACCTTTAAGTTGGTCCCTGTTTCTCAGCCATTGGTTGCTGCGCACTTCGCCCCGGCAACCGCACCGACAGTACTGCCGATAGAAGAAATGCCTGCACCAGAAACTATCGTAGTAGCAAAACCTTACCAGCCCGAAAGTGTCACTGTGGTTCCTGCAATCCCATTCAAGGAGCGTGCGGTCAATACCCTCGAACCGGCTTTGCCTTACATAGTCTCAGGATGGCTCATAGGTGTATTCGGCCTTTCCATCTGGCACCTGGGCGGCTGGACTCAGTTGCAGCGTCTCAAACGAAGAATGGTCAGACAGGTAGATTCCACACTGCTCAATAAGCTAAAAGTATTGACCCAAAAGCTAAAGGTCAAACAAACAGTACAGCTTATGGAGTCCGCCCTGGTCCAGATACCTACCGTCGTCGGCTGGCTAAAGCCCGTCATTCTACTGCCCGCCAGCGCCCTTACCGGCCTGAGTTCCGAACAATTAGAGGCCATCATAGCCCACGAGCTGGCTCATATTAAGAGATTCGATTATCTTATCAATATCCTGCAAACCGTCGTCGAGATACTCGGCTTTTACCACCCGGCTGTATGGTGGATCTCACATAAGATTCGCGCCGAAAGAGAAAACTGCTGCGACGATATGGCCGTAAGCATATCCGGCGACCGCCTCTCTTACGCAGGAGCTCTGGCCTCAATGGAAGAAATCCGCGCCGCCAGCAACAGATTAGCCGTAGCAGCAACCGGAGGCAACCTGTTCAGACGTATATGCCGCCTCCTCGGCAAGGATTCAACCGACAACACCGGCCTAAGCTGGGTACCAGCAGCAACCGCCATTCTCCTCATAATCGCGCTTGCCATACCAACAACCCTCGCCCTGACCAATAAATCCGATTCCACGCTGATTGAAACAAAAACTGAAGTTTCGGTTGAGGATGATATACAAATCGCAACTGCGCCGTCTGAAGAATCTCCTGCCGAGAACATTCCACCCGTCCCTATACTGGCAAAAAGTCCCGCACCTCCTGATGAGGATAAAGCACATATCAAGGCTAATTTCTTCGTCGTCGAAGTTCCTCCTGATTCAAATATTGACGCCGAAACACTCAAAGAGGCCGAGAAAATTCTGGGCGGCAAAGTAAGTTTCCGTAACACAAAGGTTAATGTAATATTGAGAAAAGCCGCCCAAGGCACGGCCGCAGTCAAGGATGAATCCGACAGGAATAAGCGAGTAACAGAGAAGCAGTTCAATGCTCTCGTTAAAATGCTGAACTCAAAAGGCTATATAAAAATCCTGATGAATCCGACGATCGAAACCCTCAACGGTAAAACAGCAACAGTGAAATCGACTCAACATGTACCACTACAGCAAGTAATCAAATCAGCGCCTGATGGTTATATAATCCGATTAAATAAAAATGGATATGTGGATGTAGTTGACTTGATTGAAATTACACCTCACATTCATGCAGATGGCCACATAATTCTGGATGTCGAAGCAGACCTCGGTTCACAAGACATACCTTTATATGAAGAACCCGGGCCAGTATCCTCAAGACAACTTTCTTCCAAGGTGTGTGTCAGCCCGGGTGAAAGCGTGATAATCGGCGGTTTCGTAGAAAATCACCCCGCACCTAGAGAAAATATAAATAACAACGAAAAGCAGGCAAAAGAACTGCTGTTAATTATAACTCCGACCATAATCACCCCACCCAACAATTCACCGCCACCAGCTCATATTCTGATCGAGATTGAAAAAGTACAATTGGCTGACAAGTTAAAAAGGTTGGGCGTCGCCGTGGCTATGTATGCCGATGACCACGATGATAATCTGCCCGAGAGCATTCAGGAATTAAAACCTTATTTACTTGACGAACGGGATTTTGACTGGTTTCGTGACAATGTCGAATATTTTGACAAGGGAAAAACTGCACAGCGTAATGCCACATACATACCCATAGCTTACGATAAAACACTGCTTGAAAAAGCTGATGGAACAAATGTTCTGTTTCTCGATTCCTCAGTGCGTTTTCGCCAGAGAAGTGATTTTGAACAGCTCAATCTCAAAAGAGCCGAATTCCTGATAGAAGCATGGTTCCTGGCAGTTAACAAGGATTTCATTGAAAATATCAACCATAACGCAGATTCCCCGGACGAAGCGAAGGAATTGTTGAAACTTAAATCTGAACTGCTCGCGGCCGTGGATGGCTCTAATAAAATAAGTTTCATACATTCTGATCGCGATGTCAGCTTACTCCTCAAAGCTGTCATGGCACACAAAGATTCCAAAGTGATTGCCACACCACAAGTAACCTGTCTGGAAGGTAAAAGGGCAGATATCGCAGTTATGAATAATGAAACCTATTACATTGTAGGTTATACCGAGCCAAACAGCCCTTCAGAGAAACCACAGCCAAAACTCGAAAAAGTAGAAGAAGGCATAGAATTATCGCTCTGGCCCAAGCTGACACCAAAGAAATACATTGATATGCAGTTCGAATCAGTGGTTACCAATTTCCTCGATTCCGAAGAACGTAAGTTTGAAGGAAAAGCTCCATATAAGCCTCCGACAGTACAACGTCGCGCTCAAAGCACCCGTTATGTAGCAAAAGATGGCGACACACTGCTCTTTGGGGGGCATAAAATAGCTGACTCACAGGACGACAGGACCGAACAAAAAGACCTGCTTATCCTGATCAAAGCTTCTACAATCGACTCTTCCGAAGAAGACAAGCCGGCTAAGACAGAGAACCTGATAGTAGCCGAGCCGCCCACTACAACCACTAACGTGATTACTCCGCCGGCAATAGCAAAGAGCAGGACAGAAAGACCAAAAGACAACGAGCAGAACAAAACAAAAGCCGACGAAACCATTACAGAGATTTTTGAAATCCATTATGGTGACCCGGTCGAGATTGTCGAGATTTTGAAGAAGCTCATAAATGGCCGGCACGATACCACCTCTGTTATTAAGCCCGATACCGCTTCTGTTATTGAGTCGAGCAACGGGCCGATCCTGCTTATCCCCGAACCGACACGAAAATGGATTATTGCAAAGGCCTCACCTGAAAATATAAACCAAATCGGCCAGTGGATAAAAAAGCTTGATATCGACAAATCCACAATGGGACTGGACCCGATGGACAAAGCTGTCCATGAGCAACTTGAGATGATTGTTGACCTTTCGGAACTGGCCCCGCAAATGTCCTTTGGTGAAGTGATAGAAATATTGGAGAATTCCGTAGAGCCGCCTTTACAAATACAACCAATCTGGAAGGATTTACTCGATAATGCCGAGGTCGAAGAAGCCACACCGGCTGGAATGGACCCACTACCGCACGTTAAGCTTCGCAAAGCCCTGGAGATTCTCTTAACCAGTGTCTCTTCTACCGGACTGCCAAAGCTGACCTATATTGTGGACGAAGGAGTAATACTCATAGGAACGAAGGATGTGCTTCCTCCCAAAATGTCGCAATCTGTTTATAAACCATTCGTCTTAGTTAAGACTACCGCTGACGCTAATCAACCTTCCCTAAGAGAGCAAGACAAGACAAAGCCTGCAATCAAACAACATGAAATAGTAATATTACGTCAGCAATACATTAATAATGATATAAAGGTTAAATTTCTTAATGAAAGGATACTTAAAGTTGAAAATGACCTTACGGAGCTTCGCCAAAAATATACACAGTCACATCCTGAAGTCCAAATAAAAGCTTCATTACTACGTGCCTTGAAAAAAGCCCTGAGAGACTGGGAAGAAGAGGTCGGTAAAACATTTGACGACTTGATGAAGGAAGAAACCGATAAAGAAAACAAGGAGAGAATCACCGCACTTCTCGATGAGTCTGAAGAATCGATGACACCTTTGGAGCAGGTACAAAAACAACTGGTTGAACTTATTAAGCAGCAGCAAGCTCTTAAAGCAACGGAACCAAACTTACCTCTGGCTCCGAAAGTAAAACTTATTAGTAAAACTTTGATTGATTGTCCCCTCCTCGAAGCTCTTCAGAGTATCGCCACAGCGGCGAACGTTACAATTATCCCCGATGAAACCGTCAAAGGTCTTATATCCTGCACGTTAAAAGACGTCTCTGTTGAAACGGCGCTTGACATCGTCCTGGCCGGTACTCCTTATGTATGGAAAAAAACACCGCAGTACTATCTGGTTGCCTCAGCAGGTCTCGAAATTAGAATTAGTCCTGAAGTTTCGCCACGCGTAGAATCCGCTATGAAACTTTCCAGCCTGGGCAAATCGCTGCTCATGTACGCCAAGCAACACGACGACAAATATCCGGATTCGCTGTTTAGAACTACAGAATTTCATCAATGGAAAGACTTCACCTGGATTAAGCGAAATGTAGAGTATTTAGGATCCGGAAAGTCGACAGTAGACCGTCCTGATATTCCCTTAGCATATGACAAGACACTGCTAAAAGAAGGAAAGGGAACTATTGTTCTTTATAACGACTGTCATTTGAGCTTTGAAAAGGTTGAAAAGCTGAAAAAACTCGGCATCAGCGGATCCGAAATCATGATTGAAACGGTTGATATGCTCCCACCCAAAATGGTTCACCGTGTTTATGATATCTCCGACCTTGTTTCCGAGTCGGCCAATTACAGGATGTCAGGAAGTCGGAGCATGAAGATGGGCGGCATGGGTGGTGGCACGATGGGCGGCGGCATGGATGGCGGCATGGGCGGCGGTATGATGGGCAGTATGGGCGGCATGATGGACGGCCAGGGCGGCTACATGCAGGCGCAGAGTCTTGTGCAGCTTATTCAGGAGACCATTGAGCCGGATAGCTGGGCTGACATTAGTGATACTGGAGAGGGAACCATAATGGCTTATCCGATACAGTCACCAAGGAAACTTGCCGTGATGCAGACTTATGAGGTTCATCAAGAAATAGACAAACTATTGAATGTGAAGCGTGAATCGCTTGGAAATCAGGTTTCCATCTACATCAAGACCGTATTCCTGTCAGTAAGCGAGGATTATTTAAAATACGTTGGCCTCGACCCAAATTCCGAGGACTTCTTAAATGGCTGGACGGGACTTCTTGCCGAAAAGTATCCCGCAGGGCCGAACGGTCAACCATACGGCCTTATCATTGACGACATCCACGTCAGGTTTCTTCTCAGAGCCGTTCAGGCTCATGATGATTCAAAAGCGATCGTTGCACCGCGGGTACACACTCGTGCAGGTACAACGGCGGATACAGGTATCCTCGAAGAATACCGATATATCAAAAGTTATAACGAACCTAATAGTCCTTCCAAAGAGCCGCAGCCCAAAAGAGATAAGGAAAAAATAGGTACCCATATTTGGATCACACCGAAGCTGACTGACGATAATAGAAACGTTAACCTGGATCTAAAATTAGAGATTCGTCAGCTCACAGGCATCATAGAAGGTAAATACAAGGAGAAATACCCAACCTACAAACCAATAATCGATGTAATCAGCGAAAAAATGCTCTATACAATTCCCAAAGGCAAAACAATACTCATCGGCGGCCTTAAAATAATCGAGCCTGTAATAAAAAAACCAGGAACGCCGGGATTGAAGGACCTGCCACTCATTGGAGCTGCTTTTAGCAGTAAGGACAAAGCCAAGAGCCAAAAAATGCTATTGATAATGCTCAAACCAGTTATAAATCCACAGCAAAAGGCCGCCAAAGTCCGTCCCGGCCGGGAGGTTTCCGAAGAGCAAATAAAACGCCTCGCAGAGCAGCTCGATAAAAAGATAAACACCCCGGCAAGCCCAAATAATTAAAATTAGCTGCATGCATCAGGTTTATATATGATGATATGTTAGTCTATGTCACTAATTCTAATAATGTCCTTTACATAGTAGAACCTGCACTTATTGCCAATCGTATATTATTATAGAAAGGACGATAAAAAAATATGGGCCGAGTTGGCTTACTCCCTTTCATCCAACTTTCGGCCCTTTTTTTCATTCTAATTTCCCAATCCCCTCCATACCGTGGGGGCTTTTATATTTGTAAGCTTGCTTTACTACGACCGAGTGTGTTATAATTACAGCAGATCAGCATACCAACGAGAACCATCATATCTGGGATAAGTTGTTGGTTTGTAAGAACCTTCTTTATAAGGAGAAGGAGAACTATCATGCACAAGCAAAAAGGTTTCACACTAATAGAGCTTCTGGTGGTAATCGCCATCATTGCAGTACTGATGGCCATCCTCATGCCCGCGCTGAATCGGGCCAGAGAACAGGGCAGACGTGCCGTTTGCCTTAATCATCTAAAGACACTGACACTTGCCTGGTCGATGTATGCCGATGGAAACGACGACATGATTGTCAACGGCGAAGCCTATTGGGCTCCTTCGGCCGACCCCGCCGCCCCCGTGCCAACATCAGGTCCTCACAAGGGCGAGCAATATTGGGTAGGCAACGACTGCGCCTCTGGTTTCGGCCAGGGAGAGCAACGACCGATTAACATACAAAAGCAGGCCATCCAAGCCGGAGCCCTTTTTCCGTACTGCGCAGCCGAAAAGGTGTACCGCTGCCCGACAGGTATTCGTGGTGAGATGCGCACATACTCCACGGGCTATGGGATGAACGGCTGTTTCGATGCGGCTGGAACGTATGAAGGTAACCGGGGAGTGAGAGTGGGCAAGACGGTCTTGATGGTCAAGAAGAGGTCGGAAATCGTCGTCCCCGCTCCTGCCTATAGACTCGTTTTTCTTGATGAAGGCCAGATCAGTCCGGATAGCTATGCGATTCACTACACTGCGCCAAGATGGTGGGACCCACCGTTTGTCCGACATGGGGACGGCACGAACGTCTCTTTCGCTGACGGCCACAGCGCATACTGGAAGTACAGAGCACCAGAAACGATAAGAGCAGGAAAGATGGCGACCCTGCAGTATAACTATACCCCTACTACCGAGCAGGGCATCGCTGATGTCCGGAAGATGCAGGAGGCAATCTGGGGCAGAGTGGGTTACTAACCGATACTGGAAATCCGACTTCTTAATCGCCGTCCTGTTCGACAGAGGTTACAGAACCATTATTGATAACCGCATTTCTTTCTGCGGTTCGCATTAATTTTAATCACTCCGGAATTTACCCCCGCTTAACGCTCACTTGCTTTTCTGTCGGGGGCTTCGTGTCTTCGATATCAACGGTGCGATCACCTTTTATATAGCCATGCAAATCGACTTAGTTAAAATCATAGGAACCGGCCGGACACAGGTTAATCTCATCAATAAATACAAGATCCCTGTCATCACCGGCCTGACCTGAACTTGTTCCGTCTCCGAAGCCAATAGTACACTTTTTGACAGAACTCAAGTCAACGCCGGCATCACTGAACTGGCCAAGAGCAAAAGTCCACTGGCGCCACGTATCAGACTGGCACGCATAGGTGAACGGATGCTCAACCTTCAAGCTTTGGCCAGCGGCATCTTCCAGTATTAAATACATCAGATGCTCGTTATTTTCTTTTTCACCGACAAAAGACAACGATAAGGCCTCTATACCATGAGCCGTCCAATCGTGAGGACTTTCAAACGTTCGTGTGGCCTCAGTAAAGTAGGGTTCAAACTGATTTTGCAATTCAAATCGGATAGAGTTGTTGCCCCCGGCATCCGTCGCAAGAAAGACGTAATCCCAATCGGAAATGTTGTCAACCCATGCAGCCATAAGATCGGCATCGTCTGTATAAGCATCAAAGTCCTCAGCTATCATGCAATCAGCAGCGGTAAATGTCCAGGTGCGGCCTGTGACAGGGCCTGATGCACCGATTTGATCAACCCGCCATTCGTAAGTTTGGCCGAATTCAAATGTCCCGGGGTCAAAGGAAGCGCCTTCCGGCGACTGCTCAATCTTTTCCATAGCTCCCTTTTTACCGAACCACAAATCACGCGAAGTCGCAAATTTCGCCTCAACCCAGCTAAAGTCGGCATCAATAGACACAGCCGCCGCACCATCAGCGGGGCTGGGATTAACCGCCGCCGGACCGTCTGAGACGGACGAAACGCTGTCATAACTGGCATGGTATCCGGCCGGCACGGAATTTTGATTCATGCCAAAGACAACGCTCACCCCGCTCGGGTAGATTGCGTCATGGTGTCCCTCATTCTCCCAGGGATCGTTGCCGTTCGTGTCAATAAGTGTTGGAGTTCTCGCTATCAAGGGGCCACCCTTATATTCGTATAGACTGCCCGTGATATAGACCGGGTCTGAACCAACCACATCCAGCTCAGCATAGTAGCTCCGGGCATGGCCAATGCCCGGCACCGGCTCCTCATGATAGGTCTTCATAATGTCGGTGAGATTGTTGACTGTCTTGAAAACCTCAAATCTGAAGTTAGCCGGACCATCCTGCCAGTGAATAAGCATCAAATATGTACTGGCAACTATACCGGGGGCCGCGCCGGTCAGTGAGCCGTCGGGATCAATGAAGTATGTCACCCTTGCCGCCAGACCATGGTAATTCCGCAATCCACCGGTGACATTTACTTCTGCCCCGACACGGACATCTGTGAATACTTCCTCGGAGCCAATGCCTACGCCAAATTGCGAGCCGCCGGCAGCAGACGAGCTTGTCTCATCTATGCTTAAGTATTTGTTGCCGTTGGGATCTACCTTAATGGTATTTGTGAACGTTTTGGTCACGTCCGGAAAAGGATAAAATTGCCAGGTTGCCAGGTCGGGTTCATCACCGTCGAAAGTTTCCGACCAGTTGGCCTGCGTTGTGTTACCTGCTAATAGAATTAATCCCAATAGTACATAAGCTGTTAACAATCTTACCATTCTTCCAGACATAACTTTACTCCTCCGAAAATCTCTGACATCAGAACAGAATACTCTGTACCCTAAGTTAAAAATATTTTTTTCAGTAATAACGATACGTATTCTGTAGTTCTAAAAGTCAATAATTCACATATTACACCTTATATTATTTATACCATATTAGCTATTTCGCTTCAAGGAGAATTTAGGCCAAACCGCTGTTCAAAATCTCACTCATTGCGCATCTCTCACAAACAAACCTTTTGGCACGATGAATAGGTTATTGAATACCTGCGCGCTAAATCTGCGCATTCTTATTAAAATCAAAGCATCGGCTGCTTAATCCGATCTAATCTTTAAAATATTTGCTTGTTGGCAGGTATGCCGGCGGGAGCTTCGTCTTGACATTTACGGAGCTATTGCTAACATCGTGGTGTAAGTTAGGCAGCTTAGGACAGCATAGCAGTGATGAGGCTTACCCCTTGAAGTACTAAAGGAGCACAGTTATGAATGTTATCGATATCAATAACAGATACAGGAGATTCATCGTCTTGATTGGGCTTATAGGATCGCTTGTCTGGACGCATCGGGAGGCCTTAGCATGCTCGACTATCCTGGTCGGCAAAAAGGCGACTTACGATGGTTCGGTTCTAATGAGCAGCTCGTGTGACGGCGACATCATGGGCTTGATTTATGTAATGCCTGCTCAGCAATACCCTCAAGGCACCAAGCTCCCAATGTACTGGAATCTCCCCAGACCCAGGACGCATGAAGAGTACTTGTCTAATCTGCGCAAGGGCTATGATCTTGTGGGCTATCTGCCGGTAACGGAAACATACCGCAGCATCATTCTGGCTGGTAATGTCGAGAATATGACCACAGGCGGCATGAACGAACACGGCCTCAGCATCGCAATAGAATTTCTGCCCATGCGCTCCGGCCTGGCGTGTACGCGTGGAGTCGTCGGTCCCAACAGCAATCACTGGACGACCTCGTTGATAGCCAACGGTCTGATGCGTGCCCGAACCGCACGTGAAGCCATTAGAATAATCGGCGCCATGATAGAGCAGTACGGATTTCAGTACTACCGTGCTCCCAACGCCGGGGTGGCTCTGCCGATAGCAGACGACAAAGAAGTCTGGCTCATGGAAATCTTTGGTCCGGGCCAAGCATGGACGGCTAACAGTGGTAAACCGGGTGGTGTCTGGTGTGCCCAGCGCATACCAGACGGGGAGATTGGCTGTAGTGCCAATCGCAGCCGTATTGGCAAGGTCGATTTGAAAAATCCCGATATGTTCATGACATCTCCCAACATCCACTCTCTGGCAGAAGAACTCGGAATCTGGAAAAGAAGCGATCCCTTCGTATGGCATGACGTTTATGGTGATCCGGGCAGCAGCTATAACTCTTTGCGCGAATGGCGGGCCTTAAGCTTGGCTGCACCATCACTGAGTCTTCAAGTCACAGGCGATCCCTTGGTTGATCGCTATCCATTTTCTGTAAAACCGGATCGGCCGCTCACCGTCCAAAGACTCTTTGCTGTGATGCGAGACGGCTATGAGGGAACGAAGTTTGATCTTACAGAGTATCCGGCGTTTAATCCCCAAGGTAAAAAGAGCTCTTTGGCGCGTCCCTGGGGACCAACTGAATTATTTGACCTGTTGGGCATCAAGCCAGAGCGTGCCCTTTGTACTCCTACCAGTGGATATGTTTTTGTCGCACAGCTCAGAGATTGGCTGCCGGATACGTTTGGGAACTGCCTGTGGTTTGCTTACGGGCCTGCCTACACGAGCTGCTTTGTTCCCATCTATGCCGGAGTAACCGATCTACCGGATGCGTGGGACCAGGCCCCGGACTATACAAGGATAAACACCAACCAGGTACCGTGGAACTTTCGGTTGGTGTTCAGTCTGGCTAACAACCTGAGATATCAAGACGCCATGAAGGATATTCAACACGTTTTTAGACCTGCTGAAACAGCATTTTTCAAGATACAGACGCACGTGGAAAGAACAGCCGCAGAGGTCCTAAGGAAAGATGGTACCGGGGGTGTCCAACGTTTCTTAAATACCTATACGGAGCATTGCCTGACGCAAGTTGGATATGCCTATAAGGAACTGGTTGATTATCTGATGTTTATGTACTTAGTGGATCACTCAGAGGTGGCACCGCCAAAACTACCTGCCATCAGTGCACCCATCATCCCAGCAGTACCAGATAATTGAATGGTTTGAGGCTATGTTGGAAAACTCTCACCCGGCATTTAATAAGGAATTCAAATGATGCGTAAAGAACGAAATCTTAGCCGTCGGCAGTTCATCGCTAAATCGACAACGCTGGCTGCAGCCAGTATTGTTCCGAGACATGTCCTGGGTGGACCCGGGCATATATCGCCGAGTGACCAATTGAATGTCGCAATCATTGGTACAGGGGGTCAGGGAATCACCAATATCAAGGCACTACTGACACACAATGATGTGAAGATCACAGCGATCTGTGATGTGGCAAAGTTCTGGGACAACAGCAATCTTTATTACCGGCACAATGGCGGTCGCGAACCCGCGATGAAGGCGATCGATGACTACTATCGCCAAACTGGATCTGAGGGATATCACGGCTGTAAAGTGTATGTTGACTTTCGCTTGATGCTGGAGAGATCCGACAAAGATATCGATGCCGTTGTAGTGGCCACACCGAACCATGTGCATGCTGTGGCCAGCATGGCGGCGATTCGGGCGGGAAAAGGAGTATACTGCGAGAAACCTCTTACGTATTCTGTGTACGAGGCCCGCAGGATTGCCGAAGCGGCGCGCCAGGCCAAGGTTGCCACGCAATTAGGCAATCAGGGCCATTCCTCGGATGACATTCGGCGAGCCGTGGAATGGGTTCGTGACGGAGCTATTGGAAAGATAAGCAAAGTGTACGCATGGGCCGGCGAGAATCGCATACCGACGTTTACCGAACGCCCCAAGGAGACACCACCTGTGCCGGAGGGTTTGAACTGGGATCTCTGGCTGGGGCCTGCCAAAGAGCGGCCGTACCATCCAGCGTACACGCCCCTGCTCTGGCACTACTGGTGGGATTTCGGCGGCGGCAGGCTCGGCAATTTCGGATGTCACACGCTGGATACTGCTGTATGGGCTCTAAATTTAGAGCATCCCACTTTCGTCGAGTCCAGTTCAACGCAACTCAGCAAGGAGACGACTCCTTTAGCCTCTATGTGTCACTACAAATTCCCGGCACGCGGCACTCAGCCACCGGTTGATCTCTTTTGGTATGATGGTGGGATACGACCGCCGCGACCAGATTGCCTTGAACTCAAACGGAGTCTCCCCCGTGAGGGTGGATCACTGCTTATCGGGGATCAGGGGGCCATTCTGTCAGGCACGTGGAGTGGATCTCCGCGGATCATCCCCGAGAAAAAGATGCGGGATTACGAGCAGCCTCGGGCGACGATTCCTCGCTCTCTGGGACATCGTCGCGATTGGATCAACGCGTGCAAAGGTGGCCCACCGGCCAGCTCAAATTTCGATTACGGCGCTCTCCTGACTGAGATTGCCCTGCTCGGGGTAGTCGCCTTGCGAACCGGCACCACACTCCACTGGGACGGGCCTAACATGAAGGCAACCAATGCACCCCAGGTGGAGCCGTTTATCCACGGCCATTTTCGCAAGGGATGGGAAATCTGATCTTATACCTTTTCCATCTTAGCGGATATTTTGCTCTGTTGGAGTGTAGTGACATCAAGCCGGCTCGTGCGATCAGATGAATTGAGCAACACCTGGTACGGCCACCGGTTTCTTAGCTAATGGCAAGCAGCTCGGTGTTTAAGAGTTCCGTGATTGACAAACTTGCTTTAGGAGGTATCATTGATCTTAAGTCGTATTCCTCTGTATGTGGAATAATCGATCATTTTGTCTGAAATTGATTGTGTTTCTGTTGTAAAGCAATATCACATGTTTTTGTTTGCATTGCCTGCCGAGGCAGAAGGGACATTTTACCATGGAAAAGATGAATCGACGGAAATTTATTGGAGCGACGGTGGCCGGTACTGTGGGAATGACGACTATGCTCTATGGGGGTTCGGAGACTGGAAAACCCAAGTTAAAAGTAGGCTTAATCGGCTGTGGTAATTATGGTATGGCAGATGTGAGGGCTGCGTTTAAGGTTGGTGGCGTAGAGGTCATTGCGATTTGTGATATTGACAGCGAGCACCTAAAAAGCAGCGAGGATAAGATTGAGCAAACCCAAGGCTCTCGTCCGAAGACATTCAAATACTACAAGGAGCTTCTCAATACTCAAGGATTAGAGGCTGTGATTATAGCTACGCCGCCTCACTGGCATGCTCTTATGTTTATTGATGCAGTGGAGAAGGGGCTCGATGTATATTGCGAGAAGCCTTTAGCCTATGATATACGTGAAGGGCAGGCAATGGTTAAGGCGGCGGAAAAGAGCGGGCGGATAGTGCAAATTGGCTTTCAACGCAGGCAGAGCACAGCAATCCGGCAAGCGCGGCAGTATATTCAGGAAGGCAATATCGGGCGAATCATTCAGGCCGAGGCGCAAATTCACTACACAGCCGGAATACGGGACACTACGCCTCAGGAACCGCCGGCAAGCCTTGACTGGGAGTTATGGTGCGGGCCTGCTCCCAAATTGCCATATTGCCCGCAGATAGGTCATTTTGCATGGAGGCTGGAGAAAGAATATGGACATGGCCACTTAGTTGACTGGGGCATCCACCTGATTGACGCAACTCGCTGGGTCTTAGGAGAGACCATGCCGCAAGCAGTTCAGGCTTCAGGCGGGCTTTACTATTTCAAAGGCAAGATCACTACGCCTGATATACTGACGGTCCATTTTGACTTCGATACATGTCCGGTTATCTGGCGGCATCGCATTTGGGGAGCACAAGAGTATAGGCCCGAAGTTCAAAACGGGATTTTCTTTTATGGTGAGAAAGGGACTGTCTTTGCAACCGACAGAACATGGATTATCATTCCTAAGGGCAAGGACAAGCAACCTATTGTGAATGAGATTGGAAGTGATATGGGACCGGCCCATATGGCTGATTTCCTCGAAGCTGTGCACAAACGCAGACAGCCCATTTGCACGACGGAAGAGGGACATTATTCTACTGCCACGGTTAAATTAGCCATGATTGCCTATGAAATGGAGACCAAAATTGCCTGGGATCGGGAATCTCAGAAAATAGTCGGTAATCCCAAAGCTGCGAAGCTGCTGCAACGTCGGTATCGCAGGCCATGGGAGCATCCATATCGTGGTTAAATGAAGTTTTACGTTTAATCTATTTCATTGTAATATAAATTCAGTGAGCCATCGTTTCAAATAGTGACATGAGGAGTCTATGAAAACATTTAATATCATTCAGGTTACCTTACTTGGAATCGTCATTGCAGGTCAATGTTCTTTGAGTTCCGCATGGTGCAGAGAGATTGATATGACAACCAAATGGAACGACCGGATTGCTTTGGAGAATCCCCACAAAGGTTGGTATCACCATTATCCCGACAACCACATCAATAAATACATCATTCGAGAGGATTCGCATCTTCTTGATTTTCCGGGGATGGACCATATTTACATACGGCTTGCATGGGCATACCTTGAACCAAAGGAGGGGCAGTTCAATTGGAACATCATTGACTCGATTATCGACAAGTGGACTAAAAAAGGACTGAAAATATCGTTCCGAATCAGTTGTAAGGAGACAAGCACGGACCGGATTGAACAACAATATGCAACGCCCAAATGGGTGATGGAAGCCGGGGCCAAGGGGGACTATTATCGCAGGGGGAAGAAAGTCGGGCCGGATGGGCCGTGGGAGCCATTATTTAATGATCCTGTGTTCCTTAAGAAACACGAAAACTTTATGCGCGCTTTTGCCGGGCGTTATGATGGGAAGCCCTGGCTTCGTTATGTGGATGTCGGAAGTATCGGAGACTGGGGAGAGGGACATACATCATCGGGCAGCCAGATAGAATACGACTACAACCAACGGAAAGTCCATGTGGATTTGTACTGCAAGTACTTCCGGAAGACACAGATCGTAATCTCGGATGACTTTGTATATTGTATCGGAGATTTACAGGATCGACAAAAGATGCATCGGTATATCCTGAAGCAGGGAATCTCGTATCGTGATGACAGCCCCCTGGTAAACGGGTACGTGAGAGGATATGCGGATACTTATACGGTACGCAGTCCTGAGTTTTTCAAAGACGCTTATCTCAAAACACCTACTGTTTTTGAACTGCAACACTATAGTGCCGTAAAAAGTGATGGTAATTGGAAAGTAAAAGAAGGATCATCTCTGTCTAAATATGCCAAGGGAAAAGATGGACCGGATTTCTGTAAGGGGGCTTTGGATTTATTACATGCTACATATATCGGTTATCATGGTGACGCAAATGAATGGCTTACAGATAATCCTGAACTTACAAAAGAATTGCTAAATCGCTGCGGTTACTGGTTTTTCCTGCATCAAGTTGATATACCTGATTTCTTACGAGCTGGAAATACAAATACCATACAAATGGTTTGGGAAAATCGAGGTGTCGCTCCCGCTTACCATCCGTATGTTTTGAAGATTCGCCTTGCCGGTCCGGATACTTCGGATTTTGACTTCAAGGCCGGCTGTCAAAAATGGCTATCCGATCCGCCTGGAACCATATACCACGAGAGCTACACCCTCCGCATTCCGCCGGGGTTGCAGCCAGGAGTATATACGCTGAAAATCAAGCTCTATTCAAAAGAAGAAGAACAGGATGTGTTTCTGGCTTTGGATCCTGAACTTCTCGACGGCCAGAATTTCTATACGATTGCATCAACGAAGATTTCAGCACCAGAGGATTAGGGAAATCCGGCTCAATGAAACCTGGTACAATATTTCTTCGGATATTATAGTCAAAAAGCCTAATTTGACAAGGAGATACTAAAGTTAATCCGCTGGACTTATAAGTTTTGTTGTCTATATTGAAAAAATTACGCGAATTTGAGAGTCAATCATGCCAAATAAATCCGCACGCTTGATGATATTCAGACCGGCTGCTTGGCTGGTAATCCTGATTGCACTGAACCTTGCAGTCACAATCGCGGTTGGCCAAGAACAATTCGTCATCCCACGCGTCCAGCGGATGCCGCGATTGCCGGAGCCGATGGTGGTTCGCGACTGGCCGCAAGTGGCCAAGCAGTACTATGAGTTGCTCCTCGATCCTGCAACCAGGCTGGATGGCAATCCCCTGGTCGTGGTGGACGCAAGCTCAAATCAGTTCAAGATTCCTTCGTTCGTTGGGCACAAGCCGAACGATGAGGCCTTTACATGTCTGGCACCAGTCATTGGTGCGAAACTCGTTGGACTGAATCCCGCCAATCTCTATGGCTTCAACTACGTTCAGGCCGCCAAAAACTGGTATGACCCGAATTATGGCATATACCGACTCAGTCCGGGCCATCGGGGCCAGCCTGTTATTCACTCCGGCATATACGGTTATTGGGCGGCTGCACAGGGTCTGATGCTCATAAGCCAGTACCCCGACGATCCCGAATTCGCCTCGCAGGCGCGTACAACAGCCCAGGCATTTCTTCGCCTGGCCAAAGGTATGGGCTGTCCGGATCAGGCGGATTTCGATGTTCTCGGCTTCAACTTCGATACCGGCAAAGCTGCCGGCCGGCCAGAGCCGATGAACCGACTGGGCCACTCTCCTACGGTAGCATGGGCCCTGCTAATAGGAACCGCGCTGACCGGTAACCGCGAGATGCTGGACTGTGCGCGGTCCGCGATGCTGTGGCACATTGATCATCCGGGCCGTTATGAAGTGACGCATGTAATGGGCCCATTAACAGCAGCCCGGCTTAATGCCGAATATGGATGTTCTCTCAATATGGATCGGGTGTTGACTGCGTGGTTCGGCGAGGGGGATTCAAAACGCATGCCATGGAAGATTACCGCCGGTACACAGTTCGGCGGCATCACCTGCGATGGACTTGATGGGGCCTATTGGGGCGATAAAGAAGAAGGATTTCATGCATTTTCTATGGGCACACTTCAAGCGCCGGCCTGGCTGGTACCGATAGTACGCTATGACCCTCGCTATGCCAGGGACGTCGGCCGCTATGCACTGCATGCCGCTGTTTCGGCGAGGCTGCTGCAAGGCTATGGACTGGACTGGGAACACCAGGATCACAAAGACTGGAAGGACCGGTGGGACCCCAGGTGCTTGCTGTTTTATGAAGCTCTTACACCTTGGGAATGGAGCGACCGGCGCACCTTCCGACCCTACGCGACCGGAGACCCGATACGTCTTGGCTGGGGAGTGCCGAAGGTCGAGCCCAAAGAGTATCTGAGCGAAAAGAAAAAGTGGTTCTCCAGGACATCTCATAATCTATCGCTTTATATGGGCAACCACGTTGGTTTCCTCGGCGGTATCGTGTCACTAACAAATGTCCCCGGTATTCTGCGTTGGAACTGTCTGGCCACAGATTGGTATCATGCGCCCGCCTATCCGACATCCTTGTTCTTCAACCCACACTTAACCGCCAGGACCTTTGAGATGCAACTTGGCTCCAAAGCTTCTGATCTTTACAATGCTGTAACCCACCAGTTCGTCAAACGCAATGTGCATGATGCAGCGACACTTACCCTTGCCGCCAACTCGGCCGCGGTGATTGTCATTACTCCGCTGAACGGTAAGATAACGCATGATAGCCGTCGAACACTGGTTGATAACATAGTAGTGGACTGGCAGAGATAGAACAGAATCATAGCTATCTGCGTTTTATGATAAACATAAAAACATCGTATTCTTAATATACGAGTGGAGCAGCATTACAATACGGCAATACCGTATTAAAACCAATCACCAGCCGCAATCTAATCTACCGGATGGCGCAAGGCAGGATCAACATTCGTATTCACTTTATTTGTTAGATCAGGGCAAGAGTGTTCAAAAACTTCTGTCTTACAACTGTGGATACACTGTTCTGAGCAAGTAAAAAACCAAAGGTCTTTCGTAAATCATGAAATTTGAAATCATCTAATCCAAGTTTCTGACGCATCTTCTTCCATCTGCACCGGCTAAAAAAACATAGCGGCCTGTACTTTTCGCAAAGCAAACGTCTGCACAGCCTCCCCCGCACAAAATGCCAGATACGCTCGCTACCAGAAGATGAACACTTCCTCAAAAATACTGGGCGGACCTGTTTGTAATTATTCTTTTCGTTTCTGTCTCTTCAGTTCTTCCTGTTTTTTGATCTGTGGAATAATGGTTTCGAACGCAGATTTGATTTCAAGAAGATGCATCTTGGGCATTGCTATCTGCATAGTAATTTTGCCGTCGTCGAATCCACTGGCAAAAGCAACATTGCTTTTTGTCGGCACCTTGAGATTCGGTAAACTCGCTCCGTCGGGTTCTAATATCATTTTGGGCAACAGATTGAGTATCCGGACATAATTATAAGTGCCGACGGCTTCGGCCTGTTTACTGTTGGGAATCACATCCAAAGCGGCTTTCATCTCTGATCCAATCTCTTTGGGACCGCCGGACTTGACCTGGTCTATCAGTTCACGGATTCCCTTGTCCGCATCCGCACCGATCGAATATATGCAGTAATTGTCCACTAATGCCAGCCGGTAATCGAGACCATCACCAAATATTTGCTTAAGCATCCGGGTTTGTGGCGCATCTTCATCGCCCATTTTAAACGTCAATTTGGCCGCATCAATATCAACCCCTTGGTAAGTGTCGATATCTCGTTCAACTTTGAAATCCATTTCCATCCCGAAGCCCTTGTACAGCTTATTAAACGTTCCTTCCTGCATCATCCGTAGTTCCTTTTCGAGGACTTTTTCGAACGCCTTCTTGTTCTCTACTTCGATTATGTACTTTATCTCGAACAATGAAGACTCTTCACCGAAACCAAACGACATTGCCAGCGAATCACCCATGGCATTTATCATTTTAGTTGTGAGCTTTTTCATCTTTTTAAGCTCTTTCTCAGGAACGCCCTCGCCCATCATCTTGCCCATTAGTTCGAATAGTTTCATATAAGACGCATTCAAACTCTTGCTGTCGATCTTGGAAGCAATATTCATCATCGCTCCGTCGTCGAGATAACCTAACAAGTTCCCGAAGTCCCCGCCTGCGGGTTTACCCACCATCGTTTCAAACTCCGACCCCGGCATGGGTTTGACGCTGACATTCACATTGCACATCTCGGAAGTGGGTGAAAGTCCGACCATAATGTGCTCGGTTCCTTCTAACAGCATCTTGAATATGCCGCCGTAGAAATTAATTATCCCGGCTGCATCTATCGGCGGCCCTTCGCCGCTCTCTTTCGCCTTCTCCAGTTGAGCTTTCATCTGTTCGAGCCCGCCGAAAAGTAACGGTTGGACCAATTTGGAGCTTTGCTTTACGTTTGCATAAAACCATACCGGTGAGGTCGCAGCCATTTCCTTCTCCCCGTCGTCAAGGACTCTGAAAAGGCTATTTTGTCTCTGCCCCATCATCTCCTTGACCCGGCCGAGTTTTTGATGGGCATTTGGCGCACAAACAATAGCAAATCTGCGAAAATTTGTCGCAAGTGCCATAGTCTGGCCGTCAAGCGCTATCGTCGAGATACCCTCGGCATCGGGCTCACTGCAGTTGGGATTACGGGAAATGAATTTGTCATAGTTTCTCACCGGTACCAAAGCACCTATAAACATATTTGCCATTGGATGACCACCCCCCTGCTCGCCCTGAACGACCACGCCGAAAATCGCAAAATTTCCTTTCGTGTTAACGCCTCTGAGATGTTCGTCCCCCAGAAACTCGCCTAATTTGGATAAAACCTCTGTCTCGGCATCGAACGATGGAGGAGCAACGTCCTTCAAAAAGTCGTTGACTGCTCCGATGGTATTCTCGAATCTATTTATACGCACGCAGAACAAGCTCCTGCCCGGCACTACCCGTAATAGCCCGTCACTGGCGCGCCTGGTTGAGCTTCCCGCACTCAATCCACCACAAAGCAACAGAACCGCTAATCCTGCTGTAACGACATTTCGCAACCTTCTCGAATTGACCATGACTGTTCCTTTCTCATATTAACTATATATTTCTATTTTCCGTTTCAATAATAAGACGCACGACAAGTCGAAAACTTGCAGTTTTTTTACGAATCATAATTAAATTCTGCATTTTGCCCTCGCAAATGCTTTGAGATAGGTCCTCAGTGAGTATTTACCATAATTGCCTCTTAAATGCAAGACTCTTTGTATGCGACCGCAAGGCTGTATTACACTTCATATGGGCTGAAAGTTTTGCCTATTAGCTTACTCCCGTCGCCAAATTTCCCGACCCGCTCCCACCAAGAATATCACTTTCAATGGCCTTTTTCATGCCACCCCGAAAAAAGACGATCTAAGTTAATCGCCATACCAACAACTATTAAAAAGAGTCAAATTGTCTTATATTGCACAGGAATTTTTACAAGTATTTCCGTCGGCTGTTAGCAAGAAACCTCTCATTATAAACTGAATCGTCACGTCTCAGAGCCAAGATACATTTTTATAAACTCGATCCCTTTCTTTTCCGCTTCTTTCGCATCGCGTATATACTGTCCCAGCTTCTTGAACATCTCTGCATTAGGCCATTCCCTCTTTGCAAAATTCTCCCATACCGGTCGCAAACATAATGCCACCTCCTCATAACAAGCCGCCGCTTTTTTCAAAGACTCATCGTTATTGGCAATCATGTTCAGATAATCCCGTGCATAACACCTCGCTCCATAAAAGCACCCCGCATAATACTCTGCAAACATCAATGCATCATCGCCACAACATGTCAGCTTACCCGCCTCGGCAAGCATTACCCCGGCATCCATCACCTCCGCCCACATTTCAAATCCCGCCAGGCCATTCTGATAGTCAGGCCGATCAATGTACTCCCTCTGCTCAGCATGGTCAACCGCCATCACCAATGATTTCCGTATAACATCTTCCCGGCCCCGGTTATTCCCCTCACATGGAATAGTCACCGACAAAATATCAATCCCATTTTGTCCAAGCTTTTTATACTTCAATTTCGATGGCAGCCCCGCATGTGTCATTGAATTATAAAATTTCCGATTCGTCTCATATCCGACAATCAATCCCCATTCACAATCCGCAACATCCCACACAACCGCAGGCCTGCCATGCTCGATCCCCTCCACGATAGCAGCTTGCCCTTCGGCCCGCCGGTGTTTTTCCAACTCCTTTTCATCCCACATCCGACTTACATACCTGCACTGATATCCCATCTGTTCAACTGCTTCCGGCAGAACTGCTGAAAAGTCGAACATACTCATAGCGCTCGGACACAAACTCTTGTTCATAAATATCCGAAAAGCAAAGCCGCTTGCCCCCATTAACCACACAGGATCGACATCGCCGGCGATGTAATTAATAGCTGTAGCCAGACTCGCCATGAAAGAATGACAAATGCCCGGTTCCCCCCTCTCTTTCGCGGCCTTATCTACATACCATTTAATCCCTTCCAGAACACTTGCTTTCATAGTCTGTTCCTTTCATGTCGCCCCAAAGCCCATAAGCTCCCCTTCAACATTTATTCTCACAGAATATAACTACATGCCACCAGGAACAAGAACCATCATAAATTGCAGCCATTTGTCTAAAAAAACCGTTAGTCCTTTTGTGCAAGAACGAGCGTTGCCTTTCGGACGCTAAAGCTATCGTCACCGGAAAACACGAGGTATATCTCGCGTCCGTCCTCACTCATCCACTTGGCCGGGAAGTCGCCGTGTTCTCCGGGGCCAACATCCCAAAGTTCAGTGTAGAAGGCCGTTGACCAGGGACCCCAGGGTTCCGGCGCATCGTACACGGCAAAGCCGCCTTCGAAGCGTGTGTCACCTCGGTCGGTACTGCCCTTAGGTGTCGGGATCTGCTGCCACCAAAGGTAGCGACGCAATGGGGCATTATAAGTCATAGCAGACCGAAGGCAGCCGTCGATATGATTGAAAACCGCTCCTCGGCGCTTAATGTCACTCGTCCAGACTGCGCGGCCGGTTTTGTCTATTCGTTCAAAGAATTCCCATGACCCTTGTTCGGTGATTCGATTCTTTGGTACACGCATAAGTATAAAGCGGTCAGCCGGAGTATCGGCCATTGGGCCGTCATGCGAGTAGGAATATATGTAGTTGTCTCGGGCTCCCTTGTAATCCTTCCCGTAATTAACAAATCCCATGAGGCCAAATTGCGGGAACTTCCAGTTCGCGAAGGTCCACGTTCGAACATGATCATGGGACCAAGCCAGTTGGGCCTGACCACCTTGTCGATCAGCATGTCCCATCAAGAGATATAGCACACCATCGACTGAGATAATGCCCCAGCCTTTTCGCCCGGAGCGCCCCCCGCCGAGCTGCTCAGCCGGAGACCGTATGTTCGTGCCTGTAAAATTTCCGGGCTCTCCGACAATACGGGCGAATCCCATACTCAGCTTGTCCGGCACCTTGGGCTCAAAACCCCAACCATCTCCCCATGTGGTATATATCGCATCATCATCAGCCCATGTAATCGGCCAGTTATCACCGCCGGCCGCCTTGCGAGTGATCGTGTCCACCGGAGCCCAGACTATATTTTTAATAACATTGCTGGGTGGATAAGGAGGATTAGCAGCCGTAGTCACTGAAAGGATAGAAGAAAGGAATATGGGCACAGTAAAGGCCATTACTGCACGAGAGCCACGAACCCAACGTAAAGGGAAGTGATTTATTTTATCTGGCTGGGCAAGAGCCGACACCGAGAGTTGCCACGGTCCCATGCTTAATCTCCTGTCAATGATTCCTGATACGTGTCCTTGATGATTTGTCGTATCCTTACTACTTAATCCAATTCTACTCGTCTCCCCTTTATAAGTACACCCTTTTCGGCCCTTCACCGAGAGATTCTCATTGACGGAAGGGGATTAATCTGATATAAGCAGGATTGCAGAGTATGTGGACCCTTGATCTCGAAGCAGCAGGCTTTCAATACTCTATTTCAGATGTCCACTTTTCAATTAGCGGCATCATAGGCTTTCAAAGGAAGGAGATAAACTCAAAGAGCACAAATGAATTATCTCGAGCGGGCAATATTAAATGTAGTCAGGCCAGAGACTCTTTTTGGTGTGATCTGATAAGCAGCTAAAGCGTAGCAATATTGTATCCATGTATAAGGAGGATTATCATGCAGCGAACACATGTTTTGTTAGCTTCAATATTACTTCTCACGATAGCTGTCTGCACACAGGCACAGGATCCGGACCTCCTGGCCTGGTGGAAATTCGACGACGGCACGGGTACCATTGCCACTGATTCGAGCGGTAACGGCAACGACGGCGTATTCATCCAGGACCCCGAGTGGGTCGCAGGCAAATTCGGTAGCGGCCTGCTCTTTGACGGCCAGGGCGGTGAGCGTGTGTCACTCGGTGGACTCGATATTCCCTCGGGAGCCATGACCATCACCTGCTGGTTCAAGGCAAACAATCTGGACACGCCCGGCCAGGACCCGCGCATGGTTTCCAAGGCGTTCGGCGGTGATAACAATGACCACATATGGATGTTCAGTTCCAGCCGCATTGGCAGCGATAAGTTCCTGAGACTTCGATTAAAGACCAATGATGGCCAGCAGACCTCGGAGATAAAAGCCGGCACCTTTGAAGTCGGTGAGTGGATCCATGGGGCCATCTGGTGGGACGGCACCGACATGAAAATCTACAAGAATGGAGAAGAAGTCGGAAGCCTCGCGAAGGGTGGCACTTCTGTCGCTCTCGATCCCGAGGTCCAGGGCGCCATCGGTAACCAACCCATCGGAGCAGAGAACAGGCCCTTTGACGGAATAATCGATGACGTGCGTATCTATACAAAGGCTATGACCGAAGCAGAGCTTGCTGAAGTAATGGCAGGTCCGCCGGCCCCGTTGGCAGCCGGGCCGGATCCCGCCGATGGCGTGACTATTGAGCAAAACTGGTCCAGCCTGAGCTGGCAGGCCGGAACATGGGCAGTCTCCCACGACCTGTACTTCGGTAATGATTATGACTCGGTGGACCAAGGTATAGAAGGCACTTTTATCGGTAATACCATGAACACCGTCCAGGTGGTCGGTTTTCCGGGCTTCCCGGCTCCGGAAGGCCTTCAACCAGGCACAACTTACTACTGGCGCGTGGATGAGGTCAATCCGGACAATCAGGACAGCCCATGGAAAGGTGTTGTCTGGAGCTTTACCCTTCCTCCTCGCGGAGCATACAAACCGATTCCAGCCGACACCATGAAGTTTGTCAAGACGAATACACAGTTGAGCTGGACGGCCAAATGGGGCGCCGCTCTGTTCGGCGTTTACTTCGGTACCGACCCGGCAGACGTGGAAAATGCCACCGGGGCCGCACCCAGCGGGAAGTTTACTTTCGACCCGGGTACTCTTGAACTTAATACGACCTATTACTGGCGTGTTGATGCGTTTGATGGTGCCAGCTGGAGTACGGGTGACGTATGGAGCTTCACCACGACAAGACCGGGAGGCGGTCTCGTCGGTGAATATGCTAACTATGGCGGCGGCGTACCGGATCCGCCGGAATCACCTTTCCAGAATGTCACACTAATCCGTATTGACCCCGGCATCGACTTCCAATGGGGCAATGGCTCACCAGAGCCTGACGTTATCGATACGGACAACTTTGCCGTGCGCTGGACGGGCGAATTAGAGGTGCCGTTGACCGGCAGATATACCTTCAGAACCACCACCGACGACGGCGTGCTTCTCTATATCAATGGCGTGGAAATAGCAAAGGCGTGGCGCACACAAAGTGCCGTAGAGCAGGGAAGCACTATTGATCTGGTTGCAGGCGAATTCGCATCGATCAAGATGATATACTTCGCCACGAGCGGAAACGCTCAGGCCGATCTGAGCTGGGAACACGAATCGTTCCCACTGGAAATCATCCCGTCAGCGGCTCTTTCACCGCCGTTGCGGGCCGGTTTAATCAAGCCTGTGAATCAGGCTGTCAATGTAACCCAAACACCTGATTTGCTGTGGACGGCCGGCGACAATGCTTCTGAGCACGATGTTTATTTCGGTACGGACGCAGCCGATGTTGCCAACGCAGACAACGGCACGCCAGATGTTTACCAGGGCCGGCAGTCTGAGACCGGGTTTTCGCCTGAGCCGCTTGTTTGGAACACGACCTACTACTGGCGTGTTGATGAAGTCAACGCTACACATCCGGACAGCCCCTGGAAGGGCTCGGTCTGGAGTTTCACAACAGCGGACTTTTTGATCGTGGACGATTTCGAGAGCTACAATGCCTACGAGAACCAGATATGGTGGACGTGGAAAGATGGCCTCGGCTATGTCGCACACGATAATGGACCGGCCTACAACGGTAACGGCACAGGTTCGGCTGTAGGTGATGAAATGACCGTCTCCTATACTGAAGAGAATATTCGTCATGGCGGCGCCCAGTCGATGCCGTTCTACTATGATAATAATAAACAAAATACAGCCAAATATTCAGAGGCAGAGCTGACTTTGAGCGCTTCTCGCGATTGGACCGAAGGAGGCGTCGGGGAATTGTCACTGTGGTTCCACGGCGACACAGCCAACACTTCAGAACGGCTATATGTGGCGGTCTCCAACACCGCCGGTTCAGGCGCGGTGGTGTACCATGATGATTCCAATGCAGCAACAATAGATACCTGGACAGAATGGGTGATCCCTCTGCAAACCTTAGCGAACCAGGGCATAGACCTGACTCATGTTGACAGGATCGCTCTTGGTTTAGGCAACAGGAGCAATCCTGCGGCCGGGGGCTCAGGTAAGATGCTGTTCGATGACATTCGGCTGTACCGGCCGAGGAATTAAGCCAGGAAGTAAATAGTACTTTCCTGGAAGTATTATAAGGATAAGCATTAGCTTTGGGGCTTGTGCCGATTAGTTCCGAATCGGTACAGGCCCCATCACCCTTTAGGGTGGTAAAATTGGGTTTGAATTGGGTTTGATTGGGTTTGTTTTGGCTTAAATTGGCTTTGTTTTTGGCTTTATTGGCTTTGAATTGGCTTTGAATTGGCTTTGTTTTTTGGCCCTTCCAAGCGGCCAAAATCGTGTAATTGCTTGTCATATCTAAAGTTATGTTCATTTTGCTATTTCCAAAATTGGGTTTGTTTTGCATAAAAAGGGGTGATTTGTCGAACATTCTCTACAGTTGTAGAACGTAAAACAGTTAAGAGTGAACTAAAGTGCCTAAAGTGAGCTAAAGTTGGATGATTGATGCTCATAATTTGTCCTTAATGGTAATTCTGGATCCCCGATTACGACATTCGAGGACACGCTCGGTGAGGGCCCCCGACAGGGAAGCAAGTGAGCACCAATCGAGGGTAAACTCACAAA
>JACNGQ010000070.1 GCA_014384025.1 Planctomycetota bacterium | reverse complement strand
ATTTTTACTTCTATCGGATTAAGTAAACGGATGAAAAGAAATGTGTCAATGATATAAATGTTTGTTATAGATGGAAGAAGATACGTCGGAAACTTGGATTGGATGATTTCAGATTTCATGATTTAAGAAAGACCTTTGGTTCTGTACTCTCTCAGAACGGCGTATCCACAGCCGTCATACAGAAGTTATTGGAGCATTCTTCACCAGATATGACCAACAAGGTATATACAAATTATGATCTTTTCCTACGGCATGCGGTAGATCAAATACCTGTTATTGACTGGCTGTAAGAGATCCGTATTATGTTTAATCGACTATTCACATACCGCATGTTTAAGCTTTAGTGCCTCGAGTTTCAATATTGCTCTAAGATAAAGGGGCCTATACCGAATCAATCAGTATAGGCCCCGAATTAATACAACACCTAATTCAATTTCCACTAAAGTGAAAATCTAATTAACCTCAGATCAATTTCCTGAATCATAAGGTAATCATTTTGCCTCAGAGACAGAAAAAAGATCCAGCAAAAAAGGAACTTCAACACCGGCACACAACAACTCAACCTTTATAGTTTCGATCAAAACTTCTGAGGTATAGCTATACTCAGCCCATTCTGTCGTCAAATCGAAGGAAGTTGCTCCCCATGCATTAACAGAGTTATCCTCTGCTTTCATCTGTACGGTCAGGGGACGTGATGCATCCGCTTTAGCCCAGAAAGTGGTAGTGTAGTTTTTATCCATTTCTACTACTATAGGCAGATTCAGAACAATGAAATGCCAGTTCTCAACTCCTACCGGTTCAATCCTGAGGCTTTTTGCGCCATCAACGGCATCCGTATCGACGATGGTGGCGTTACTTCCTGCACCTTCTGCAGGATTCCATGTGGCCCATGAATACCAGTCCGGGTCGTCGAGGACAGGCTCATCCTCTTCAAAGCTCGGATTCAGCGCTAAGTTCTCTCTAATCCCGGCAAGGAAACGAATTTCACCATCAGACAAAGCCCGACTGTATATTGCTACTTCATCAAGTGCACCAATCCAGTCGCTTCTCCATCCATCCGAGCCGATGAGGATAGGGGCGGGGCTGCTGGTAATTGCGCCCATTGGGGTCGAGTCGGTCTGTTCTCCATTGAGATAGCATTTCAGCGTCTCCCCGTCATGCGAGCACGCGATGTGGGCCCACTCGTCGCGCTCCAGGTTTTTGCCGACGTAGACCCAGGCCCTTGGCGACGTATTGAACGTAAACGCCATGTAAGGCTGAGGGCTGTTCCACCCGTATCGAACCTGCCAGCTCCAACTGGGACTGCTCGCACTGTCCGCCTTGGCCATCGGTGCTGTCTCTGTGCCTTGTCCCTCCGGGTCATCGGCGCCAGGTCTTATCCAGAGTCCCATCGAGATGGGACCGGGTATGTCCAGGCTTGCATCGTTATCGCAATCAACGTAGGACTCACCGTCAAATTCCATAGCCATGCCGTAACCGGCCAACCCTTCCACATAGGTCGGGGCACCAACTATCGTACCATTGTTGCTGTTGCCGGAACCATCTAACACATCGTTCTCCAATGCGTAGAACGCAGCCAGACCATCAGTGCCGGGATCAACAGGTTTCGCACGTGCACCGGCAAGGTAAAGAAGCTCTCCCTCAGACAAAGCCCGGTCGTAGATTCGTACATCGTCGATCAGTCCATTGAACGGTGCTCTCAGGCCGCCGGGATCGGCAAGCGGGCTGTTACCGATCGCCACATCCGCGGTGGGGTCGGCTTGGATCATACCAGTCTTGTCCGTGCTCATAATTTCCACGGCGTTGTGGTACAGCCGCATCTTGTTGCCGTCGTAGGTTGCTGCCACTTGCGACCATACACCAGCCTCCAGATACCCGGTGTCACTAAACATCGTTGTGGTACCATTGTCGGCACCTCCGTCGTCCGTCTTCAGTCGCATCCGAAGAGCCGTGCCGTCTGTATACGTGCTCAACATCCACCAGATATCACTTGAAGACCAGGTTTTCTGTTTGGTGATAATGCGGGCGTCACTAACATCGAAGCCCTCGGGCCTAATCCACGCCACCAGGGTGATACCGGGGCCAACCACATCGAACAGATCCACGGACACCCAATTAATAGTACCAGGATCTGTCACGTGCGAGACACCGTCGGAGTACCCGTCAAAGGAAAGCGCGTCACCGTTCACGGGAGACCCCTCACCCGCCCAGTTCACTCCACCTTTGAGCGTGCCGTCGTGGCCACCGACAATATCTGCGGCCGTGTTGCCGGCACCTTCGTCCAACGGCCAATGCGCCACCAGACCATCGTCACCAGGATTAACCGGCCCCGGCGCGGGTACAGGGTCGGCCGAGAGAACCATATGCCCAAATCCGAGACTCTGGTCATGAGCTTCACGGCCTGTCCAGGTCATCTGAAGTTCTCTATCAACATTGTCGGTGTCGTCGAATACAGGGTGGAATCCGATGGTGTTGCCTGCTGAAAAGTCCAATGACGGCATCTGTGCGTATTCGATAGAGACTTCGCAGATGTATCCATCAGCAGTTTCAGTGGCGGCTATCTGCAGGTATTCAGGCTCGATCGAACCGGCACCGTCTATGTTGCACCAGTTCCATCTCTGATTACTGGCGGTAAAACCGTACTGGTAATGTTCAGAATGATCTGCAACGGCGTTTAACGTAGAGAAAAATACTTCTACAGCGTCAGCATTCCAGATATTGCCGTCGGCTTTATTCGTGGACAATACATCGTCTTTCACCACCACGGCGATGTAGATGTTCACGTCATCCCATAGCATATAGAATTCTCCGCTACAGTCCTCAGGGCCGTCCCAGGTATCCTGTCCAGAATGCAATTGTTCTACGACATCAAGAACGGCTGGGGTCATAGCTTCAAGATTCCAGTCGCTTAGATCTCCGTCAATTGTAACAGTACCCCTGAGACAGTCTATTACCAGTGGTTCTCCAGTTATTGGGTGTACTGCAGGTGGGTTCGCAATCGCCAAACTCACGCTGAGCAAAGTGATAATTCCTACTAAAAAGCATTTCTTAGCTAACATTTTTGTTCCTCCTAATTTTAACTTAAAATTAATATGAAAATTTACTCAAGCCACACACTTAAGTATCAACAAGACAAATCAATTGTTTATACGTAATAATCCTCCTTTATTTATAAATAGAGATAGATAGTTACTTGTGCCTTGGCCACACACCAAAACAGCTTAAGTGTCTGAGAAAAATTCGAAAATATTTTTGTACACGGGATGGATTATTACGAATTTTCGTTACCTCCTTCCAACAAAATCCATCTTTTAATTGCTGTTTGAAATGCGAAAAAAAATATTTACGGCTAAACAGGTCATCAAAACTCTGTACGTTACATAATAACTCCTCCTGTTATTTACGAAACTACAGGAATTGTACCCGCAGGAAGGTTTAAAATCCACAGATTTCCGACTGTGCGGACACAAGTTTCACTAATATTATATATACTATATCACCTACCTTGCCGTCAAGGAAAATCCCTTGAGAATACACTGGAAAGCACACTTTTTACGGACCTTAGCCGATGTAAGTACTGCGATATAAGGCCCCATATGCTTCCATAGAATTACACCCGAGACTCTCGGAGTGGGTAACAAGCAAGCCAGCTTATACCTCCAGTCACCTGGTTTGACACATTATACGATTTGTTGGGTTGGAGATGAACAAAAGATTTGTTACAATAGTAGTAGGTATTATGGATATTTGGGAAATGTTTTCGATGAATGAGGATGCTGTTTCCTAAAAAAATAATGAGCATGAAAACCAGAGCAAGAAGCTCTGAATTGAATAGATATGTCAACGGCAAAGGCAGAGAACTTTAGAATATATCTATTGGGAGTGTTGAAAACTGATCTCGCGTACACCTTTCAAACTTGATAAGTATTTACCTTCGGTTTATTGGGCATCGGGTGGTGATGCTTACAATAACACACGAAAAGCCCTTTCAAATATTGATTTATCACCCTCAAAAGAAAAACGCGTATTACTTAAGCCTAATGTGGGTCGGAATGTAAAACCAGAAACAGGTATTACAACACATCCACAAGTCATAGCTGCTGCGATTGATGCTTTCAGAGAAGCAGGGGCCAATGTTGCTGTCGGTGAAAGCCCAATAACCGGTGTGACGATGGTTGATGCCTTTGAAAGCGGTGGTATTACTACTGTTGCTAAAATACGAAACTGCCCTTTAATCGATATGGATGTACGTCGGTATGTGACTTGTGAAATCCCTGCTGGCATTGCGATGAAATCACTTAAAGTATGCAGGGAAGTTACAGAATATGATATTATTGTCTCAATTCCTGTGATGAAAACACATATGCATACGGGGGTAACACTCTCCGTGAAAAATATGAAGGGATGTTTGTGGCGACGCTCCAAAGTAGATTTCCATATGTTGCCGCAACTTCCCGGCCATGAAGAAAAGCCATTGGATATAGCAATTGCAGACTTGTCTTCGGTGTTACTTCCTCATCTATCAATCATTGATGGAACAATTGGTATGGAAGGACTGGGGCCCAGTGCGGGTAAGCCGAAACCATTGGGTGTGGTACTCGTTGGTGTCGATGCCTTTGCCACCGATTCGGTTGCATGTGCAATAATGGGAATATCTGCACATGATATTCCACATCTGCGGATTGGTTCACAAAGAGGATATGGTGTAATAGATATTGATTCGATAGCCGTATATCCTCAAAACTGGAAGGATGTTCAGGACACATTTGTCCTTCCGCCAGAGGAACTATCGATAGAATTTTCAGGCTTTACTGTTTTAGACCAACAATCTTGTAGTGCATGCCAGTCAACATTATTGATGTTTCTAAGGCAATATGGACAACAGTTAAGTGATAGCAAATCTGACGATAAGGATATTACTATCGCTATCGGTAAAGGTCATGAGGAATTACCGATTGGTACTTTGTGTGTTGGTAACTGTACTGCTAAGCATAAGAACTGTAGAAAGTTCGTTTCTGGATGCCCGCCAGTATCGAGTGAGATACTGTCTATGTTCAATGATGACAGATCATCTCCGCATCCGGAGTAACATATTCACGTCTGATTACATATGCTGAGAAAATTCAGAGCCTATCCTAAATGTTTTTGTATAAAATCCGAATCTTATGCGGCCGTACTTTATCACCAGCGTTAGCCGTTAAGGGTCCAGCCGGTTCGATACCGGCGGCTCAGCAGGTTGTTGCCCTCAGCACTGTTAGTAACTTGCCCACGGGCGCCGTCGTATTCGATTTTCTTGCCGACACGATAGGCCACCAATCCCAGTAGCATCGTCTCAATAAGGTTGCAGCTGTACTCGAAATCACACGAGGTCTTAAGGTCACCCTTGCACGCCTTGGTCCATTCCTCCTGGAAGTGGCCAATGTCAGGGATAATCTCGTCTTCGCTGCGTTTCTTGTAATAGGTCAGATCGGCGTCATCTCCAAAAGGCAAGACCAGTCGTGAGTTGAAATCGGCAATAACATAACCCTTGCTGCCCTTAAACATCACACCGTGCCCGATCTTGTTCAAGTCAACGTAAGGTTTGGGCGATCTTGGCATGGCGCCGCCCTGGTACCAGCCTAAACGTATGGCCGGTCGCCAGTTATTCGCAGGCATGTCAAAGTGGCTCTCCATCTTGACCGGTGTGACGTCGGGATTGAATGGATCGCCCTTGCCCTGGGCCGATGTCGGCAGGGCGGCGTCAATCGCGTTCCAGGCCAGGTCCATTGTATGGCTGCCCATATCCCCGATCTGGCCACTGCCGAAGTCCCAGTACATGTTCCACTTCAGGCAACCACCAATGTATCCCGGGTTGTAAGGATGCCAGGGTGATGGCCCGATCCAAAGATCGTAATGGAGATGCTTCGGCGGTTCGCCTTCGGCGGGCAGGTAGCCGGGCCGGGGGATTTGGCGGTTGCCCCATGTATAGACGTCTGACAACTCGCCGATAGCTCCATCGACAATCAGTTCACGCACTCGGTTGAAGTTCGGATTGGCATGACGCTGTGTACCGCATTGTGTGGCAATCTTGTGTTTATTCTTGAGATAGGTGGCGCGTACTACCCGCGCTTCATGCACGCAGTTGCCCATTGGCTTCTCGCAGAAAATATGCAGCCCGCGATTCATAGCCCAGTTGGCGACGAACGCGTGTGTGTGGTCTGTGGTGCAGCAGATAACCGCATCCATGCCTTTCTGATCGAGGCACCTGCGCCAATCGACGTAATGCCTGGCTTTCGGGAACTTCTTGGCTGCCGTGGCAAGGTTGTTCTCATCCACGTCGCACAGGGCCACAACATTCTCGCTTGAAATAGGACCTTGGTGAGCCCGACCCCGGCCCCCCACGCCGATAAGGGCAACATTGAGCTTGTTGCTGGGCGCGTAGGCGCCAGAGAGGGTACCGGAGGGTAGAATGACCAATCCCATTCCTACTGCAGCGGTGGATTTCAGGAATTGACGTCGTTGAGTAAGGCTGTTTTCCATAATATTTCTGCCTTTCATTGCGATTTTCGTTGTTAATTTATGAAACCAGGAAAATTAAGTGTACCTATTAGGATTAGAAAATACAACAGAAAAAGTGAGCACGGCTCTATCACCAGAATCATCTTTGACCCTGAGATCCTTTTTTTCTGTTTTCGTTAAAAACCCCGCATCACGGTGCTTTCTCGTCTCGGGAGTCCCGCCTTGGGCAGGCGTTTTAGCACAACGTATTCAATGCCGTTTTCTTGGCAGTACTTTCGCTTCTCGGGCTTGTCGCCGTCCTCATTAACTGCGTAGATGTCAGCTTTTAATCGCTTCAGTTCGGGTTCGGCGTCAAGCCAGCCGTGACCTGTCGAAATCAAAGCCTGAGTTACGTAGCGGATGGATGAAACCATGTAGCGGCGCACCTCCTGTGGAAACATAGGATGGCCTTCTCCCTTTAAAATCCTAATGTTGGCATCATGCCCCACAACAACATACAAATCACCCAGTTCTGAGACCTCTTCGAAAAATCGGACATGCCCGGAATGAAACCAGTCGTAGCAACCGGTTACCAGCACTTTCTTTCCGGAAGTTTCGTTTTGTTTTGTTTCGCTAATATTTGGAAATCCCTCTAGAACTGTTTTTGCCAGAATTCGATATTCCAATCTTTCATTCTTACAGAGGGTTCTTATAGCGGGGGTGTAATCGCCTTGTCGAACAATCCAAGTATGAGGATGCACATCTTTTATCGATGCAAACTCCTCGGCACCCGATTGCTGTCTCAGAAGGCAAACCTTATGTACATAGCGAATCGCCTGTAGAAAGTATAGACGTTCACTTTCGGGGAATTTAGGATCCCTGCCGGTTGCAGAACGTATCAACTCATCATCCCACAAAAATACGTACAGAAGACCAAAGAGAGCCGCCTCCTGAAGGAAACGGACATCTGACGACCGAATATCGTCAAATTTTCCATACACAACGATACGCTTATCAGCATTATTCATGATTGTCTGATTCTCACTTTAATGTGGAAGGCACCCGGGACGGGTGTCTCCGAGGCGACAAACAAATAACCACCTCCGCAGCCCGAATACATCGCGCCTGGATAATTAGACTGGTAGTATTCCAGCAGCGAGAGCAAATCCACCTTTAATGTATGATGATGGACCGTGCAGGGGAGGATTTTTTCCCAGCATAACATACATTCGTTCATCGATTCTCCGAGAGCCTTAATATCCCGAACCATAATGGCATCGTAACAGGTCTTGCCCGAGTCTCCGAGTCGTGCAATCAAGTCGGGCTGTAGGTTCTTCTTTTCCAGTGGGTCATATCCATCCGGCCGCTGTGCAACCGGGAGAATATGAATCACATTTTCCAGCCAGGAGGCCGCTTCAGGATCGTTATTTGACTCTATATGTCGCGGGAAGATGCCTCCTTCATGCGCAAAATCGTAGTCTAGCCTGCTGATGCCGGGATAAACAAGGCCGATCATATCCTGAGAGCCAGACGGTTCGGCCTTACCCTCGTTCTCTGCCGCGTAGAGCTTCTGTACAAGCTCGGCGGGATCCCGGTCAGGAAGGCCCTCTTTCCAGAGTTTTAGGGCAATTTTGCGAGTGCCAATGCAGATGCCGGCTCGCTCCATGAACCAAAACTGTGGCTCGACACAGACTACTACCATCGAGCCGGGTGGTGACGGATTGTGCCTGGAGGCAAAAGGCTGGTCAATCCATCCGCCTGCAAGGGCGATTCTATAAGGAAGCTTTCCAATCACATCCATAATCCCGAGATTTTCGTTCATTGTCATACTTGCCTCTTGTTCTCTTCTTGAAGATACGTCACAGACAATCCGTTTATTTGTTCGGTCGTATAAGTTTTTCAGTCAGAGTACTAAACGTCAACTTACAGTTCGTTTGCCCGCCTTGCGATCCAGATATTGTTGCTCAATCCACTCGTACGTTTTCTTAAACCCCTCTTCCAGGGGGGTACTCGGTTCCCAGCCGAGAACCTGTTGAATGAACGTGTTGTCACTGTTTCGTCCCGCCACGCCTTTGGGCGCATCAAGATCATGTTCTCGCTTCAAAGTGATCCCGCCGATACCCTCGGCCAGCGAGACCAGGTCATTAATTGAAATAAGGTGATTGGACCCAAGATTGATTGGCGTGGCGATAAGTTCGTCGCAGTGCATTATCATATCGATGCCCTGTACACAATCATCGATATACATAAAACTACGAGTCTGATGCCCGTCGCCCCAGATGACTATGTCATTCGAATTCTTGTCTTTGGCTTCAATGACTTTGCGGCAAATAGCGGCCGGTGCCTTTTCACGTCCGCCGTCCCAGGTGCCGTTGGGTCCATAGACATTATGGAATCGGGGAATGGCCGTCTTGAGACCTCGCTCTGCCCAATATTCCTGGCAGAACATCTCGGACATAAGTTTCTCCCAACCATAGCCTCGCTCGGCCATCGCCGGATAAGCATCGGATTCTTTTAACGCTCGCGAGTTAGGGTCCTCCTGCAATTCGACGTTATATGCACAGGCAGAAGAAGAGAAGAAATAACGTTGGGCGCCGGCTCTATACGCCGACTCAATCATGTGTGTGTTGATCAAGATGCTGCGCAGGCATTCGATGCGGAATCGCTCAATGAAGCCCATTCCGCCCATGTCTGCAGCAAGATTGTATACCTCTACAGCGTCCTCGCATGCCCGCCTGCAATTGTCTTCGTACTGCAGGTCCATGCACAGACACTCCACACCCGG
>JACNGQ010000292.1 GCA_014384025.1 Planctomycetota bacterium | reverse complement strand
CCTGCCCGGCCCATTTTTTTCTTTTTGGGAGCTCCCCGTTAGGGACATTCCGTTACGCTTCGTACCTAACTTTAATTCTGACAAAGCTTTATCGGGATTACTGTCACCGGATCGACTCAGAACGTGCTCTACAAATGTGGCACGGGATAAGGGCCATTTATCAGTGGTTATCGCCGGAGAACACCCTTGAAGCTTGTTAAGTTCCATTCAAATCATGCCGATGTACATTGTATATATATAATATTTGTAAAAAAGCGAAAAAATGCAGAAAACAGAAACAAGAAAAGCCGAAACTCACCGCAAAGAGCCTAAAACAGTACAAGGGCTTCTTCTATCGGCCCTGGATATGGAAGACGAGATCGCTCACAGTATTTACCGGGACTATATGGACCGGGAAAACTGGCCGGCCGACCTTAAAGATGATGTTTTCAAAGAAATTCGGAAATATCTGACCACTTTGCTGGATGACACAGAACGGCATAGAAATATTATCAGAAATCTACAATCGAAACCGGGCCAAAATGATGGATAATATGACCAAGCAAAAAACGCTGAGTGAGTTCGAGACGATGAAATTAATCGAACAAAATGCTCATGAGTTCTACCTCAAGGCCTCAGAAAATCCGAACCTGACCGATGAGAGGGTACGTAACTGCTTCTGCAAAATCGCCGAAGATGAAAAGCATCATGTGGTACTGGTCGATCGGATAATCAACATTCTCACGAACTGCCTGTAGAACCTCGCATACGGCCCCGATTACGCTCACGGAATCTACTAACTTGTCCTGAGACCCTTTCTCTTTGAGTTTTGTAATTGCAGAACGCTCAAACACCCCACAGGGTAGTCACTCATAAATTTCCGACAATAACGGATATCTTGCGTTTTTAAGATGATTTTTGTATTGTAGTATAAACTCGGGGGGCAAATAGGAAATTCTGACAACAACTAATTTGAAGAAAAATGCTCAATAGAATAAAAAGCCTGTTTTCAACCTGGTTCGTATTAACACTATCGGCCCTGGTTATCCTGACTGTTTCTGCCGGATACGGCGAGACTTTTTCATTTGCAATCATAGCCGACCCGCATATCGACGGGAACGTGGACAACAAAGCCAAATTCATAAGTGCGGTTGACTGGATAATAAGCAACAAAGACAAGAAGGACATACAATTGGTGTTTGTTGCGGGAGACATTGCATGGGGCGGCTATAGATCGGACAGGAACCTGAGAGTCGCCCGAGCAATACTTGACCGTTTAAATCATGTAGGGATTCCTTATATTCCCGTCATAGGTGACAACGAAATCCAGCGCAGATGCGAGAAAGAATTCGAAGACACATTTAACAAGCAATATCAGTATCTCCGCAGCGTTCTTGGGCATTGGCGGAAGGCACCTACTCCTGTTGACGGTAAGTATCTTCAAAATTTTTCCTTCGATTATAAAGGCTGTCATTTCGTAAGCTGTGATTTCAACTCAAGGAAACGAGGCGATGAAGGGGGGGAGCTTCACGATTTTACAGGTGGAAGCTGGCCATGGTTCAGGAACGATATCGAAACCTGCCCAAAGGTCAGGAAGGAGAGTATTGTCATCATCACCCATATCGGGATGTTCCGGACAGGATTTGCGTCAGCCGATGAGTTTCTTTTCTCGCAGGATGAAATGAACAGGATAAAAAGCTTTCTTTACGACTACAGAGAATACGTTGACTCAAATTATGCAGGACATATTCATCAAAACTGGCATTCAACAATATGGACAGGTATATTCACGACGCTCTACCATGTCAGAACAACGGATGAAACATGGCACTGCCGGCAATGGCCGGAGGCTAACGACAAGGAAGTAACAATCAGACTGGTACAGGTCAACAGCGATGGAAACAAAGTATCTTATAGCCAGCATCTTGAAAATGCACAAGAAGCCGATGTGAACAAAGTCACAGAGCAATAATATCGAACAGTCAGGATTTCATCTCTGACATAAAAAATATTATAATACATCAGCCTGACGGAATCGGCTACACCGCTTGCAATCCGAAATAGATTTGTTAAAATGTGTCTGTTAGGTGAACGTAATGCAATAACTGGAGGTAAATCTCATGAAAACACTTAAATTTCCGGGCGCGATATTGTTAGTGACATTTATCATGTCCGGAGTCTTAGTCGCATCCGAGATTGGGTGGAATTCCTCGGGAAAAGGCGGGGCCGTAGCAGCAGGCGGAAAAGATGCCGTTGCAGCGGGTATTTCCATGCTGGAACAAGGCGGAAACGCGGCAGATGCGGCGGCGGCAACACTTCTTGCACTGAGCATAACAGATTACGGCTCTTACGCTATCGGCGCTGAAATACCGCTTATTATCTATGATGCGCGCAAAAAAGAGGTGAAAGTATTGTGCGGGCTGGGCGGAGCGCCGCTGAATAAAAAGGCGATTGAATGGTATTACGAGAACGGTATTCCCGCGGACGGGAACTTAAAGGCCGCACCTGTGCCCGGAGCCCTTAGCCTTTGTATTACGACGGTTAAGCTATATGGAACGATGAGCTTCGAACAAGTGGTGGCACCATCACTCGCACTGCTTGATTCCGGCGATAAAGACTGGCATGACAATCTGGCTGTCACTTTCCGCAAGCTAATTGAAACAGAAAAGAAGACACGCGGGAATCGTAAAAAGAAATTGCAGGCAGCCAGAGACCGTTTCTACAAGGGAGATATAGCCGACGAATTAGTTGACTTCTATAAGAAGAACGGGGGATTTCTCCGTAAGAGGGACCTTGACAAGCACGTAACTCGCGTCGAGGAGCCTATCAAGGTCGAGTATCGAGGCTATACTGTTTGCAAATGTGATACATGGACGCAGGGGCCATATTTATGCCAAACACTGAGACTTTTGGAAGGTTTCGCTTTGAAAAAGATGGGGCATCTCTCTACAGATTATATTCATGTCCTAAGCGAAGCGTTGAAGCTGGGCTTTGCGGACCGTGATGAGTATTACGGAGACCCGCTCTTTGCGGACGTTCCTATAGAGGCGCTTCTTAGTGACGAATACACAAAGCTCCGCCGTCCTTTAATCGATATGAACAAAGCTTCTTCGGAGGTGCGTCCGGGTGACCCTGTTAATATGAAAGCCGTCAAGGGACCGGGAACTTATCGGCCCGGACCCGGGGGCACTACGACATGTGTTGTTGCCGACCGCTGGGGTAATTTTGTAGCGGCCACACCAAGCGGTAACGGCCCTTATGCCGTATGTGAAGAGCTGGGAGTTGCGCACGGCAACAGGCTTCGAAGTCTGAATACAACTGCGGGGCATCCTAATCGTATCGAGCCGGGTAAACGCCCCCGCATCACATTAACACCAACAATAGTCCTTAAGGACGGCAAAGCTGTGATTGCCATTAGTGTAGCCGGCGGTGATTTACAGGACCAGACTACCCTTAATTGTCTTCTCAACCACCTTGAGTTTGGCATGATGCCCAAAGACGCAGTGACGGCGCCCCGCTTCAGCACGGGACATCAAGAGAATTCTTTCAATCCCAATCCCAAGCGCAAGGAAACACTTGGGACAATAGCAAGCCTTACACTGAATGAAAATATCGACGAAAACATAAGGAGGGAACTGGCCGGCCGGGGACATAAAATAGAAACAACATCAAAGCCTATTGCATATCCGGTGATGATTTATCTGGACGCTAAGACCGGAATGATATACGCAGCGGGTGACCCAAAGGCACGACGTCACGCGGGGGCTTTGGAATAAATTTATCCCTTAAACAAGAGTCGGGCCAAACTACGCACCGGTGTCTATGTGAAAGATATTTATATCCCGGTCGCGGTCTTTAGCTGTTGAAATTGTCTTGCCGTTTTTATCAACAGCTATGCTTTGGCCCCCATAGATCCGGCCTTTCCACGGCCCTTTTGTTATTTCACCTACCAGATTGGTCCCTATGACAGGTGCTCCGGTCTTTTTCGCTGCTGTTTTAACCACTTTCTCAAGCTCTTTACCATGAGCGGGCCACTTATTCTCTTCGGCCGCATATCCATAAGGAACGAGCAGCAAATCGGGCTTTAATGCCGCCATGCTATTGAGGATTTCATCTTTATGGGTATCGGCACAAATTAACAGGCCTATTTTTCCAAATCCGGTTTCCACCACATCGACGTTCTCGCCGGGAGTATAAGGCGGACTCATCAATTCGGTTAGTAAGTTAATTTTGCGATGCTTTAGAAGAATTTGTCCCTTATCATCTATCAACACCACCGAATCATACAAGCGGCTTGCCTCTTTTTCCGCCAGACCAACGCAAAGATAAGCTTGATAATCTTCGGCCAGTTTGCACAGACGAGCCGAATCTTTTCCGGGAATCGAATATGCTCTTGTGTGTGCATCAGAATTGACCCAGCCCAATATTATTGTTTCCGGAAAGCAAATAATCTCGGCCCCGGCATCTTTGGCCTGTGCAACGGCATTTTCTATTCGCACAAAATTGCCACTACGGTCACCATCAAGTGAGAATATCTGACACATTGCGATTTTTATAGTTTTCATCTGAATCAAACGACGTATTTTACTTTTCCAAGCAAGTCAATGCTATATTATTCACCATTGCCGTTAGATTTACTTGCCCGGGATGTCCCGCCATAAACCCCCATATTAATTATGCCGCCATTTGGTAAAGGCTCCAAGTGAATCGGAGTGTCCGGATCGCCGGCATCGATACAGGGGCTTGAAACATCATCGGCTATCCAGCTTTGGCTGGTCATATCCCATCGGCCCGCCTGCGATTTCAAATGATAATCGCAATTGTCAGAGTCAGCAAATAACGGATCGGCGTCGATATTACCCTGCCCCGGCCAACCACCCTGAACATCGGAGTAGGTTATTGTGGCGGTTACACTGCTTTCTATCTGAACAAGATCAGAGTCAAGGGCGTTGTAATAGATTATGGAGTTGGTGATTGTCGGTTTGGAATCAGAAATTCCGCCCTGGCTGTTCGCAACAATTGTACAGTTGTTGATTGTGGGCATACCGCCGGAAATGCCGTGCTGGTAGTTTTCAGCAATGACGCAGTTGGTAATTGTGGGTTTGTTGTAGATAACATTCCGCCCACCTTGTATTTCCAACATTGCAAGACCGGTACCTGTGCTGGAAACGATGTCACAGTGAGTGATTGTCGGATTACTACCGTTGTGTAATTCTATCCCGGCTCCTATGTTACCGACAATGTTACAGCGGGTAACTGAAGGTGATGCGGCGGAGCAGTAGATACCCGCGTATCCGCCGGTTATGGTGAAACCGGCAAGGACACTGTTTGGGTCTTCACCGCGGGAAAAAGTGACCACCGGGCCGTGACCGGTGCCGTTGATAACAGTAGCCGCAACGACGAAAGGGTCATTGGGGTCGGTTGACCTGAGAGTTACAGCTTTACCTTTGAAATCGATGTTTTCGAAATACTGATAAATTCCCGGGCCGACTACTATCTCTTCGCCCGCACCGGCATTATCAATAGCAGGCTGAATAGAATTGTATTTTCTGCCGGTGTTAACATTTTCAATTACCTGGGCCGTCACGTTACTGGATTTAATGCGGATTGGATCGGCATAAACCGTTGAGCCATACTCATCGCGAACTCTGATTGTCCAATAAGTCGTCTCAAATGGAAATTCTGAGATTGCCTCTTCCGGCGGATTTGGGGTATCAGAAACAAGATAATTCAATTCGTGAGCTGTCGGGCCAAAGATAAGCTGGTAACCAACAACATTTTCACTGGTCTGGCAACTTAATACCACTCCGTTTGCATCCGCGAGGGTCCCATCTGCAGGACCAACAAGTTTCACCGCTTCAGGTATTCGACCGGGATATTGAGATTCATTATAGAGCCTTAAGGAACCAGTCTGGGAATTCCATTCAAAGTAATAGTTTTCAGCGTCAGAGGCCAATTGAAGATTTTTATCAGGGCCCGCAACGGACAAATAATATCCGGCCGTAACACCGCCGTTGTAAACAGGCCTGCTACGAGCTCCGCCACCTGGATTATTTGATTGTTGAAACCATACGAACGGGGTCGAATGTTCGGCAGGAGGGGCCGGAAATCGAATATTCAATGTCCCCGGATAAAATCTTCCGGCTGTCGCATAATAATTATCAATCCAGCACCTCTCTCCATCGGCGCTGGTGGAAATTAATTTGGCAATATCATCGGAGAAATCCCGGCAGGCAGCATCAAGCAGTGACACACGGTTTACCGCGAAACGAGCGTCGGCGTAGGTTTCATTAAGACGAACAGCAACATCTATCGCCGGCATGTTACCCGTGCTGAATCCGATCGTCTGGATTGGCTGTGTATAATTCGGTGCAACACTTGAAAGATAAGTAATAAGGGCATCTCCATACTGATAATAGGGCGGACCGTAAGAGTTGACAGTCAGGAAATTGGCTTTTGCATACCAATCCGCAGGATCGGAAAAGACCATAGCCACACCCATTACACAGTTACCACCACCGAAAGCTACTATTGTCGGTTTGTGCGTGTCAAAAGGAGGATTTGCCTGTGTTAAGTTATTATTACCGAAATCGGGCACAATTATTACCTGCACGGTGTCCGGGGGACCATTCAGGTCGCCATCAGTGACAGTCAATTCAATTTCACAGCGTTGAATCTCATTTGTCTGGCTAAATTCGCTGATTGTGGGGGTTGCAGTATTTTCGTCTGTAATATCCACTGACAGGCCCGATACCTGCTGCCAATGATAGGTTAGCTGTCCGTAGCCGTCAGGATCGAAAGAACTACTTCCATTAAGTACTATCGGATATCGGGAAGCGTAACGAGGTAATCCCGCGTCTGCCACCGGAGCACGATTACCTATAACAATCCCAACGATATCAGGGACACTGTCGAGTTGACCATCGTTTACTACCAGCTCAAATACATATATACCAACTTGAGAGGGAACAAAGGTTGGGTTATCAGCATTTGCATTACTTAAGGTAACAGCAGGTCCCGATGTCTGCGACCAGTAATAAGTCAAAGCTACGCCGCCGAGGTCGTAAGAGGCGCTGCCATTAAGAGTAACTACAGAGGGAATGGCACTCGTTGACTGGTCGGGCCCGGCATCGGCCACAGGGGCACGGTTGCGAACAATAATAAGTACTTCATCGGATTCGCTGATATTCAAACCATCACTTACCACCAGCTCAAAACGATATTCCCCTTCAGATTCAGGGATGATCGTTGGCTGCCTGGCAGCGAAATCACTCATTGCCACTGCCGAACCGGCGACCTGCTCCCAGCTAAATTCCATGACCCCATCCGGGTCATAAAAGAACGAGCCGCCGCCATCAAGAGTTATTAACTCAGGTAAGTCTATATGCTGGTCGGGGCCGGCATTGGCAACAGGTTTGACATAGCCAACAAATTCGTCCGCGCCTATATCAATCCTGGTTGCATAGATCCGAAGTTCCCCATCGAAATCAGTTTCAGCGGGTGCAGGAACAATTCCGGGGTCACCGGTATTTATACACGGCGAACCGGCTTGTAAATGGTAATTGTCTGTTTGGGCATCAACAAATAACGGATCTTGAGAGATGTTGCCGTCAATACCTGTGTGGTCGGCCCGGCCACCAAAGGTCATCTCAGCGGCCCCGGGAGCAGCAAAACCATAGTTGTCTGGAGTATTATTCCAAACATTATTGAATTTCATCACGCCTCCCTGATAAACACCCTCCCAGGTTATGCCTGCACCCGACTTGGCGCCCGATATTATGTTATTCAATATACGAGGAGGAGCAAAATCCGGACTAAATACAATGTGAACGTTTCCACCGGCCTGAGCGCCGCCCTGGAAGCTCGCATCATTAAAGACAATTGTATTATTGCTTAAGCTGCCTCCAGCCATAATAACACCGCCCCCGACAAAGGCCGAATTACTATGTATAACATTGCTGCTGATTATGGGGTCTCCGAATATAAATATACCGGCGCCTGCATATGCGGTGTTTCCATGTATTATATTCCGCGTAATCGTTGGACTGGCTTGAACGCCGCCTATTGCCCCACCATAGCCAAATATTAAATCCTCTATTGTATCTCCAAAAATTTCGTTGGGTGCATTGTTGCCGGTGAAAACATTTTTAGTAATAGTAGGTGATGCCTGAAAACAATATACGCCCCCACCCCAGAGAATCCTAACTTCAGGATTAAGGTCCATATTCAGCGTTCCGAAGCCACCGGTGATTGTAAAACCCGTCAAGACCGCCTTGGATGTTTCCCCGTTTTCGAAGGTAACTACACTGCCATCGCCATCGGCATCGATAACAGTACCGGCCACAACATCAGGGTCGTTCGGGTCGGTGCTTGTCAGAATAATATTTTTACCGCTGAAATTGATGGTCTCGTAGTATGTGCCGGGTTCAACGATGATAACATCACCGTCATTGCAGTCTCGAACCGCCAATTGAATATCAGCATACTGACCGGGGACTCGGCGAGTTGCCGCCTGTGCTATCGTGCCAATAATCAATAGCAGAGTAAGGCTAAAGAAAATCTTTTTTTTCATTTTCCCGGCCTTCCCCGGCCTTCCATAGAAAGCTTCTTACAACTCATAAATGCGGTTTGCGGTGAAATTTGGAAAACAAAGCCGACGTGAAGGAAGCACCACCAGCCTCTGAATTTCATCCAAATATCATATATACACAAAAATAGGTGTTTTTGCAAGGAATCTTTGTACACTATTGCCCGTTTCTGCTTATTCTGAAACCTTACGGATTGACGGCTCCGGGTGAAGGTGCAGAGGCAATCCAGTTGTCGGAATCGTTGCCGTAATCGGATGAGACCTTGCGAGTAAGTGACTCACCGCCACCATTTGGACCTGTCGGCCAGTGGTCAACTCCATCGGGGGAATTCTCAGGATGAACACCATCGCTGTAAGTGACTCTGTCAACACGAATGTAACCAAGTGTGCCAAACTCGTCCACGTCACCCGGCATCGAAAGCTCCAATCTCTCGCCGGCATTATTCAGGCTGCCATTGTAAGGACCAAGAATCTTCTCAACAGGGACAGCCGCAAAAGCCTCCGGATTCTTAACCATCAGCAAATATCCCCCGGCAGGTATCATTACGGGAACATCAGCAGGGAAGATAAAGTCAATACCGTCGGTGAACTTCCACGGCTGAGCAGTCTCAAAATTATATAAAGAGACAGGTTCATTGCTGATGTTGTGAAGCTCAATATATTCGTACTGGTCATTCGTATATGAGCCGCCAACCGGCCAGGATGGATT
>JACNGQ010000413.1 GCA_014384025.1 Planctomycetota bacterium | reverse complement strand
ACCAACTATTTCCCCAAGGTCGAGGCCGATCGGGGTGACGACGCCACCGTGGCAATCGCGGCGGTTAAATTTTCCGAGAAAAAGGTTCTGCCCAAGCACCCTTATAGAATCGGGCTGATCGTGAAAAATAATTCGGATACTACCGCCAATGTTCGGGTCAACTCTATAGACAACCAGAACCAGAAAAACACTGAAAACGTGGTAGTGGAAGAAGGAAGGGCTGTCACGGTTGAAGTGGAGACGACGCCGGACGAGGCCGGGTATCACTGGGTTAAGGCGTGGATCGAAGGTGATGGTTTCTCGGCTGACAATGAAGCGGGAATAGGAGTGTTTTGCGAGGAGACGGCGACGGTTTTGTTTGGGGGGGTACCTGAAGAGTTCGGAGTACTGCCGGTAGCGTTATCTCCTACAGGGCAGGGACAATTTACCGGTATGGTAGTGAAGTTCAGCACGGCGGAGCAGTTGAGCCAGACCGCTGCCCTTGAAAAGCCGATTCTTATTGTTACAACGTGGGCCGGGATGCAATCCGCTTTGGCGGAGGCGGCATGGCTGAAAGAGTATGTAGAAAACGGCGGTAATCTTCTGGTTGTTCCATCGATTAGGCCCGGACGAATGGCTGTATCCGGACAGTTTGCAAATTGGCTCGGTGCGAGCATAAAGACCCGCGAGATGAATGCGCGGGGAGTTAGCCTGGAGGTGTTGACCGAAAAAAACAATTTCTGGAATCGAATTCAAGAAGCGACAGGAAATTCAAAACTGGAATCTGTCAGCGCATATGTGTTTCATCCACTGGCATTGTCCGGTGAGTTTAATCCGCTTTTAGGAGTTGATTTTCAAACAGTAGTAATCGCACAGAGGAAAATGGGCAAAGGCAATATTTTCGTTAGCGGTACGGCCTTTACTTCGCGCTGGAATACACTGCCTTCTTCGGGATTGTTGGTGATGATTGCGCAACGCATGGCGATTGCGGGATTTTCATCCGGGCAGGAAGGTGCCATATCATTAGTGGCGGGTGAGCGTCCGCGTGGTATCAGGGCGCAGGGCGGCGAGGTTGAGATTCTTTCTTTAGTTGGTGATTCTATGGACTGGAAAGGCAAAGAGCAGGAAATTCCGGCCTTTCCGAGGACAGGCGTGTACCTCGTTACAGCAGGTGATAAGAAATATTGTATATCAGTGAGAGCATCAGAGAAAGAGGGTTTGGAACAATTTGTCGAAGGTTCGGAAGTTCCGGCTTTGGGACAAATAACACATAAGATTTTGCCCTTTGATGAGGCGGCTGACTTTGAGCAATACCATAAAGGCCAGGCAAGATCCGTAGAGCTGTTTTTGCCTTTGCTTCTGCTGGCAACGCTGGCATTGTTAGCGGAGGGGTGGCTTGGTGCGCCAAGGCTCTCCCGGGCAGGGCAGGAAAAAATACAGGGCGCAGAGACGGCCTCAGAGACTTCTGAAAAATATAAAGGGCGATTGTGGTCTCCAGTTAACAGACTAAGCCGTCATGTTAGGAATATTATTGGCAGATCGACTTCTGATATTGCAGCCGACCGGAGGGCAAGCTAATGGGAGTGCTTCGGTGGCAAACACATCTTAATCCGGTCCTCGGGGCGGGACTGATTCTGGGGTTGGGAATCTGGCTGATTATTCTGTATCGGCGGCAGCGGAGACAATATTCGGCCAGAGAGACTATGGTATTGGTGGTTCCCAAGATACTAATAGTGCTGCTGTTGATTCTGGCATATTTTGATCCGATGTGGAATGTGATGCAAAGACCTGATGAAAATAAAAAGGTTCTTGCGCTTGTGGATACGTCTTCTTCGATGGAAGTCGAGGATGACGCCGAAGGCAGCCGGGGCAAACGGGCCGATGTTGTGCTTGAAAATCTCAAGCAAAAGCTGCGGTCTTCTTATATAGATTTTGAAAGGATGGAATTTGACAGTGAGGTGTACGAACTGCCGGGTCGCAGTCGTAAGCAGGACAAGCAGGTTGCAGAAGATATCAGGGAGACCGATTTAGGCAAGTGCCTGGTTACAATAGCAGATAAGCCGGATACGTCCAAATATATGAGCGTTCTTTTGCTTACCGATGGCGGTGATGAATTAGTGCAAAACATTAAGCTGCCTGAAGTGCCTGTTTATATAGCCGGTATGGGGAGCGAACCTGAGACCTGGAATGATATAGCAATAACGAGGATTGAGTCGCCGGAGGTTGTGGAAGGACAAAGCGATTTTGAAGTTACCGCTGACATCGTAGCCCATTGCGCTTCCTATAGTTTTGCGACAGGAGCAGAACGGGTAAATGTTAAAATTGAAGAAAACATCGGACAGGATTGGGAAACTCGAGATTCGAAATTTGTTGACCTGAGGGATTCCGGGACCCGGGTGAAGTTTACTGTAAAAAGTCCATCTGAAATGGGAATGAAAAAGTATCGTGTTCGAGCTGAAACAGTTGACGGTGAGCTTTCTGCATTGAATAATACACGGATTTTTCCAATAGAGGTGCGTAAAAATACCCTATCCGTACTTCTTTTTGCTCAGCAGTTGGGATGGGATTTCAGGCAGATTTACAAGGAGCTTTCGGATGATTCTTCGATGGCACTGACATCGCTGTTTCGGGTAAGCAGTGACCGATTTATTGTGCGGGGGAGTCGTCAGAAAGGCGATGAGAATCTTGAAGCCGGCTTTCCTTCCACTAAAGGGCTACTTGATCTATATAAATGCGTTATAATAGGTTCTTTTCCTGTTTCGCAGTGGCGGCAAGGACAGTTGCAGGCTTTGGTAGAGTACGTCCGTGAAGGAGGGGCAGTGATATTTCTCGGAGGAGAGCATTCCTTTGGTCAGGGCGGGTATTCGAGGACCGTGATTGAGCCGCTCTTTCCGTGGAGTATAAGTGCAGGAGAACCTAAACTGCAAACGGGCCAGTTTACGGTGAATGTACCGTTGTCTGCGGCAAATCACAGTATTGTTTCCGAAATGACACAACTCATTTCCCAGGCTTCCGGAGCAAGTATCGAGAGTATAAATCTTTCCGGTTCTTTGAGGAGCGGAGCTATTAATCTTTTGGATGCTTCATTAGGTAACAGGACGGTATCAGTGGTTGCACTTCAGCGCTTTGGAGAAGGGCAGACAATGGGAGTGGCGACGAACACGATGTGGAAATGGACTCAGGCTTCCGATTTGCTTAAGCAGGCTTACAGTCATTTTTGGCGGCAGTCGGTACGGAACCTTTCGCAATGGGAGGAAGGAGAGCGTTTTGTTGGTGTCAAGTGGGACAAAAAAAGCTATAAACCGGGTGAGCAGGCCAGTGCGACGATTCGCGTGGCCGGGCGTTATAATCCTGGACAGCTGCACTTGAAGGCAACGCTGAAGGCGGGCGGGGAACCTCAGCCTGTATCTGTCGAACCTGTGATGGGTAGAGAGAATACGTTCCGGGTGGGAATGGTTTTTTCCAAGAGGGCCGAATACCTGTTTGAGGTTCATGCGCATGTTGGAGAAAAACTATTAGAGTCTTATGAAAAGACATTAGTGGTGGGACCGAGTGTGAATGAAGGTGCGAATCTTGAAGTTGACCATGCGTTTCTGGACAACCTGGCGATGCGAAGCGGCGGTTCATATTTTCGAGAAAACGAACTTAACAATTTAGTAGAGTCACTTAGAAGCAGAATCATAGATTATGCTGTCAGTGTGGAGATTCCACTGGTTCAGGATAAGTACATATACATTGTGATATTTTTGGTTATTCTTATGTTGGAATGGACGATGCGGCGTAAGATGAATCTGTTTTAATCTCAAAGGATTGGATAATTGTGCAGAGAAAGAAGCTAAAAAAAGAGCTAAAGAAAATGAGACTCAAAGCTAAAATATATAATATTGAGTTTTGGCTCTGTGTTTTTTGCCTGTTAGTCTGGCCCGGCACTTTGGTGTTGGGTGCTTCGAGTGAAACTCTTTTTGGCGAAACTGCAGAGGACAAAAGTACGTCCAGAACTGCAGCGGTTTATTTTTCCGATGGGAAGGTTCTGACCGGCGAGATTTCGTTGACGCCGGGCCGCAGTTTTAAGCTGAATATACCGAGAGGAGGCACGCTTAAAACTAAAGATATGATAACCGGCGAAGATGTTCAGTACGGAAAAGTCAGGAATTTTACTTTTGAGCCGGTGCAGGAGATTCGTTTTTATCCTGAAAAGGAGGAGATGCGTCGCAATTGGAAGTTCATTGAAACGACCAAGTACAACGAAAAGACAGGTGAAGCGGATTATTCACCTGCAGCAAAGGAATATTCGGGCCGGCCGTATCCGCTGCGATATATTGTTGCTATGGTGATTTTCAATAGTGAAGAATCTCTGTATGGACATCTATATACTGCGACTGTATATCTTAAAACAAAAGAGAAAACTCACAGACTTGTTTTGCATAGCAAGCAGCGAGGAGGAGAAGGGACATCTCTGGATGAACTGGTTTATGTCAGCAGAATAAAACTCTTAGACAAAGGTAAAAACATTGCGGCTAAAGTTAACGTAAAGTTTAGTGATATGCGTTTTGGTCCGGAGGATGCGGTTCAGGCAGTAACAAAGGAATCTCTAACGCCGATACCAACTACAATGACCGAAAGCGATGATACCTGTGTAGTCGAATCTGCGTTTGGTGAGGAGTTTTATTTAGCCGTGAGAAAGGACGGAAAATATATCGTTGGCTGGCCAAAGGAACAGGACAAAAAGTTATTTGCAATTGCAGAGGACCATATAAAAAGACAAAGAGATTTTTATAATGACAAGAAGCTGTTAGGAGTGCTGGAGATTAAAGGCAGCAATGAGGTGCTAACTTTAGTGAATTTGCGACGCAAGGTTGCGCCGACTCATTTTGGCGACATAGGCGGTGAGTGGGACAGAGAATTAGGGACAGTGGTTGAGCCCTGGCGGTTGAGTATCTGGCGGTGGAAATATGACAGGATAAATAAGGAACTTATACTGTCTTCGCGCGGGACATTTTTCCGTGTTATCCTGCTGCCGGAGAATCCTACGCCGGAAGTTGTAATTTCAGAAAAGCTTTGGGAATTACGGAAAAAGAATGATACTGTTATTGCAGGTCAAAGCCCCGAAGCCAAGCCATAGAGGAAGAAAGTTATGGAATTTGAAGATAATCAACAGACCGATTTGGTTCGAGAGACCATAGCCAGAGGCCGACGGATAATGATGGCAAACCGGTTTGTATTAGGAGGATTGGTTTGGGGGACGGTCTGCTTCGGTGTATGGCTTGTGCTTTGTTTTATGGACAACCTTTTGCATTTTCCGCCCGGATTACGCCTTGCGATTGTTTTGGGCTGGGTGGGTTTGATTATATATGAATTCTGGAAGAATATACTGACACCGATATTACAGATTGAGGGGCTTGAAGGAACGGCGTTGCTTCTGGAGCGTGAACATAACGTGCCGGAAAACATGCTGATTAATGCCCTTTGTTTCGAGAGACGCGAATTTAACTCAGGAGAGAAACCATTTGCCGAGCGAACAATAGGGACTGCCATTTCCTTAATGTCAACAGCGGACCTGAAAAAACTGTGGGACAAGCGGAGAATACGAAAATGGCTGACAGCGTTTTTGATTATTATGCTTTTTTGGATGATATATGGTATCGGACAGAGCCGTTATGTGGTTAACGCCTTTGCGAGGTTTATGCGACCTTTGTCCGATGTACCGCCGGCAGGTTCGGTGGTACTGAAGGTCACGCCGGGCAGCGACGTGACAATTGCCGAGGCTGATGATTTGATTGTATCGGTTGAAGTTAAAGGCAGAGGAGGTAACGGAGAGCTGCGGAGTTATCCGGAGATTGTCTGGATGGATGGTGTGGACTCTGTAAGTAGTGAAAAGGACAAAGGTAAAAGTGCAACCATGCAGGCGGAGGGCAGCAAAAAGGGAGTTTTCAACTATACTTTTTCAGCGGTTGACAGGCCCTTTGCTTTTAGGGTGTTCGCGGCGGATACTTACAGCTCCAGTATAAAGGTAATGGTCAATACCGTACCGAGAATAAAAGAATCCCAGTTTCATGTTTCACCTCCTGCTTATACGGGTATGGGACAGGTCAGCAGTATAGGCCCGCCGGAGACGCTCTCGGGACTGGTCGATTCGCAGGTAGTTGTGGATGTCAAGCTGGACAAGCAGGCTGAAGGATTGTGGTGGAAGACAGCGGATAAAACGATTGAGTTTAAAAATGTTGACGGTTTCTGGCGTGCGGAAACGCAGTTGCAAAGGGCCGGTTCCTACCAAATCGAGGTCAAAGGGCCGAAAAGTGACAGGCGTATTACAATCGCTTCGGGTGCTGTGCTGCTGCAACAAGACAGTGTGCCGGAGATTGAATTTGTGGATACGGAGCAAAATCTTACCGTAACTCCGGGAGAAAGGCTGAAGTTTGACGTACAAGCCAGCGACGATTTTGGAATCGGTCATATATATGTAACACTTGGACAGATGCGGGCGAACAGCCCAGTGGAAACAATAAAGCAATGGAAATACGAAGGACCGCCGGGAAGAAAGGAACAGGTGGCTGAAAGTCTTCGTCTGTCGGTTGAAGCCGGCGTGTTCAAGCCGGGTTCGGCCTATGTTCTGCAGGCGTTCGGTGAGGATTTCAGCCCAATGAAGCACCTGGGTCAATCGCAGCCTGTAACAATTCAGGTCAAATCATTAGATGAACTGACGATTTCGATTGATGATCCACAGGGTTCTGCTTTTGCGGCGCTGAATAAGGCCATTGAGGCCCAGCAGACGGCCCTGGGTGTAACGGGAAATGTGTTGACTAATCTGGATGACGTAATTGATAAAAGCAGGAAAGAAGCTGAAAACATCGAGAGCCTTCAGAGGCATCAAGGCGAATTGAACAAAAAGCAGAAACTTGTGGGTGATTTTATGACTGAGGCATGGGATGTATCATCGCTTCCGCGGCCGAGGTTCGTGAATAAACTTGTTGAATTCAGAGATGGTGAGCATTCCCGGATAATGGAGAAAATAGGAGCAATTATTGAAGCCGAATCAAAGACTAAAGCCATCCGGCCGGCTGATAAGTCCGCTGTTTCTCGTTCACTTGGGTCAGTGGAAAAACTTCAAGCCTATCTGCTCGAACAGCTCATAGCGCTAAAAGGTATTGTTGCCAAGCAGAGTCAAATTGAAGTAGAAAAGGAAGCGGCGGAAATTTTAGGAGAAAGTATCGAGTCGTTTGATACAAGTGTAGAAGAGTCGCTCAAAGAAATGGCTAAAGAACTGGATGATTTCATCAAGAAACAAAAAAAGATCATGCAGGAACGAGAAATGATTATGGATAAGCCGCCGGAAGATTTCAGCTCAGAGGATGAGGAGAAGCTGGAAGAGCTTGCAATGGATCAATCCAAACTGGCGGAGGTTTTGTCAGATGTAGTGAATGATTTTACAAATCTGGACCTGCTGGATTTCGGGGACGACGCAATGGTTGAGTCGATGAAAAGTCTCTATGAGGAAGCCGACAAGCTTGCCGAACAAGCCATGGAAACGGCAGATATGCGTCAAGCACGAGTGGATGCCCATAGGCTGGAAACCGAAGAGGTGGAGATGGCCGAGGAACTGATGATAAACTGTGAAGCGACGCTTGGTTTCCATGACAATATACAATTTATCGCAGAAATTCCGGAGGATGAGCAGATGTTTGCTCCTTTAGCAGAGTTGCCATCGGAACTAGAAGATCTTTTGTCTGATTTGATAACGACGGAAGAAGAGATGCGGCCGGAGGTGGAAGATATCGGCAGCTATCTTAATTCGCTGGACCATACAGCCGGGCCGGTTTCCGACGGTACGATAAGCAGTACCAGTGCCAAAGGCAAAACCGGCGACCAGAGGCCGGAGGATAATGTCATTCAGGGCCGCAGTGGAGCCGGACGTACCGGTATGTCCGATGGCCAGTTGGTAGAGCCGGTAGCCAAGGCACTTTCTGATAATGAGTACGGTCTGCGGGAACGAGCATCGAACACGCCTCTGGAAAGCGGACAGGTCAAGGATGAAGACACGAAGGCCCAGACGGGAGGAACAGGGCTTGGCAAGGGCAGCGACAGCACTACTATGTTCGGGGTAGGGGGTAAACTGCCCCCGAGTGTATTGGATAAGATGAAAGCTACAGAGGAAAAGCAACTCAATATCCGTCAGTCGACGGAGGAGCTTGTGCTCAAGCTCGAAAGTCATAATCTGCCGACAATGGGACTTAAACAATCCATTCAGGCGATGAAAGGGGTGGAAGAGTCTTTAAATACTCGCAACGGAGTAGGCATCCGAGGAGCTTATGACGAAGTTGTGGACTCGCTGAAGAAATCACACAGGGCATTGGGCCGACAAATTGCGCTTCAATATAGCGGCGATAAAGCAATGGATAAGAAGCTGAACGATATGCTTTCCGGGCAGCAACAGAACCGTTTTAAGGGCTATGAGCATATGATAAGCGCCTATTTTGAAGCTCTGGCACAGGGCAAAGATAAAGGACGGAATAACGAAAACAAATGATAAAGGAACATTTTTGGATGTAGTTATAGTATGTTGAAAGTAGTGTTTTCAAAAGGACGGATAATATGGTTACTGTGTGTAGCGGCGATAGTTTTGCTTGCCTGCAATATCGGGCGAGCTGCAGAAAATGGAAGGTCCGTTCCGTGGCATCTTGAAGATGCTGCATTTCGAATTCGCATTGAAAAAGATCCCGCTTACTCACAGGCGCCTGATGTTCACCTGTCTGATTCGAGAAAATCAGAGGACAAAAGGCAATGGAACGGCTCATACTTCAGACTCAATGGGAAAGTCTATAAAAAAGGCATCACTATGAGCTGCCCCGGAAATGCTACTTACAAACACCAGAAAGAATACAGGCGTTTTGTGGCGCTGGCCGGACTTAGTGACAAGGCTGATCCAAATATGTCTGTCAGGCTTGAGATTTTTGCGGACAAAAGGAGAATTTACAGATCCGAGCCGATAACCAAGTATATGCTTCCGATTGAAATTAATGTTGGTCTTCCATCGACAGCCAAGGAAATCAAATTGGCAACAACGGGTTCCGATATGAAAGGCAAGCGGTGGCTAAGTCTGGTTGACGCAGGTTTTCTTGTGAGAGGGGAAAATCCGGATGTCTCTTATGTGAAACTTTATATGCCCGGATATGATGCGAGGGATTACGAATCGGTCGTTTTTACCTCTATAGGCCAGCAGGTCCCCAGCCGGATTTTTCAGGCCCAAGAGGATGAGCCGATGGAAATTCTTTTCGACAATACCCGCGGCAGTACAATCTATTTT
>JACNGQ010000135.1 GCA_014384025.1 Planctomycetota bacterium | reverse complement strand
GCTATGTAAGCGCCGATGAAAGCACAGGCAGCCTGTTTGTGATTGATACGGTCAAGAGCCTGATGCGCATCAGCATGATAATCAAACAGTTTGACGTAGTCGAAGTTGAGGAAATTTTAACACAGATATTTGAAATTCAACACGGCGACCCAACGGCGATGGTTGAGCTGCTGCAGACATTATTAGGCGACGGCAGCAGTTTGAGCAGCCCCGGAGGTTTCGGCCGGGGACGCGGGCCAAGACCGGGTCCAGATTCTTCAAGAGGTAGAAGCTCAGGAGGGACGGCACAGACGGTTACTGTAGGAACGAGCCGGAGGCCGGCCTTGCTTATCCCACAGCCTACTTACAACTGGATTATCGTAAAAGCTACGGCTGAAGATTTAAAGAAGATTGGCGAGTGGATTGAAAAACTCGACAGGGAAGTACCTACGCTATATGTTGATCAACCACTTTCAAATATTGAAAATAAAAATCAAGTAGTTCAAAAGTTCTTTAAGTTAGTAAACTACAGTCCTTCGCAGATGAGTCAGATTGTCGGGCCTCTGCTTAACACGACCGGTTATGTAAGCGCTGATGAAACCACGGGCAATCTTGTAGTAATTGATACGGTCGAGAAGCTGATGCAAATCGAGATGATTATCGGAGAGTTTGACGTACCAGAAGCCGAGCAAACTGTAACAGAAACTTTTGAAATTCGCAACGGTGATCCATCGGAGATTGTTCAATTGCTGAGGATGCTTATAAGCGGCGATGCGGGAACAACGAATTCAAGGAGTCTTGGTCGAAGCAGCGGATACGGCAGTTCCGGTCGGAGCAGTTCAAACCGTGGTTATAGCAGCGGAAATAGAGGCAGTAGCTCCAGGTCCGGCTCAACATCGGTTTTGATCGGGCCAAGCGAACAGCCGATTGTGCTTATCCCGGAGCCGCAACGCAAGTGGATTATTGCAAGGGCATCGGCTGAAGATATGAAGATGATCAGCGAGTGGATAGATAAGCTTGACAAAGAGGAGCCAGTCAAATCAGATCACGAAACAGTTCCAATTACATACGCGGATGTCAGCGAGGTTGCGCAGCGTCTTAATGAAGCGATGCAGCAGATGCCCGGCTCAGAACTGACGGCGAGTGTTCTTATTCAGCCTTTAGTACAGGCAAGACAGATCGTTATCTACGGCAGGGCGGATATGCGTACAATGGTTAAGAAGCTTATTTCAGAAATAGATATTCCAACAGGTCTGTTCAAGACTGAGCATTACAATCTAAAACACGCCGACCCTGATCAAATCAAGGAAAAAATAGAGGAACTTTATTCCGCATCCAGCCCTTACGGCAGCAATGCCAGGGTTTCTGTATATAACTTTGCCAGCTCTCGGGGAAGCAGCTCAATGACGGCCGATACAGTAAAAGTAATAGCATATGCCACACTCAAGCAGGTAACTGTGATTGCTTCGGCTGAGAATATGGAAAAAGTAAGAAAGCAAATAAAAGAATGGGATGTCCCGCTGGATGTGGAACAAGTCAAGCCGCTGATAATTGAGCTGCATAATTCCGATCCGGTTCAGATGGCTGAACTGCTCAGGACGCTTTTCAGCGAAGAAGGTGGTGGAGGAATGAATATTTACGATCTTTTATTTGGCAGAGGTACTGAGGAAAAGGCAAAAATTGTCGGGCCGCTTTATGGCCAATTGACCTTCGAGTCGGTGCCACAGACAAAAAAGATGATCGTAATAAGCAAGATTCCCGAGGCATATCAAGTCATTAAGGAACTGATACTTGACCTTGACAGACAGGAGATGGCGGAAGTGCCCAAAGTCATAGAGCTAAAGTATGCAGACCCGGAAGACCTGAGCGAACGCCTTAACGCAATGTTCGTTGAAGCGGGGCAAACGGCCAGGATCCGAATGACCGAACAAGGACTGAGCGAGTCGTCTTCAATGGATAATTCTACCGACGGCAGTAGCAGCAGCAGTAATACTTCAAACCAAAGCAACACTTCGTCGGAGGCTAATACTTATACACCTCCATGGTCAGGATCCGGGGCCCGCAGCGGAATTAATGAAGAGATGCCAATCAGTAACGTTATCGGCAGGATTCGTTTCGTGCCGGAGCCACATACCAAGTCAATTTTGACCCTCGCCCCACCGGAATTCATGGACGAGATAGAAACAATGATCTCAGAGCTGGACGTGCCCGGCAAACAGGTGATGATGGAGGCCGTAATTGTTGAAATTGAGCACAGCAAAGTAACTTCTCTGGGTGTCGAGTTGTCAACGAATCCCCTTGCATTTGGCGAAATAGGTGAAAATGCAATTCGGGCTTTGAGTAATCTGACAACTATCGGAACTCATGGATCGGCAGCCGGAACAATACCATCCGCTACCGGCACTATTGGAGCCTCAGGCACAGGGTCAGTTCTTGGCATTGGAACAGACATTTACGCCTTGATTGATTTTCTCATCAAGACAACCAATGCAAAGATTCTAAATCAGCAGACTCTCTGGACAAAGGACAATGAAGAAGCAAAATTCTTCAAGGGCAGTGTAGTTGCATTCCTTAGCAGTACAACCTTAATAGGCGGATCAGGGGGCAGCCAGCAAGCCGTTACTTTTGATAAGGTGGGTATGGAGCTTCGTGCCCGTCCAAGTATTACACCTGAGAATAAGGTCGATATGGTCGTCAATGTGGAGATTTCTTCACTTACATCAGAATTAGTGAACAGCCAGCGGGTCAGGAGTAGTATGGACACCCGGACGAATATGATTGTTCAGGACAATCAGACACTTTTGATCGGCGGCATCCTGTTCCAGAAGGACAGCACTGTGGAAAGCAAGGTTCCGCTTTTCGGCGATTTACCTTTGATCGGGGGGCTGTTCCGACACAATTCCATAGAACAGACAAACAGTGAGATGCTTGTGTTTATAACACCCCGTGTGATAGATGAACGAGCAGAGGATATTCCCGAAGCCACAAAAGAGAAAATGGAACAACCAAGGAAAAAACTCGAAGACGTCAAGGAACAATTAAAAGAAACAGTGGAAGAACTTGCCTGGGAAATACCGTAAGTTTTCACGCGGATAAAACATACAACATTTAACACCTCGGCCCTCTGAGCAAACGGACAACTGCTCAGAGGGCCATTGTTTCAGTTCAAGAGTGGATTTTCCACAAGCGTTTCTGAAATCAGGTTGCGTGTACTTTTTACTGGCAAGTTGTTTATTTGTAAGGTAAAAAAGAGCAACCTGAGCATTTAAATTCACGGAGTTCAAGTGAAGGAGATATAGTAATGTGGGTCGTAATTGTTATTGGCGTAGTAGTTCTTTTTGCCGTAATTTTCATTTATAACAGCCTTATTGCAAAGAAAAACCAGGTAAAGAACATATTCGGAACTATCGACGCTTTGCTCAAGAAAAGATACGACCTTTTGCCGAACCTTATTGCGACTGTTAAAGCATATATGCAACATGAAAAGGACCTGCTGAGAGAAATTACCGAGATGAGGGCAAAAGCGGTCTCCGGCCGGATGTCCGATGACGAGCAGGTAGTGCTTGATAATAAGCTGAGTAAAATGCTTGGCGGAATCATGGTGGCAGTGGAAAATTATCCTGATTTGAAGGCCAACGAAAATTTTATGCAGCTCCAAAGGACAATGAACGAGTTAGAAGAACAGATATCGGCGGCCAGACGTGCTTATAACGCCGCAGTTACCACTTATAATAATGCAGTTGAGATGTTTCCAACTAATCTGGCCGCTTCCATGATGGGATACAAAACAAAGAAAGTTTTTGAAATCAGCCCGGAACAGCGTGAAAATGTGGATGCTGATAAAATTTTTGAGAACTGAATAAGTTTCCATTTATTTGATGTTAATTGGATGGATCCGTGACAACATTAGAAGATTTTACGAAATTTTATAACACCACTTTACTGGGGGACCTTAAGGCCCTCGAACAGGAACGAAGGAAAATTGCCTTTAAGCTCACCTGTGTTATCGTCACCGTTCTTTCTATTGTAGGAGTATGCCTGTTAATCTGGAGGATAAGAAATGTAATCATCCCTGCTCTGATTGCTCCGGCTGTACTTTGTGTACTAGCAGGTGTAGTCGTATGTCACTTTATGACAAAAGGATATGTGGCAAGATTCAAGTCACTCGTAATAGGTAAAATAGTTCACTTTATCGATGAAAATCTGGATTATAATGCGGATGAGTGTATTGATAAAACAACCTTTATGTTGTCAAAAATATTCACAACAAAGCCCAACCGATATAAAGGCGATGACCTTGTCTGGGGTAAAACGGGCGCAACGGAAATCAAGTTCTCTGAGATTAAAGCCGAGCATGAAAGCGGGTCTGGTAAGAACCGGCGGCGATACACAATATTTAAGGGGCTGTTTTTCATCGGCGATTTTAATAAGCATTTTACGTGCGAAACAGTGGTCCTTCCCGATACGGCGGAAAAACTTTTCGGCCATTTCGGGCAAAAGCTGCAATCGATGAATATATTCCGCGGTGAGTTGATTAAGCTCGAAGACCCGGAATTTGAAGATCATTTTGTGGTATATGGCGACGACCAAATTCAGGCCAGGTATATCCTGTCAACGAGTTTGATGGAGAGGATAGTTGAGTTCAGGAAAAAGACCGGAAGGAAGATATATCTGTCCTTTGTAGGCTCGAAGGTTTTCGTGGCGGTGTCCTATACAAAAAGTCTCTTCGAGCCAAGATTGTTCAGGACGCTGCTGGACTTCGAACCTGTCCGTGAATATTTTGAAGACCTTCAGCTTGCTATCGGAATTGTTGATGACCTTAACCTTAATACACGTATCTGGAGTAAACAGTAAATGGATGCCTTTAACTTAAGACCGGACGAGTTACCTGATTTAGCAATTGATACACTTGGCCTGCCAAAGATAGAATCACCGTTGACAGAAGGCGGGCGCAATTTTGTCGATGACAGTGAGAAGGTTCTATTGTACACACATTCTGAGGACCTGAAAACATCCAACGACTATGGAACAGAACCTCCGATGTTCGAGAGGGCGGGACCACGGCGGAACATATTTTTTGAGCCGGAAAAGCTAACCTGCGGAATCGTGACTTGCGGGGGATTGTGTCCCGGCCTTAACGATGTTATCAGAACCATCACTCTCAGCCTGCTCTGGCAATATAACGTTAAAGCAGTTTATGGTTTTCGTTACGGATATATGGGTCTAACCTCCAAAGCTCCAAAGGAGCCCCTTTTACTAACGCCTGAATCGGTAGATGAAATTCATCTTAAAGGGGGAGATATCTTATCATCTTCCCGAGGTCCACAGGAGCCCGATGATATGGTCGATACTCTGGAAAAGATGGGGATCGAACTATTATTTGTCATCGGGGGAGACGGCACACTTCGAGGGGCACACGACCTGAATGCCACTATCAAGAAAAGGGGTCTAAAAATTTCGGTTATCGGCATTCCGAAGACAATCGACAATGACATCTGCGGCATAGAGCAATCTTTCGGCTTCTCGACAGCCGTCGAAGCGGCACGGCCGGCTATTCTCTGTGCACATGCGGAAGCCAAAGGCGCCTGGAACGGTATCGGATTAGTGAAACTGATGGGCAGAGATTCAGGCTTTATATCAGCTTACGCCACATTGGCGAACAGCGAGGTAAACTTCTGCTTTATTCCTGAAGCGCCGTTTGTTCTGGAAGGGGAGAACGGATTTTTGCAGACACTGGAAAAACGGTTAGATAAAAAACATCACGCGGTGATAGTCGTAGCTGAAGGGGTAGGGCGGCAGATAGCCGCAATAAACGGCGTTCAGAAAAAGGATGCCTCCGGTAACGTCATACGCGAGGATATAGGGCTTATTTTGAAAGAAAGAATAATACAGTATTTTGCAGAAAAGAATAAGCCGGTCAGCTTGAAATATATCGACCCCAGTTATATGATTCGCAGCTTACCTACTGATTCTAATGACGCAGCTTTTTGCGTATTACTCGGACAAAATGCAGTTCATGCGGGTATGTCTGGCCGAACGAATATGGTGGTCGGGTACTGGAATCAATACTTTGTTCATATCCCCATAGCACTTACAATCCTGAAGAAAAAGAAGGTTGATCCTGATGGTCATCTGTGGCAGACGGTCTTGGAAACGACCGGGCAGGGGCGGTGGTAAGGCAAAGGCCGTCACTTTTTTTTAGTCCTGGCAATTAATGACCAGCATTCTCCGTAGGTCGTTGTCTGTCTGTGAATATCCCTAATGTTGCATAAAGAATACTACAGTGTTGACTAATCCGAATATAAACAAAATTGTTGATGCCACGAAACCGATTTCAAGAAGGCGGTGATGCCTTTCGATAAAAGTGGCTTGGTCAGCATAGAAAGATAATCCTGCCATCAAGGCTAAAGCAACAACGCTGGATATCACAAATGGAATAGCCAAACGTAAAAATACAGGTGCGTATTTAGAAACTTTAAATATGTGAATTGCAAGTAAAAACAGAATGAAATAGGCAATAAAAGTGGATAGATGTTTGAGATACTGGAAGTACCGTTTGGATATTTCTTCTCTATTGATATTTTCCATAGTTCTAATCGTTTACTTGGGGATAACGTATGTGGTCAGTTGCGACACGCATCAGCGTCGACTGGACCACGATGTTCAGATTCACACTCAGATACCTTCTTAATTGGGAAAAATAGCAAAACAGAATAAACAAAATATGCTATGAGTGCGATTGCTGATCCTGCAATTAGTATCATGATACAATAATTATTAATGTTTTTATTCCATTCGGCATTAACAAAAAGAGCATTCCACTTTAAAGTTGATGATAAGAATAATGACATCACTATAGAGGCATTAGCACTTAATATACAAAATTGAGAGTATCTATACGCTAAGGAATAGATCACTCTTATTCGGCAAATAGCTGCTGCAAACATAAAAACTACAGTAAATGACAAAATACCAAACCACAACCAACCATAGAAGCCATATTCGATCATTGCCATTGCAAGAGGATATGCATTAGGTGCACGAGGAACCTGCTTCAGCACCCAGAAAATGAAGCTTAGTGACAAAGCTTCTCCTACGACAAGACTAAGTAATTCTTTGCGGATTACTGATATCATTTTCCAGCCCCTAAAAGAGGTGATAATTCGAATAATTCAGGAATTTTTTGATGGCATGTCAACGGCTCCAAGTGCTCTGGTTGGATACCACAGCAACAGTTCTGAATAATGTAAACTTATTCATCCCAACTATATATCCATGATCAATAAAATTATAACACAGGTGTACTTATTTCCAAAATTCGTTAATTGGTATTGGCTTGTTGATTATATTGTCACGAAAGAAAAATTGAAACCATTCATAGAACCAAACTCTTTTTCCAATATTATTATACCAAGACATGGCTTTGCGAAGCCTTTTATCTTTATGAAAAAGCCAACGAAAGATGGCTTTTGGTCGAGTTTGTAATATCAGCTCTATCAATTTTACATAGAGCATGACTTTCCATGGTCTAAGATTTATCATTTCCATAATCTGATGTTTATAGTCCCATTTTGTCTGGTCAAGTTGAATAATATTTTTGTCCCTGATCTCTTCAAAATAGGGAGTCCATTTATGTGGTGTGACATACACCAATTGAATTTGATCCGGGTCGTATTCAATCAGATGCTTTAAACTATGATAAAAAGTGCTTGTCGTTTCTTCACCAAAACCAACGACATAAGTAGCCATTGAAAGAATATTATGTTTTCTCAATAGCTGAATAGCTTCTTTATCTTTTTTTATGGAACTGGTTTTTTTGATTTTATCTAAAACAGCTTCGTTATAATTCTCTATACCTAATAAAAATCTTTCAAAACCTGCCTGTTTGTATAAATGGAGATACTGAGCATCCCTGACAACATTGTCAGCTCGTATTGAACCTACTAAGATTATGGGAAGTTTTTTGGCAATTAATGCTTTTAGAAATTCTATCCAAACCTTTTGATTTGTAGAAGGATTTTCATCGGCAAAATTTATGACTTCAATCCCATACCGATGATGAAGCATTTCAATTTCGTCCGCTAATAATTGGGGCGTTCTATGACGCCATGTTCTCCAAAATTTACTCTGTCCGCAATAACTATAGGGATAAGGACAACCTCTTGAAAATTGAATAACAACAGCCTTCTTTTTTCCCCAATATGTATACCGGTAATCTCCCATTAATTCCCATCCGATTCTATAAGCGTCTAAATTGGTTATGATTTCCGCCGGCGCTGTTTTCATAATAACATTTTGCAATCTAAAAGCGATTCCTTTGACTTTTTCCATATCTAATTTATGTTCTAACGCATACAGCAAATCTAAAATGATTTGTTCTCCTTCGCCGCAGACCACAAAATCAATTTGTGGATTGCTTTCTAATATTTCTTTCCAATGAAAAGTCGGGAAAACCCCTCCGACAATAATTGTCATCTCAGGCTTTCCCGACTTAATTAACTTCGCAATCTCATTGATGATTGGTTGCGCAGAAGTTGATCCTGAATGTCCCATCAGAACTGCATCAGGATTAAAGTCCAGGGTTTCATGTACGATTTCATCAAGTGGCATATTCCCATAATCTGCGTCTAATAATTTCACATTGTAACCATTGTCGATTAATGGTCCACCAATTGAGAGTAATCCCAAAGGAGGTAAATGTTCTTTTGCTAAACGACTTCCAATTGACTTATGTGGCGGATTAATCAATAAAATATTCATTTTTCAAAACCTCTAATTGTTGTCTGTCTTTCTATAAATATTGAGTAATGAAAAGTGAAAACCTGACAGGCTTTTTTCAAATTTGTTAAAAATAATTATGAATTCATAAAAAACTCGATTTTCCTGTCCAATAGTAAAATTTTCTTTAAAATATTGTCAGCTTTGGCTGACTTAACCGTCTTTATCGTGGATACTATGACCAAACAAGAGTTCCCGATTGGAAAGATGCAATAATAAAAAACTGTTTTTTTCAAAAGGCAATTTAGACAGGCATGCCTATGCTGAATTGGTGAGGGATCATTCTGCACGTATATTCGCAATATGTTTTAGTATGCTTTGCAACAGAGAAGATGCTGAGGATATCACACAGCAAGCCTTTCTCAAAGGATTTAGTGACACAAAACAGCTTCGTGATATAAGTAAATTTGGTGCATGGATAACGCAAATCGCAAAACATATGTGCATGGATCTTTTGCGAAGACGAAAACTAAATAAAATAGCACTCAAACGAGTTGCTGTTGACGAGGTGAAAAATGAGGCGGCTAATGACGACAATAAATATTCCAGACTTCAATCTGCACTTATGCAGTTAAAAGAAGAATACAGACTTCCGTTAATGCTTTATTATTTCGATGGAAAAAGCACTAAAAATATTGCAGAGTCATTAGAAATAACTGTCGATTTAGCACATACTCATTTAAGCAGAGCCCGAAAAAAAATGCGACAATTATTAAGCACCGAAGGAGGTGCACAATGAAATTAACTTGTGAAAATATCCGAGAGAAACTTGCAGAGTTTATTAATGATCGCATTGATCCCAAAGAAGACAATGCATTGACAGAACACCTAAACCAATGCCCTGATTGCAATAAATATTATCATGAATTAAAAGCCGATGATCAGGAATTAAGTGACTTTGCAGATTCTTTACAGCCGATTCTTGATAGAATTGAAACGAATATTAATAAGGAATTAGAGACCGGCAAAATAAGAACTATTCCAATTCAGAGAAATATATTTCTAAGAATAGCTGTTGCTGCAATGATATTAATTGGAGCATTTGTCACCTTAAATCAGTTTGGCATAATATTATATGGTACTAGTGCTGCCTGGGCGAAAGTATCACAAATCGTCATTGAAACCCAAACAATAACTTTCAATGTTGTTATAGGAATAGGGCCTTCTGTTTTTTGTACCGCAAGTGAAAAGAAATTAAAACAAAAACTCTCAAGTGGCATTGAAGCTATATTCGATTATGACAAGAGTAAAATTTTGGTACTTAATCCGAATGATAAAACTGCTATGAATATCGAATTAAGTGGACTGCCTATTATGCCGTCTAACTTGTTTCTAAATTTCAAATCGACTATTGAGTTACTTAAAGAATGTCCTGATACGATTGTCAAACGACTTGGAAAAAGGGACATTAACAATAAAGAAACGGCAGGAATTCATGTCTATTTGGATGAGAGCATAGATATAAAAATATGGTATGATGCAAAAGATAATATTCCGGTTTTGGTTATAGCTGAAACAATGATTGGACAAACAAACATCGTCTTCAGTGATTTCAATTTCGATGTTATTGTAGATGAGTCTGAATTTAATCTGGATATTCCGGAAAACTATACAGAAATAGAATCAGTAAAAATGGACCTGAAAAACTTGACAGAACAGGACCTGATCGAGGGACTTAGGGCATGGGCAAGTTTGATGGAAAATAGATTTCCTGAAAAACTTGATCTGGCAATTATAAGAGAATACTCCAAAGTTATTGAGCAAACGTTGAACGAAAAGGGAATGTCAGATATAGAGAAAAGCCTGATAGTAATGAAAATAATGCGAGCACTTATGTTTATAGATCAATTGACAGTTCAATGGTATTCTTTTGGTGACAATGTAAAATTAGGTGATTCAAACACCCCAATCTTTTGGTACCAGCCCTGGATGTCCAAAACATATCGAGTACTCTATGGGGATTTGCATTTTGCAGATGTCTATCCTGAAAATCTTCCAAAAAGACCTTAGGGATATGTAAGGATAATTGCCAAAAAATATCTCCACAAATATAATAAAAACCCTCATTATTTTTGTCAGTAATGTAAACCCTTATTCGTCATCCTTTATAGAAGAGCAAACATAATCATTAACTTGGAAGGTAGTAAATTGATATTTCTTGTTGTGTCTTTATTTTGCAGTTAGAATCTCACTTTAATATTTCAGGAGATATTAAGGATGTATAATATATTTGAAAAACCGTGGACACTATTAATTGTCGCTGTTGTTGTATTGCTTTTTATTTATATTATTCGTGCATTTAAACCTGAAAAAAGACAGTGGTGGCCTTTATTTATACCTATTATGATTGCGATCTCAGCATTTGCGACAGACATATTTGTTGAGACCGACCTGGAAAATATTAATAGTATAATTAAAAGCTGTATTCAAGCCTCAAGAAATGAAGATGCTGATACGATTGATACTTTTATAGCATCAGATTATCATGATTCGCAACACCTGAGCAAACAAGCAATAATGATTTTTTGCAGAGCTATATTCTCAGAACCAGCAGTAGAAAGATTTGTAAAACTAAATCAATCCATAGACCTATCATCACCAAATGCAACAGTTCTTATTAAAGGCTTCCTGTTTTTTGAAAAAGAAAGCCGCTTTTACAAAGAATTAAAACCAGCAATGGCAGTTAAACTTGAATTAGGTCTTAAAAAATACTCCAATAAAAAATGGATAATAAACCGTGTGGAACTTTTAGAAATAGATAACCAGAGTTTTGATTGGAACACTTTAAAATCCGAGTCGGGCCAGATTTAGATCACATAAAGCAACTATAAGTAGAGAGCTTACCCCCTGTGAGGTTTGATAAGGTGCTATGAAGTAACATCTGATTTGAGCCAATTAGCATTTTTTTACTCATTACATTTCTGTCAAGTCACAAATCTCCTTTCTCCAAGTTCGGCTATGATCCCAGCGATGTGCGATTCAAGAGTTGCTGTGTCCCCCTGGATAATCAGCGCAGTTCAGATGTTATACGGTTTTTTAAGAAATCATATTCGATATACCGCTGGTTCCGGATAAAAGCAGTTTTTAACCCGCTGTAATCGTAGAAAAAAAATTTAATATATTTTTAGAACATTATTGACAAATAGGAGTAAATACTATTTAGTAGCAATTATGAATAATAAAAATAATAAAACCAATACCATAGAGTTAGATGAAAAGACCAGGCAATTTACGTCTCAATGCAGAGAGGCCGGGCTGAAAGTTACGCCGCAGAGGATAGCTATATACAGAGAGCTTCTGAAGACAGACGAACATCCTTCGGCGGAAATGCTGTATGAGAAAGTAAAAAAGATATTCCCAAGTATATCGCTGGATACGGTCAACAGGACACTATTGACGCTCAATGAGATTGGCGCGGCTTTTACGGTAGTTGGTTCGGGGGATGCCAGGCGGTTTGACGGAGGATTACACGAACATCAGCACTTTAGGTGCGTAAAATGCAAAAGAATTATTGATTTTCACCATAAGCCGTTTGATAATATAAAATTACCCGCGGAAATCAGTGAAAAATTTACGGTGCTGAGAAAAACCGTATATCTCGAAGGCTTATGCAATTTGTGCGGGTAAAATGATTAAGTCAGTTAAATATTTTTAAAAAGAAAGAGAGGTAATAAATGGAATTGAAAGGAAGTAAGACGGAAAAGAATCTATTAGCGGCGTTCGCAGGTGAATCACAGGCCAGGAACAGATACACGTATTTTGCCAGTCAAGCTAAAAAAGAGGGTTATGTGCAGATATCAGCTATTTTCGAAGAGACCGCCAACCAGGAGAAGGAACATGCCAAGCGTGAGTTCAAGTTTCTCGAGGGCGGTGAGGTTGAGATAACGGCAGGATTTCCAGCCGGTAAGATAGGCACGACAGTGGAAAATCTCAAAGAAGCAGCGGCCGGCGAGGATTATGAAACAACCACGATGTATCCTGATTTTGCGAAGGTCGCAGATGAAGAAGGATTTAAGGAGATTGCAGGGGTTTTCAGAAGCATTGCCGTCGCCGAGGCCCGTCACAGAGACAGGTATTTAGCTCTTGCGAAAAACATCCAGGATGGAAAGGTATTCAAAAGCGACAAGCCAGTCAGATGGATTTGTAGAAACTGCGGTTATGTACACGAAGGTGCGGAAGCTCCTACAACATGCCCGGCCTGTGCGCATCCGCAGGCTTATTTTGAGCTTGAAGCTACAAATTATTAATAGTAAATAGATAGATGAAAGGCCAGGACAATGAAAAGTAGAAAAAGCAAGAAAATCGTGTTGGGTACTTTATTTGTATCGGCTGTTGTGTTCGGCTCATTGGCGTATTCGCATTGCCAAATACCCTGCGGAATATACGACGATGAGGCCCGGTTTAATATGATTTCCGAGCACATCACAACAATCGAGAAATCAATGAAGCTGATTGAGAGCCTTTCAGCCCAGGGAAAACAGGATATGAACCAGATTGTTCGCTGGGTAAACAACAAAGAGGCACACGCCGACGAATTGAGCCATATCATAACACATTATTTTATGGCACAACGTATAAAAACAGCATCAGAAGGTAATGTCCAGGAATACAAGAATTATGTCAAGAAACTGACGCTGCTGCATGAGCTGCTTGTTACCACTATGAAGGCAAAGCAGACCACCGATACAGCTAATGTGGAAAAACTAAGAACTTTATTGAACCAGTTCCATGAGGCATATTCAGGCAAGGTCGCCTTAGGCGAACATAAACATTGAAGGGAAACAGGTGAGACTATGGCAGAAAGAAAAGATGTAATAAAATTCAAGGGTAATCCTCTGACGCTGGTGGGTAATGAGCTTAAGGTCGGTGATACAGCTCCGGATGCAGAGGTTTTAGCCAATGATTTGTCGCCGGTGAAACTCTCAGGCTTCGGGGGAAAGGTTTGCGTAATCTGTACAGTTCCGTCTCTGGATACCCCCGTATGCGATATCCAGACGAGGAAGTTCAATGAGCAGGCCGCATCGCTGGGTAATGATGTCGTCGTATTGACTATCAGCATGGACCTTCCGTTTGCCCAGAAACGGTGGTGCGGGGCAGCAAATGTGGAAAATGTTCAGACGCTGTCAGACCATTCAAAAGCAGAATTCGGCACTGAATTCGGCGTTTTGATAAAAGAATTGCGACTTTTGGCTCGAACAGTATTTGTTGTGGACAAAGAGGGTATTATTCGTTACATAGAAATAGTTGACGAAGTAACGAATGAACCTAATTACGAAGCGGCATTATCTGCAGTAAAAGAAACAGGACAATGAGACAATTAAAACCAAATGTTTACGCCGTTGGCGCAATTGACTGGGACGCAAGATTATTCGACAGGCTTATTCCTCTGCCGGACGGAACCAGTTATAATTCTTATGTGGTTCGGGGCAATGAGAAAGTGGCGCTGCTGGATACGGTTGATCCCGCCATGACCGAAGTATTATTGAACAACCTTGTCAGGCTTGGGATTAACAAAATCGACTATGTTGTTGCGCACCATGCAGAGCAGGACCATTCGGGATCCCTGCCGGATGTATTGTTAATATATCCGGATGCAAAGGTGGTCACGAATCCCAAGTGTAAGGGTATGCTGATTGACCTGCTCGACATAGAAGAAGATAAATTTATCACTGTCGAAGACGGCCAGAGGCTCTCATTAGGTGACAAAACTTTACAGTTTATCTATACTCCGTGGGTACACTGGCCGGAAACTATGGGCACGTATCTTAAAGAGGACAAGATACTTTTTTCGTGCGATTTCTTCGGTGCTCATTTAGCCTCAAGCAGCTTGTTCATTGATGATGAGGCCTTAGTATATGAATCGGCAAAGCGTTATTTCGCCGAGATTATGATGCCATTCAGAAGACAGATAAATAACAACTTGGCAAAGCTTGAAGACCTGGATATAGAGATTATTGCGCCAAGCCACGGACCGGTACACGGCAAACCCAAGTTCATTATCGATGCTTATAAAGACTGGACTTCCGAGACTGTTAAAAATGAGGTGATAGTGGCTTATGTTTCGATGCACGGCAGCACGGCCAAAATGGTCTCATATTTCGTAGAGGCCTTAATCGACAGAGGTATTACCGTAAGGCAGTTTGAGCTTTCAACGGTCGATATAGGCAAACTTGCGATGGCATTGGTGGATGCGGCAACAGTGGTTATGGGCTCACCTACGGTTTTGATAGGAGCGCATCCATCGGCCGCTTATGCGGCTTTTCTGGCCAATGCCCTGAGACCCAAGACGAAATTTGCATCCATCATCGGCTCATACGGCTGGGGCGGAAAAATGGTCGAGCAATTAGCGGGTATGCTGTCAAATTTAAAGGCTGAGATTATCGAACCGGTATTGGCAAAGGGCGAGCCCAAAGAAGACGATTTTGCCGCCCTCGATAAGCTCGCCGATGAAATCCTTGCCAGACACAAAGAGATTGGAATTACAAATTAGAATCTTGAAATTACAAAGGGGAATAATTATGGCTAAAAAACTTCAAATTTACAAATGTTCTGTGTGCGGCAACATCGTTGAAGTCCTTCACGGTGGTGCCGGTGAATTGGTATGCTGCGGAAAGCCGATGGAGCTGTTGGACGAAAAAACCGCCGATGCAACAACAGAAAAACACGTACCCGTAATCGAAAAAATCGATGGCGGCTATAAAGTCAAGGTAGGTTCTGTGCCGCATCCGATGGAAGAGAAACATTATATTGAGTGGATAGAGCTGCTTGCAGACGGCAAGGCATACCGACAGTTCCTCGAACCCGGCGGTGAGCCCGAAGCAGTGTTTAACGTCGAGGCCGATTCCGTCAGTGCAAGAGAGTATTGCAATATTCACGGTCTGTGGAAAGGGTAAAAAATGATAAGCAAAAAGATGGAAGAGGCCCTGAATGAGCAGGTTAACGCAGAGCTGTATTCGGCATATCTGTACCTGTCAATGGAGTCATATTTTAAGTCTCAGAACTTAAATGGTTTTGCCAACTGGATGAGAGTACAGACACAGGAAGAAGTAGCTCATGCGACAAAGATTTATGACTTCATAAATGAACGGGGCGGCAGAGTAACGCTGAAAGCTATAGAAGGGCCTCAGACAGAATGGGACTCAGCATTAGCGGTTTTCAAGGCGGCTTATGAACACGAACAAAAAGTAACCGGCCTGATTAACAATCTTGTGGATTTGGCTATTAAAGAAAAAGACCATGCGACAAACAGCTTTTTGCAGTGGTTTGTCAATGAGCAGGTCGAAGAAGAGGCCTCAGCCGATGAAATAGTGCAGCAACTAAAAATGATGGAAAACGCACCGGGTGGAATGTTTATGTTGGACCGTGAGTTAGGACAACGGGTCTTTACGCCTCCTGCAACAGAAGGAGCGTAATGATGAGCATTTCTTTCAATGCCATTGAAGTCTTTGAAATAGCAGAACGGATGGAAAGAAACTCCGTCAACTTCTATCGTAAAGCAGCAGAAGCTCTTATCGATGAAAACCTGTGTGCAATACTGCTGAGTCTTTCCGAGTTCGAAAAGGACCACGAAAAAAGTTACGCCAATATGAGACAACAGATCTCGGCCAAAGAATGGGACATGATAACATTCGACCCGGAAAATGAAATGGCTTTGTACCTTCAGAAGATCGCCGACAGTCATGTTTTCGATCCTAAAAAAGACCCCGCCGAGCAATTGAAAGATAAAGGAACCATAGAGGACATTCTAAACTATGCTATCGAATCTGAAAAAGACAGCATCATTTTCTATCTGGGCCTCAAGAATTATGTTCCTGCGACAGCCGGCAAGAATAAAGTCGATGAAATCATCAATGAAGAGATGGGCCATATTACCGAATTAAATCTCAGGTTATCAGCATTGAAGTATATAGAAAGAATTTCGATTTGAGTAATTGGTCTATAAATTTCTTAATCGAGAAAGGAGATTGAAAAAATGAGTACTCCCAAAAATCTAACCACAGCTTTCGGAATACCGGTTGGCGACGACCAGAATTCCATGACTGCCGGTAGCCGTGGGCCGGTGCTTATGCAGGACGTTCATCTTCTGGAAAAATTGGCTCATTTTGACCGTGAGCGCATCCCCGAGCGGGTGGTACATGCCAAGGGTGCCGGCGCAGGCGGATATTTCGAAGTTACCTCAGACGTAACTGAATTTACCAAAGCAAAATTCCTTTCCGCGGTGGGTAAGCGAACCGAGGTTTTTGTCCGGTTTTCCACAGTCGGAGGTGAAAAGGGATCATCTGATGCCGTACGGGATCCGCGAGGATTCGCTGTTAAGTTCTACACTGAGGACGGCAACTACGACATGGTAGGTAATAATACGCCCGTTTTCTTTATCCGTGACCCCCTGAAGTTTCCTGATTTCATCCATACCCAGAAACGACACCCGGCCACCAACTGCCCAGACCCTGACATGTTCTGGGATTTTCTTTCACTGACTCCGGAGTCCATCCACCAGGTTACTATTTTATTCTCCGACCGTGGAATACCTGCCACATATCGACATATGAATGGTTACAGCAGCCATACTTTTAAGTGGTACAATGAAAACGGCAAGTACTTCTGGGTACAGTACCATTTTAAAACTGATCAGGGCATAAAGAACCTTACGAGAGAAGAAGCTGCCCGTTTATCAGGCAATGATTCAGACCACGCCACACGGGATTTATATAATGCTATTGAGCGGGGCGAAAATCCGAGTTGGACACTGAAGGTGCAGATTATGACTCCGGAACAGGCAAAAGATTACAGATTCGACATCTTCGATATAACCAAGGTCTGGCCGCACAACGATTTTCCTCTAATCGAGGTCGGCCGTATGGTGCTGGACCGCAACCCCAACAACTACTTCAGTGAGGTTGAACAGGCGGCTTTTTGCCCGGGCAATCTGGTTCCCGGTATTGCCGCCTCGCCGGATAAGATGTTGCAAGCACGTATGTTCTCTTACCATGATACCCACATCCACCGTTTGGGATCTAACTATCACCTTTTACCAGTAAACTCTCCTAAAGCCGCCTCTGATAATAGTTATCAGCGGGACGGTAGTATGCGTGTTGATGATAACGGCGGTTCGGGCCCGAATTATTGGCCCAACAGCTTTGGAGGTCCCGCGCCGGATCCGAGTTGCCTTGAGCCACCCTTTGAAGTAACCGGCCAGGCGGCTCGCCACGATTACTCGCATCCCAACGATGATTTTCTACAAGCCGGCAACCTCTACCATGACGTGATGACCGACCAGGACCGCGAACACCTTATCGGCAACATTGTAAGCCATTTGAGTGGAGCTCAAAAATGTATTCAATTGCGCCAGGCAGCGCTGTTCTACAAGGCCGATCCTGACTATGGCCGAAGGGTAGCGGAAGGATTGGATTTGGACTTTCAAAAAGTTCAGAATCTGGCTAAAATGTCCCAGCAGGAAAGGATTAAAGCCACAGCCAAGTGAGATTATGGCCCGGCTAAGGAAATACGGGAAATATTGCTTTACTTACCAAATGAAAGGAAAAGAATAATGCCTATGCCTTTTAATGCAGATGAAGTTTTTGAGATGGCCGAACAGATAGAAAGAAACGGAGCCAGGTTTTACCGTGCTGCGGCAGACAAGTTTCCTGAGGTCAATCAATTGCTGTTAGAACTTGCAGCAATGGAAGATAAGCACGAGAAGACTTTTGCAGCTATGCGGGCAGAACTTTCCGGAACAGAAGCAGAGCCACTTGTTTTCGATCCCGACGGCCAGGCACAGTTGTATTTACAGGCAATGGCTGACGAACATATTTTTAACATCAAATCCGATCCGGTCAACCAATTAGGCAATCTGGAAACACCTGATGAGGTTCTGAAAACGGCCATGGGCCTTGAAAGAGACTCTATAGCTTTTTATGCCGGCCTGAAAGAATCTGTCTCACGCAGGGCCGGTAAAGACAAGATTGATGCAATAATTAAAGAAGAAATAAACCATATCGCTATTTTGAGCCAAAAAATGGAGGCTTTTAAATAATCGGATACACTGCCACAGGGATAGTCAAAAGGAGACCAATGAGTGTTGCACTTAATGCTTTTGAAGTATTCGAAATTGCCGGACAAATTGAGCGCAACGGTGCAAAGTTTTATCGCAAAGCGGCAGAACTACTTAATGAGCCTGATATACAAAACATGTTTCTTGAATTAGCGGACTGGGAGACCAGACACGAGCAGATTTTTAACGATATGGGAAAACAACTTTCAAAACCAAACAAAAATTCGAAAGTTTTTGGACTTGAAAAAAAGCTGCTTGATCCGAAATTAATGGCCTGCCTTGCCATATTCGGTACAGGAGGGGAGCCCGTTCACAGATTAAGAAGCGTGGAAAATACAGCAGAAGTTCTCAAAAGGGCCATTGAAAAGGAAAAAGATTCTATGACATTCTATGAAGGTCTGAAAGATTTCGTTTCCACCAGTGATGACAAAAACAAAGTCGATGATATTATCGAAGAAGAAATACGTCATATTAAAATTTTAAGCCAGGCGTTAAAACAGCGAGAATAGCCAAATTGGCTTCGGAGGCTGTAATGTCAATACCGTATTTCAGATTACCCTTAAGCCAGAAAAAGCAGCTACCTATAGAGAAAAGAAATCAAAGATAATGTCAACTCAAGGAGACAAAAGCATGAAAAAGTATAAATGTATTATGTGTGGATATATTTACGACCCGGCCATCGGCGATCCTGACAGTGATATTGAAGCCGGTACCGCTTTTGAAGACCTGCCAGATGACTGGGTATGTCCTGATTGCGGGGTTGGCAAAGAAGAATTTGAACCGGTGGATGACTGAGCACTGTCGCCGTTTGACCATACTCTGTATCCAATGCCAAACAATATAGGGAATATATGCTGTGCCCGAAATTAAGCCGACAATAGATAAGAGGGAGATTCTCTGTGCTGAAACTGCGCCGGGCCCTATTGCATTCGTAGTTTTTGGTGCATCAGGTGATTTAGTCGGCAGGAAACTGTTTGTCAGCCTCTTCCAGCTCTTTGCGCGGAACTTACTCAATGAAAGATTTTATCTGTTAGGCTGTGGCCGAAAAAAATTCTCAGATGAAGAATTCCGCAAAAAGGCAGAGCAATCAATACGAGACAAATCCGACCCGACATCCGGCAAAGATTTAGATGCATTTATGAGCAAGCTTTATTATGTTGACGGTGATTATAATGATGCTAATTTCTATGAGCACATTAAAGCCAGACTTGCAGAGTTAGATAAAATACATAAGGTTTACGAAGGCCTGGTACACTATCTATCGGTACCTCCTTTTTTATACCCTACCATAGTGGAAAATCTTGCCCCGGCAGGACTGGCCTGCACGAAAAAGCTCAAGTCGAAGCAACATATTAAGCTGGTCATTGAAAAGCCATTCGGCAAAGACCTGCAGAGTGCTGTTGAATTGAATAACAAAATCCACCGATGCTTTAACGAATCTCAAATCTATCGCATAGACCATTACCTTGGTAAGGAGACCGTTCAAAATATTTTGATGTTCCGCTTTGCGAATACCATTTTTGAACCTGTCTGGAATCGCAATTACATCGACCATGTGCAGATTACAATAGCGGAATCCAGTGGTGTTGATCATCGAGCAAGTTACTATGATAAAAGCGGCGCTCTTCGAGATATGTTCCAGAATCATATGCTTCAAATGCTCGCCCTGGTGGCAATGGAGTCACCGATATCTTTCGAGGGAGACCATATCCGTGATGAGAAGGTCAAGCTGCTCCGGTCGGTTCGGGCGTTCGATGCAAATAGACTGGATGAACTTTGTGTACGAGGGCAATATGTTTCCGGTTCAATAAAAGGGAACAAGGTCAACGGGTACCTTGAAGAACCGGGAGTAAGAGCAGATTCTACAACAGAGACCTTTATTGCGGCTAAAATGTTTGTTGATAACTGGCGATGGCAGGGGGTTCCCTTTTATCTTAGAACCGGTAAGAGAATGGCAGTAAAAGAAACGGAGATTGCAATTACTTTCAAACAAGTGCCATACTCGATGTTTTCATCTGTCGGCCTTGATGAGCTGCCGGCCAATGTCCTTGTGATGCGAATACAGCCGGAGGAAGGAATTTCCCTGAGCTTTCAGGCAAAGCGGCCCGGGGCGAAAACATGTATGAGTACGCTAACGATGAACTTCAGCTACAATGATCTCTTTGAAACCGAACCTCCTGAAGCATATCAGCGGCTATTGCTGGATTGTATGACCGGCGATCAAACGCTTTTCACAAGGCAGGATGGAATAGAAACTGCGTGGCGGTTATTGTCACCGATAATGCAGGCATGGGAAAATGATGGATATGAACTATACAAATATCCGGCTGGGGATGAGAGCTTCCCTGCGGCAGACAATCTCATAGAATCGGATGGACGAAAATGGCGACAGTTGCTTAAAGCATGAGGAGAAAATTAAAAATATGTGTAACCAAAATACGCAAGAGCCAACATCTTATGATATCTCAATCGTTCGGCCTCAGATGCATAGTGATGATTTCAAACTGAGAGGTCAGGAGATGGAGCCTGCCAGACTGGCAGCTATTAAGAAAGGACTTCTGACATTGCATACATTGGAGCTTATGGCACAGACAATCTACCGATTTCAGATTACCAGCGAGAATTGCGATTTAAATCGTCAATTAATAGCCGCAATGTGTAATGAGATGACGCACCATCAGGATTTCCAGGTCAAACTCTACGAATATGGTTTCAAGCCCAGTATAATCAGATGGGCATACTGGTGTGTCGGCTTTACATTCGGCTTTCTCTCACGCCTTTTTGGAAAAAAAGCAACTCTTAAAATGGGTATCTGGGTCGAAACAAAAGCTGTCCATCATTATGCGGAACTTCTCAATACAATAGATTGGGACGAAGATACTCGTAAGGTCATTGAAAAAGACCAGGCCGATGAGGACGGGCATATCAACAAATGGAAAAAGCTTCTAAAAGAACAGTAATAAAAAACGTCCTGGATAAGCTGTACCATAAGTACAACCATCATAATTTAATAAAGCCGGACCCGCTGCAATTTGTATATCAATATGACAAACCCTCTGACAGAGAGATTGTTGCTTTGTTGGCGGCGGACCTCGCCTATGGCCGGGTCGAACAGATTCAAAAAAGCCTGTCAAACCTGTTTGATCGCATGGGAGAAAGCCCTTATGAGTTTGTAAGAGGTTTTGGTAAAACTGAACGGAAAAAACTAAACGGCTTCAAACACCGCTTCACCACAGACCAGGACATTTCGGATTTATTGGTGCTGCTGAAGAAAGTTCTGAGCCAATATACAAGTATCGAGGAATTTTTCGCGCAGGGCTACAATCCAGATGATATAAATATCATTCCGGCATTATCAAAATTCTGCAATTCTCTTCTCAATATATATGCTTCCGAGCATAATGGAAAGACAAGCCGAGGTCTGAATTATTTGTTAGTCAATCCCGCTCAGGGCAGTGCATGTAAGCGGCTTAATCTTTTTCTGAGATGGATGGTTCGTGATGATGATGTTGATACCGGGCAGTGGAAGTCAATTGACAAAGCCAAGCTAATTGTTCCAATCGATGTGCATATGGGCAGGTTGTGCAAGATATTGGGATTTCACAATAAAAAAACAGCATCTTTATCAACGGCAGTACAAATAACAGAGTGCTTTGCTGAAATTGAGCCCGCCGACCCTGCGAAATATGACTTCGCATTGAGCAGAATTGGAATTGTGGAAAACTGTAATGGTAAATATCGCAATACTTGCCGGCAGTGTGAACTATTTCCGTTCTGTCGCCAGCGTTGATATATTATCCGGACAGAGAGCTTTTACGGTGAAAACAGTTTATTTTGACGTTGATGTCCGACATTCGCATGACACTGGATACATCTATTTTCTTGGGCATCGGGCATCGACAATGCTGCTGTGTGAGCAATTCTCGCAGCCGAACTACCCGGCCTGACGAGCAGATTATCATGGCAATGCAGACACCTTTGATTAGATATACGGTCAAAAACTTTTTGACGAATCTTTTCGCCGTCATATTCATCGCCAAAGTAATGTTTATACATATCCTTTGCCCCTTCGTAAGCCTTTGCGGTTATATGGGCAAAATATTTGTCTTTTTCGGGAAGGTGGCAATCGATACACTCAACACGAATACCCTTGATATTGGTGCCATGCGTAGAAAGCTCCCAGGTCAGGTACGCCGTGTTCATTTCGTGGCACTTGCTGCCGCAATATTCGGATTTTGATACCGGCACCATAGCCGCATTGAGGGCAACAAAGCACAAAAGAGCAAAAACAAACCCGACAAGAAATGTCGATATCCTCTTCTTAACAGCTTCGTATATACGCCTAACTATTCCGGATTTTAATGCAAACATGCCCGTAATCTATTGACGAATCATAGCAATGCAAGACTTTTTTATGTTTCTATAATAAAATAAACTACACAACAATAGGCATGTTCTTTTAGAATATCATTTGTTCTTCCATACAATACAGTAATGCAAACAAGAGAGACTTTCTGGAAATATGGAGTATTTATGTGCAGTGATAAAAAAAAGATAAAAGTATTATTTCTTTGCACGGGCAATTCATGTCGAAGCCAAATAGCCGAAGGCTGGGCCAGGCACTTGAAGGGAAATATCATTGATGCGTATTCGGCGGGGATTCGCCCTATAGGAGTCAGCTCAAGGGCAATAAAAGTAATGGCTGAGGCTGGGGTGGACATTTCAGCGCAAAAATCCCAACACCTTGTCGAATTCTCTGAAATAGATTTTGATTATGTAATAACATTATGCGACAATGCCGCAGAGAATTGTCCGGTATTTACCGGTCAAGCCAAGGTCTTCCACAAATCCTTTGAAGACCCGTATTTTGCAACCGGCAGCGAAGAAGATATTATGGAAACCTTTAGAAAGGTACGAAACAACATAAAATATTTTATTGAGGCAATGCCAAATAACTTGAATGATTCAGATAATTGAGGATTCAAAACTGGAAATGAATTCAGAGCAATTAGAAAAATATAGTTCCGCCATAACGCTTTCGGACATGGAAATCTTTGTATTTCCGGAGCTGATGTACAGCCTGGTTTTAGCTAATATTATGAGCCCGATTATCTGGCAGTGGCGGCAGCAGGACTGTTTCAAAAAACTTCAGGGCAAGAGCAGCTACCGCAAATTGATGCGGCTAAGACAATTCATAATGGACGAGATTGATTTCAACCTCGACCTTGAGACATGGGGATTAACGAGCAAGGCTAAAGAGCTTAAGCGTTTTGAGAAATTTATTTCATCCGAAGAAATCGCCAAAAGCAGCGCACTGTTCGGCTATCAGGGCGACAAATATTATTTTGATGTAGATATACGCCGGCACTTCGGCCTGGATAAATATGACACCGATGTCATCCCGTACTGGAAGACGGAAACAGTCGAGGCGATGGACGCCTTTCGTCTTAAAGAAGGTTACCATAGTGCGGCAGGGGAATGCGTATCCCTTGCCGCTCTTTACGCTGCGGCAGCGTTTATCGTATGCCAAATACCGCTGGAAGATATTTATATGATACTTACGCCGCTGCACTCGCAAAATTTTCTCGACATACAGGACGGGATTTTAACCAACAACCGAAGGCTCGTTACGAAAACGATGTGGTTCAACGGAACAGCTATTTCCAACAAGGCCCAGCGGGCACTGCGCAATGAAAACGTTACAATCCTGGCCCATTCTTCCGGCTATGTACACTGTTTGTATAAAGATGCCACGATAGGAAAAAAACTTCATCAGGATTTTAGAAAGAAACTCGATTCTTATTTATCGGCAGAGTTATCGCTTTCTGTCTTTGCAAATTTTTTGCGCTCCAACAGAGACTATCAGAAGTTTTTTCAGGTCTGCCGCGAATGTCATAAACAGCCCCAATTCTTAAAAGCAGAGGTTCTTTTCCATTATGAGCATGGCAGTAATTACAGAGTAGCCGACAAAACCTTCGAAAAATTGTTAGCAGAGATTTCGGATGAAGATTTTGTCAGATATCAACTGCCGGGAAGAATCCGTTGTGATGAGCTTGACGCTTTCATAGAGCAGCAAAAGCCTGACATCAGAAGCCCCGAGGGAAAAGCGGCATTAAGGAAATTTATTGAGCCGATTATCCCTGAGTCGCAACAGTTTTTGGATGAATTAGCCGATTTTATACACATCGAAGCAAAGCTTCCGACTTCAGATAAGAATTACCTGCCCACTGAGCCCATTGAAATATCCATAAAACAAAGCAGAGAACAGATAATTGATTCTCTGCAGCATATGCGACAAAACAATCCCACAGCCGATCTTGCTTTTTATTCATATCGAGATATGGAAAGCTGTAAATGGGAACCGTTTGTCAAAGCAGCGATGGAGCGTAATCCGGTCTCGATCAAAACGGCAGAAGCCATGTCTCTCGAAGAAACATACACGTGGCTCGAACAAATGAAAAATGCTTCTATTTACGACGGCAAGCGATTGGCCCAACCCGATGAAGTGGCGAACTATAAGACCGGCGTTGGTCTCGAAAAGGCCTTTTTGTTAGCTAATATTATCAGTGAAAGGAATCCTGAGCAGGATATTGAAATAATTACCGACAAAAAACAGGTAATATTAAAAGGGCAAAACGAATACCGATTTGAATCGTCCAAAAACTTCGAAAAGCGTATAAGTATCAGCCCAGACGGAAAGACCATAGTACGCAATTAAGACGGTATTTCACCCCTACAAACTTTTATTTTTTCAATAGATTCCGTTTGATTGACGCATAGATTATTTAGGACTTTATTAGTCCCATATTTTCGAATGTCAGTTAATAATGTTTTTTTTTACGGTTTTTGCTCAGTTTTTTTCTCTTTGAAAAAATGCATAAAAACGGCTTAATTAAATGAATAGGGCTGTTTTTGAAGGACCGTAATTCACAATTAAGCAAAATATACACTTTTTTTGAAAAATATTTTTTTGTCTATTGACGAACAAACCGTATAGGACTATAATAGTCCTATACAGAACAAGTATTATTAAGGTTTTAAGATGGATATACTAAGACGTAATACAGATTATGCTCTGCGAGCAATGGTGAACCTGGCAGGGCACTACGGCGAGAACCCCGTATCTACAAGGGATATATCTCAAACTGAGGATATTTCTTACCAGCTTGCCTGCAAACTGATGCAGAAACTTAATAATGCCGGGCTGGTAAAAAGCAGTATGGGGCCCAACGGCGGCTTTGTTTTGAGCAGAACGCCAACACAAATAAATTTGGCGGAAATTATAGATGCCATCCAGGGGCCATTGAGTTTGAGCAGATGTTTATTGGGAGAGAATATCTGCCAACGACAAAGCAGTTGCCCCATAACCGTAAAGCTTACTAAACTTCAAAAGAACATTGGCGATTATCTTCAGAGTATTACGTTAGATGAGCTTTTATACCATCAAGGTGCAACAACAGGTAAGTTAAAGAATAGAAGGAGAATAAAATGACGAGTGGAAAGGAAAGGTCCGGCACTCTTGAGGCATGTATAGGTCAAGGGCAAAGCCTGGCGGATTTGGTCGAATACTCGAATGATTCTATTGTTAGTAAGACAATACTTGATAAGTCGGCAGGTACAATCACGCTTTTTGCCTTTGATAAGGGCCAGAAGTTAAGCGAACACACGGCCCCTTACGACGCCGTTGTACAGGTTCTTGACGGACACGGCCAGTTGACCATAGATGGCCAGGACAAGCAGGTTGCAACCGGAGAGATTATCATCATGCCGGGTAATGTACCGCATTCAGTTACTGCCCGGGAAAAGTTCAAGATGTTACTCACTATGATTCGTGCATAGAAAAGTGCAATTGATTTCAAAGAAAAAGAGGCGGAAATATGTTCAGATGTCCAGGACAAGACCAGAGATTTTGGAAACCGGAAGATATTTTTGAAGTGCATTGCCCCGACTGCGGTAAAACTGTTGAGTTTTTCAAGGATGAACCGAAGTTAAAATGTCGTAAATGCGGACAAATAGTCATTAATCCAAAGATAGACCTTGGCTGCGCCGAATGGTGTCAATATGCCGCACAGTGTATGGGTGTTGACGTCGTAAAGAACCTGAAAGTTATACGGGAAAATCTGATAAGCCAGATGAAAAATATTTTTGGCAATGATCAGAAACGGATTGAGCACGCACTTGCCGTTCTCGATTACGCCGAGCAGATACAGAATGTCGAAGGCGGTGACCCATTGATTGTCAGGGCGACAGCTATTTTACACGATATCGGAATTCACGAGGCCGAACACAAGTATGGCTCTTCGGCAGGCAAGTATCAGGAAATTGAAGGTCCGCCAATTGCCGGGGAGATTCTGGAAAAGCAAGATATCCCGGCCGAGGCCATCGAACATATATGCAAAATTATAGCAAATCATCACAGTGATAAAGAAATCGATACGATTGAGTTCAGAATTATCTGGGATGCAGACCAGATCGTAAATCTCCTGGCGGATACAAGCGAGGTAAGTAACGAGAAACTACAGGGGATTCTCGATAAAAGATTTAAGACCGACGAGGGTCGTCGGATAGCAGCAGAGTTGTTTGTAAAAAACTGAAAGAAAAATATATTGGAAAATATGAAAGGAGTATTATGTTTTGTTATCAATGTGAACAAGCCGCAGGTGGTACGGGATGTACGAAAGTCGGAGTTTGCGGCAAAGATCCGGACATTCAGAGCTTGCAGGACACGCTTATTTTCGGGCTAAAAGGTATTGCTGCTTATGCATATCATGCCCATGAGCTTGGACAAAGGGACGAAGAGGTGGATGCATTTATGCACGAAGCAATGTTCTCAACGCTTACGAATGTTGACTTTGATCTCAATCGGTATCTTGAGCTGTGCCTCAAAGCCGGAGAGATGAATCTTCGCGTGATGAAAATGCTTAATGATGCACACACATCGAGATTTGGTAATCCGACACCTGCAACAGTGCCGACCGGCACAAAGGCCGGGCCGGGAATCGTTGTTACGGGTCATGACCTGCTGGACCTGTACGAGTTATTAAAGCAGACCGAGGGTAAAGGCATTAATATTTATACTCACGGTGAAATGCTGCCGGCTCACGGTTATCCGGAACTCAGGAAGTTCAAGCATCTCGTGGGCAACTACGGTACAGCCTGGCAGAATCAAAAAACCGAATTCGACCAGTTCAGCGGTGCAATTTTAGTTACGACCAACTGCATTATGATTCCAAAAGACTCATATAAGGACAGAATCTTTACATGCGGGATAGCCGGCGCTGCTGGTGTAAAACACCTCAAGAACAGGGATTTCAGCGAGGTTATTGCCAAGGCCCTTTCCCAGCCGCCGCTCCCGGAGAATCCCCAGGGAACGCTGAGTACAGGATTCCACTATACGGCAGTACTCGGCCTTGCGGAAAAAATTGTAGGAGCTGTAAAGGCAGGTAAGATTAAACATTTCTTCTTTATCGGCGGCTGTGACGGTGCAAAACCGGGACGTAACTACTTTACCGAACTTGCCGAGCAAGTCCCTGATGATTGCGTGATATTGACGGCGGCATGCGGAAAGTACCGACTGAATGCACGCGATTACGGCGATATCGACGGAATTCCTCGTTTGGTAGATACCGGACAATGCAACGATTGTTATTCAACCATCATGATTGCAAGTGCGCTCGCCGAGGCCTTTGATTGTGGTGTAAACGATTTACCTCTTTCGCTCGTAGTATCATGGTATGAGCAGAAAGCAGTAGCAATTCTGCTTACGCTGCTTCACTTGGGGATAAAAAATGTAAGACTTGGCCCGAGTCTGCCGGCTTTTCTTAGTGAAAATGTTTTGAACGTTCTCGTGGAGAAATTCGACATCAAGCCGATTGGTAATGTCGAGGAAGATTTGGCCGAAATGTTAAAATAAAGAGGTACTTCAAGATGGGCCTACGTAACATTCTAAAAATTGACGAAGAAAAATGTAATGGATGCGGCCAGTGCGTGACTGCCTGTGCCGAAGGTGCTATAGAGATAGTTAACGGAAAAGCCAAATTGGTCAGTGAAATTTATTGTGACGGTCTGGGGGCCTGTATCGGTCACTGCCCAGAGGATGCAATAATTATTGAACAGCGAGAGGCCGCTGAATTCGACGAGGAAGCAACCAAAGCACATCTGGCCAGGGAAAAAGAGGGCCGCAAGCAGGCTGATTTTGTGTGCCCGGGCATGAAGGCTCAGAAGTTGCATGTAAAAGGCCCGGCCGCAGATTCTGCCGCTCAGGTTCCTTCACAGCTCAGCCAGTGGCCTGTGCAGTTGAAGCTTGTGCCGCCATCGGCCCCTTATTTTGCCAACGCCGACTTGCTGCTTGTTGCAGATTGCGTGCCGTTTGCAATGGGTGATTTTCACAACAGGTTTTTGAAAAACAACAGTATTGCTGTGGGTTGTCCGAAACTTGATGACGTTGATTTTTACATTGATAAGCTTGCGGCAATATTAACGGCTAACAAACTGAACAGTTTGTCGGTCATTCATATGGAAGTGCCGTGCTGCTCAGGCCTTACTCATATTGCACGACAGGCCATTGCTAAAAATGGAATTGAAATGAGTTTTGAAGACGTCACAATTGATTTGCAGGGTAATGTCAGTGCAACTCAGACAATAGAAAGTTGAACGCTCCTTTCAAAAATAGGTAAATAATGATTGATTTTGCAAGGTCAATAATTGTTGGTTTTTGGAATACTGCAGCCGAGATGTCGCCATATCTGCTTTTCGGTTTTTTTATGGCGGGAACTCTTTCGGTGCTTATATCGCAAAGTTTCGTAGAAAAACATCTTGGCGGCGGGGGACTGTGGCCTTTGGTAAAAGCATCGCTTTTCGGAGTTCCGCTGCCTTTGTGCTCATGCGGCGTTATTCCGGTATCGATATCACTGTATAAACACGGCGCAAGCAAAGGCTCGACAATATCATTTTTACTTTCCACACCTCAAACCGGTATTGACAGCATCTTTGTTACTTTAAGCCTTCTCGGCCCGGTTTTTGCCATCTTCAGACCGGCAACAGCATTTGTCACAGGTATTATCGGTGGTACTTTGGTAAATGCCTTTGGCCGAGAAAAAAAGGATTCGAACCACCCAAAAGAAGATTGTTCAGACGAGTGTTGCAGCAGTTCAAATAAAACCAGTTGGATTGTCAGAGGATTAAAATACGGTTTTGTTACATTGCCGCGCGATATTGGCAAGGCAATGCTAATCGGCCTTGCTATTGCAGCCTGTATTTCCGCTTTGGTGCCGGACGACCTATTCGCGGAAAAACTGCTGGGTACGGGATTTTTCGCAATGGTGGTAATGATGTTTTTGGGCATACCGGTTTATGTCTGTGCAACAGCCTCGATACCGGTCGCAGCGGCGTTGATATTAAAAGGCTTAACGCCGGGAGCCGCCCTGGTATTCCTTATAACCGGACCGGCTACCAACGCCGCTGCTTTTACAACGATCTGGAAGGCCTTGGGAGGACGAACGGCGATAATTTATCTTTTCACTGTCGCAGTTAGTGCCCTTGGTTCCGGAATATTACTCGATATGATATTTCCTGATCTTGGTCCATCAGTTCGTACCCATTTGCACCAGATGAAGCCTTCTATCCTGGGGCATATATCGGCAATTGTACTGTTAGCCGTGCTTGGTTTTGGAATATTGGGTAAAAGCAAGCGGATTAAAGAAACTTTACAAAAACATGGTAAAAAGCATTGAAATATTGTAAAATCCTGACTGAAGTATTGTCTTATTGAAATGACAAGCATAACGCAGAATATTGGTACGGCTGATAAATTAGTTATACGTTGAGGTGTACAGATGCAAAACAAATATATTGTTTGGTTAGTTTTGGGATTAGGCCTATTTGGGCTGTTGGTAGTTTCGATATATCGCTTGAAAAATACCCCAACAGCTATATCAGATAAGGATGTAGTTTACGGTTCGGTCAACCTTCCGGAAACGATTACCCAGTTTGCCGCTGATGGCGAAAATGGGATTGTCAATATTAAGCCTGACAAAGGGATAGGGCAACTGCCTGTGGGAGAATATACTACTCGTCTTTGGAGGACCGAACGCGAAGATGACCAAGGCAACACATGGATATTGACAGGACAAAGTTTCGGCGACCAGAGTCTCTTCGAAGTCAATGACAGCAACCAGATAAAACTGGATATCGGAGAGCCTATCATCTCAACCGTGGATGCAAGAAAGAGCGGTTCAATTTACTCCTTTAATCAAATAATCAAAGGGCGGCTTGATGAGCACATAGAACTGACCCGAAACGGCGCCAGGCCACGAGCCCCGAAACTAAATATCAAGAATAAAGATGGCACATATGACCGAACTTTCAGCTTCGAGTATGGCTGAGGCGGCACCTGTTCGCTCTCGTGGCGAGAGCCCCAAAACGTAACCGGACCATTTACCGCAACTATCGAACTGGACGGACCATTCAAGGTAGATTCCAAGCCATATATCATAAAATAACTAAAGGTATGCAATCAGGGTGGGTGGACGATTTTAGAACTTCTGCAGCCATTTATCCCGTTCCTCTCGATCTATCCGTAGTAGCATAAACGTATAGAAAATGAAGAAAAAACGCAGAATAAATACCTTCGGTTCTACAGTCCCAAATAGGATTTTGTAAGTACTTGTCAATAAATGATTAATAGCTGTCAAATAAGAACTTGTGATTCTGGCCGTAGTACAACAGTACCGTAACAGTAGCCTAAAAGTGCAGACCTGTTGCAAATGGGTGGCTTGGGCTAATCAAATACCAGCTGGTGACTGGCTGTAAGATAAGAGTCTTGTGAATAACACATAGAATGCTGTAGGAAATATTCGCAGATCAGTTATCAGTAACAATCAGATTGTCGTTCTTAGATAAGTGAGTTAAAAGTCATGGTAGGGCTGTTAGAACTTTCCATTTTTTAACTTTTTGCTTTCAATACGTTCCGCATATAAGAAATATATTCCAGGTCCGAAAGAAACGAGCATGATTGCAAGGCCTGTGGCTATTCCTGCTGCAGTAACAACATGGGCACAACACACATCCTTATGCCTTACAATTACATGACTGGGTACTGCGATGAGTAGCTCAAGAATTGAACCATGAAGTAGCCATTTCATCAGTCTACGAATATAGCTGAGTGGTTCAGTATTACGTGCAAAGGCCCGGAATATACATGACCAAACTAACCAGTGGACCAGAAGAAGAATCAATGCAAACAAAAAAACTATGCCCTCAATAGAATAATCTCCAGATACTGCGGCGACAATTGACCATACAATACCCAAGATTACTATAGTAAATAAAACCGCAGCTGATATAGCAGTAATCCATAAGCCTCTTTGTGGTTTTGGTCTCTGTTTTACAATTTTAATCGGGATTGTTAGAAGCAAAATCTGACTTATAACAAGGATTGCGCAAAATATCCAGAAAGGCCAGAAGTCACCGTATAGGCCAAAGATAAACTCGCAAATGTCTTCAAGAAATAAACCTTCTGGCTCACCAATCCCCATTGTTATAAATAGTACGATAGGTGTGAAAATAGTAGTTACCCAGATTGTATAAAGAAGAATGGTTATCAACGGCCATCTTTTTCTCGCAAACCATGTTACTGCTGCTACAACAACAATAACAGTTAGAATAGGGGCCCAGATCATTAACATTCGTAAACGTTCTTTTCGAAGAGTTATATTTACAAGGTTTTTGAGGTCATAAGATTCACTTTTTACTTTGAAGGGACCAGCTATCTGTGTGGTAATGGTGAAAGGTCCTTTCGTGCCATTTGGTTCTCGCCACGAGAGCCTACAAGAGCCACCTCAGCCATACTCGAAAGTCAGAGTCTTTAGGTATGAATCATCTGTAACATTTCTTATTTGTAACTTAGGTGCCTCTGAGCGTTTTTCGTTTTTGGTGATTTCGATATTTTCTGATAGTCGCCCTTTGAGATAATAGCTGAAGTAGTATATTGAGTTTTCATGACTTGCAGTAAGAGATGAAATAACAGGCTCACCAATCGACAACTTGGTTTCTTGGCCCTTGATAACATCAAAGATCCCTTTGTTGCTGAAGTTACCACCCTTCAATTTCCAGATATTTCCATCTTTATCTTTGCGTTCCACTGTCCAGTAATCAATGCGATACCTTCCAACCGGTAATCGGGATGCTTTTTCTAATGGCTTAATTGTAATGTGCTCATTATCGCTGTTAACGACAACCATGATTGCACCCTCTGAAATTTCTACTGTTCCGAGGGCAAAATCAGTTTGTACTTGAGCAGTTGCAACAGAAGTTGCTATTGAGATATAGATCATAATTGAAACAATTAGTTTTGTCATTTGAGTCAACCTTTCTGGATTCTATTTATCTTTTCGACAAATGCACTCAAATCGCTTAACCTTCATTTAAGCAGGTTTTGGTTTCCTTAATATATGTGTTCCAGCTGGATCACGACCTCATGATGAAGCCACCACCGAAGCATGAACTTGGATTGTCACTATGGTTAATATGTGTTGAGGAACCACCTTGGCGGCTACGATTCATTTTGCTGTGACACAGAAGTTAATGAAGCAGGGAAAGAAAAGGGGACGCAAGCGTCACACTCGCGACCCTTTACCCTTAAACTCTGCTGACAGGGATTCATGCACGCAGGCCAAGACTCAGCGTCATTCCGAGGTCTGTGTCCAGTTATCCACGATGATCTGTAGATCATCAGAATCAACCACACCGTTCTGGTCGAGGTCCGCACCACTGCACCATGATGGCTCACCGCAACCGGAGATACCCAAGTTCTCAATCAGGATCTCAATGTCTTCACAGTTCACCTCGCCGTCCAAATTGATATCACCCGGAATTGGAGCTACTATTTCACCTGCAGTACTTGCAGGATCGCTCCAAAGACCATTGTTGTCTTTAGCGATAGCGAAGTACATATTCAGGCCAACAGGCGGGAGACGGCCAATAGAGTCGCTCCAACTCCATCCATCCAGGCCATTGGTATCGCTACCCAAAAGTTGATCCGGCCCGTCCCGGTCCAAATATCCGTCTCCGTTAAGGTCACGATAGAAATTAACCTGGACGATCGAGCCGTCCGGATCGTTTACATCCAACGCCGTCAACGTCAACTTGCCTCCCTGAAAGACCGGGTCTGGTTCGTCGGAAAGAGAAGAAATCGTCGGAGTTCCCACTGCCCTTCTAAGTAACGACATTGATAGGCCGTATCTACAAGCTCTGTTCCCACGATATTCGCGTGCTATAATCATGTGAGGTCCAGACTCACTGATGATTTTTTCAATAGCCGCAGAGTGATTACCATGATTGGCATGAAAAACCCCATTTGGTTCAACCAGTTGAATCTCAGGGATGAAAGCGTCGCCCCAATACGAAGTGTCGTTGACATCGCCCATGCGAACAAAAACAACATCTCCTTTGTTGAAATAGCCGCGATATCCATCCATGTCGCCTTCAGCAATGTATCCTTCCTTATAATCATTATTTAATATAGGAACGGGGCTGTCCTCAGGATCGTTTACATCTGTGCCAGGATTCTTAATCATGCTCAAACCATATCTGCCGGTTCTGTTACCGTGCCATTCGGACGCTATAATCATGTAAGTTCCAGACTCACTGATGATTTTTTCGATAGCCGCAGAGTGATTACCATGATTGGGATCAAAGGTCCCATTCGGTTCAACCAGTTGAACCTCAGGGATTAAAAAGTCGCCCCAATACGAAGTGTCATTAATATCGCCCATGAGAATACTAACAACATCATTCTTGAGAGCTTGAAAGAATAACGTACGATTTTCACCCGGACCAAGCTCGAATGTTTTATACTCGCCAGGTTTAATTTCTTCGGCACAAACATAGGCAGAAAAAATTATGAGTATGCTGATTGGATATAATATGTTCTTTTTCATGTTTAGTTCTCCTTTCAATTTTTAGTTTTTCGCCACAAAACGTAATTCTCTATCCAGATAGTTTTTTATTACCTTACATGTGCTCCTCTTTTGTAATCCCTATAGTTCTACGTCTGGAGCATTTGCTAACTGAATCAACATGTCCGGCCGGCGCGACCAGTTTTCCAGAAATCCATAAGATGCTCTTTTCCCTTATCTACACCGTTTAGGCCGAAATCCAGCGCGCACATCGAGATTTTTCTGATATTAGTTAGGCGCAAGGAAAAATGAATGAAGATCAGAAGACTCTCAAAGGATCATTCTTGAAATGTGTAAAACGGTTTAGTCACTTTCGTAGGCGCCTATATCCACAACACCGTCATGGATACGCGGCTTTCCGTCAATATCGAAGGGAATCGGCTCGTTGACGTCGTTATCCTTGTCGAGGTCGGCCATATCGATGCCGAGGGCAGAGTTGTCTCCCGCGTTACGGCAGGGAGAGACCGGGGCGAGCCGCAGATTATCGTCAAGTGTACCTATTTTACCATCGGGGCCATTAGGATCGACAAACAACGGGTCCAACCCGAAGTTCCCGGTCCCGCCGAGTTTGCCGCTCCATCCCTTGATGCAGGAATTTTTGACTACAATTGTCCCTCCTTCAATCTGCGCGGATTCGTCCATACCACCACTGTCGCTGTTAGCCCAGAGAACACAGTTAGTCAGCGTTACCTTACTTTTTTCGCCATTACATATCCCACCACAACGGGATGACTCGTTCTTCGTGAACGTGCAGTTGATCAAAATCGGTTCATAGTAATACTGGTTCGATATACCACCGCCCCTATTCATAGCCAGATTCCCGCTAAAGGTACAGTTTGTCAATCTTAGTTTCATCAGTTTGGTTTGCTCTGCACGACAATATATCGCGCCGCCTTCTCCCTTGGCAGAATTTCCCACGAATCTGCAATTAGTCAACGATGTAACGCCGCCTTCTTGATCAGCCCATGTACATATCCCGCCACCGATTTCTGCCGAATTGCTAATGAATATACAGTCCCTCAGCACCGGCTCACCGCGATCGCTGTTTATTGCCCCACCATAAACCACTGATGTGTTCCCACGAAATGTGCAGTTGGTGATAACCGTGTCGGCATCAATATTATTTATCCCACCTCCATGACACAATGCTCTATTGGTGGTGAAGGTGCAGTTCTGTAGAATTGGCCGACCCACGTAAATGAATACTCCACCTCCATCTTGAATAGCAGAATTGTACCTGAAAGTACAATTGATCAAGGTTGGACTACAATACTCGCCAAGAAATCCACCGCCATAAAGGTTGGTGTTGTCGGCACGTTTAGGATCCGGACCATTTGCATTTCCGCCTCTGATAACGAAACCCTCCAACACTGTACTTGAATCGGTGTTATTTGCTACAACAACGTGGTAGCTATTGTCATCATAGTTGGTGAAATTAGGTTTATCATCCCTTTTAAGGTCGCCGCTAAGGACAGTCTTATTTCGATTGGGATCACGCAGGTCGATGTCTGTTTCTATTCCGGCAAATCCGCCCAAAAGCCGGACTCCATTCTTTAAACGGAAGCTCGTTTCACGGGCACCTGTCCCCCGGTCCGGCCTGTAGGTGCCTGCGGCTACCCAAATCTCTGTGTTAGGCTGCGCCAATTTCAAAGCACTTTGCAGGTCATTAAACGCGGTGTTCCAACTATAGCCATTGTATGGAGGCTGAGCGTCTGCCTTGACATATATCCTTTGTACCTCTTCGACGCCAGGAGCATATAATCCGACCTGCCAAGGTTCGTTTACCCAGCCGAATCGGCTTTTGAAATCGGCCGGCGTGAGTGTCTCTCGGCCTCGCTTGGTCGCAACAATATAGAATAGGCGCTCCGCAATCCCTGGTGGGCCTCGATAATCACCTTCTCGATTGATGGCTATACCGGGCCCGGCAGAGCCCCACAATGGTAAAAGCACAACGTGCTCCTGAAAGTCATTTTCAACATCCAGAGACCGGGCTGTGCCGTCGGCTCCGCCACAGATCAGTAGGCGACCATCCGTAGACCACACTAAGGAGTTTATGGATCTGCAATTAGACGCCAACGAGTGTAAGGTTCGGCGGGATTTTGGATCCCAAATCATAATTTTACCCTCGGAATCCCCGGAGGCCAGGAGAGACCCGTCCGGCGACCAGGCGACTGCCGTGAACTTGGACTCTCTGGCTTCAACATCGTTTGGTTCGCTTCTCAAAAGAGTGGACGTCCAACTATCTCCGACATTCCATAAATGAATGATTCCATTATCGCTGCCAGCAGCGAGGACGTCACCCTCAGGTGAAAGTGCCAGGCAGGTGATCGGAGCCGGGTATCCCCGAAGGCTTTTGGTCCGCACGCTGGAGCGTGGTTCCCAAATCTCGATTTTTCCATCTTGCCCGGCGGTAATTAGGCTTTGCTTCTGTGGTGTCCAGACAAGGGCATTGACTCTGCCGATGTGAGCCGGCAAAGTCACCGGCGTCGCATTAGAGTCTGATGCGGTGTCCCACAAATAGACCGTGCCGTCAGTTGTTCCTACAGCCAGAAGCCTGCTGTCGGGCGACCACGAGATGGCGGTAATCGTTTGGCTATTGCAGGGAAGGACTCGCAATAGCTGGCCGGATTGCGAATCAAGAATTTCAACAGCGTCCTGGCGATTGTTTGGCCTTGCAATGAGGGTATCACCGGAGCCCCAGGCGATAGTACTGACACCGGATAAAAAGCTATTGGTGATACCATATGCCTCGAACTTGCGAAGAGGTTGCCATCTATAAGCGTCCCAAAGACAAATCGATCCCGTCCCGGCGCATGTGGCCAGAACCTTACCGTCGGACGAAAAACACACAGAATGGACCGGACCACACCAAGCCGGTACATTGGTATATCGCAGTTGCCCTGACTTGATGTCCAGAACACGTATCGTGCCGTCACGATCTCCGAAAGCCATCATGGCGCGATCAGGAGAAAGGGCTGCGGCAGCAGCCGTTCTTAGCAGCGGTTGCCATACCTCCGGCAAGTCAGCTTCCCATAGCATGATGGTTTCATCCAACGCTGGAGCGGGTTTATCAGCCGACCACGAAAAGCGGGCGGCATCGCGACCATTTTCGAATAAGGGCAGATCGATGGAACCGTTAGGATCCACAAGAATCTCCTTCAACTGACCAGATTCCGCATCCCAGGTCCTTACTATTCCATCCTTGCCTGCTGACATTAACTGTTTACCATCCGAGCTATAGAAAAGTCTGGTGACAGGGCCTCGATGTCCTTGTGTTTCAAACGTCCATGATGTTACTCCTCCTGGAAGAGAAGGTTTCCTGACCAGCGCAGTGGGTGCCAAAGCCACACCTTGTTCGAGATTAATACGCCTAGCCACCACAGGAATTTCTCTCTCGCCCAACTTGTAGTTAAGTTGACTAATCTCATCTTGGGCGGAGATATACTCATCCCGGATAATCCGTAGTGCGGCACGTGCTTCCTGTTCGTTTTCACTCAGTGCCTTCAATTCAAGCTCACGCCATGTGAGCTGAGATGACTTCAGTTTGATTTCCCAGTCTTTCGATCCGCTTATAGCCATTTCTGTGACTATTTTAGTATAGACAACAAGAATGATTCCCAACAAGACTAAAGATATAGCCAAACCTGTTGCGACCTGCACCCGGTATTTAAGAATCTTTTTACCAAGGAAATACGAGATAGTATGCATACGGGCATCCAAAGGTTCGCCATTAAGATAGTTGTCGATATCCTTGGCTAACGCACCCGCTGAGGCTCACACGCTTGGCCACCCATATGTCCCAGTTACAGTACACGCCTGGCCGGTTAGACATAAAGTAGATTTCCAAACTATCGGCTGATATACTCGGCATCTGCTCGTGGGACTGGCTATTTGCCACGGGCCCCAGGTTCATCGGTTCACCGAAGGTGAAATCTGCTCTCGCGTTCGTACCGTTCACAAGCACAACAGCAGCCACAAATGCAATTAACATCAATTTGACTCTGGAATCATTTAGCCATTTCATTTTCAACCATCCTTTCATTTTCTAAGTAACTGTTTTCAAAAAACATGCTTTGTAGCTCTAAAGTAGAGCTACTCACTCTTTAATCCCCGGAAAATTTGTAAATCTGCGCGCGATTGCATTATTTTTCTAATTTTTTTGCATGTCACCCCCAGTAGATTCTAATTACAGTGAAAAATCGCTATTTTCTGCTGTTTCACCAAGCAAATTTGTTAAAATATAGTTATAATAGACGCCTAAGAGGTAGCAGAAGATAACGTACTCACCGTGCACAACAGGAGATATGAAGCATGAAATTTCATGACCAGACAAATATGGGTGGAACGCAGGGGGCATTTCTCACCACACATTGGTCATTGATTGAGGATGCCAAAGCCGGTTCAGACGAAAATGGAAGATTATTTAGGGCTTGACTTTACAACGGACATCTTCAGCACTGTAGTAAATCAACAGTTTCGCTTGATCTGGGATTATTGACAGAAAATTCTGCTCCACGCGCAGTATTTGTCCCGGCCAGCAGTAAGCGAAGTAGATGTCTGCATCGTGACTAATTTCAAAATAGTCGCCTGTTTTGATGGTGGCCGAAAGTCCGAAATCCGCTAAAAGTTCGCGTGAGGCCGTCGCCATCTGATCGTTGATCTCGATACCACATGCATCGAAACCCAGCATATCGGCCAATCCTGTGATGATGCCAATTCCGCTACCCCATTCACAAAAACGTTCTCGCGGCATCGAATACAGGACAGCATAGACCACCTTGTAATCACTTGGAACGAAGTCGAAGCAATTGATTGTCTTACTACGGCTCAGCCCATCATTGACGAACAGCGATGCTGATTTTGGCATGGCCCGAATTTTAGTATTCAATGGAATTTCACTAAGCATGGTTAAAAGATCAAAAATATATCCCTGGTCTGGTGCGAGGTTCGGTCAAATGAACAAAGTCTTATCGAAAGTCATCAACGAAGAAGGCCCAGTTGTCGGCATTTCTCTTGGCGTTGTTGGGATTGTTGGTAGCCTTGTTTTTGCAGTTAATTTCGCCATAAGCAGGCGAGACATCGTCCGTATTGAGGACCAAGTGCGTTGGTTCATGGACGATTGTATGAAATTTACTTAAACCCGGTGTGTTGCCGGGACGATAGAGTGGCTTTGCGTTCCAGGCAATATCGAGACGTATACGGAAGTTTCTGCTCTGAGCTCCGGACATATTAGTGTATTTGGCCCAGCCGCCTGTGGGTTTTTTTGCTGCCGCGCTTGTGTTTTTACTTCGTGTCTTCCAGTTCGTGCCAACCACTTCTATAGGCTTGCAATTAGTGATGCTGGCCATTTTATCGAGGTTGTGAGACAATGTTTTCATCCAAACATCAGAATCGTCACCGAACCACAGAAGGCTCTCTGTTTTACCTTGCCCTTTCTGGATCTGGATAGCTGTTTTACGTAATGTTCTTATAACTTCGGGTTCAAGCGTTCGAAGAGTTTGTTGATCCGACGGTCCCATTCCCACTGCTATTAGCCCCATGATATCTCCTTTCGTTTGAATGTTATTAAACTAACATCTAATGCCGTGTACAAGTTGTATATGCTAATGATTTTTCCAGTCTCAGAGGATTGAGTTTCTCTCTGAAGCAAAACATTACTGCGAAAGTATGAGCTATAATATTACGGAATATTCTATTGGCCAGGTGCCATAAGTCACGAGCCGAAAATTTCTTCATATTAAGGTCATGTGCAAGCTGGCTTCTAACATCAGGGTGTAACCACTAATGAGAAATCTACACCGAACAAGCGGAATTTTCAAGAATAAATTATGCCAGAAGTGATATTAAATGAAATCCGGAAGATTGTCATCTCTGCTAATATTCTGCACATAGGTCCATGAATTCGCTTATATGGAAGTGATTTGCTTTCAATACCTTATCTTCTAATGAACAAGGATGTTGTAAGATTGAGTGACCGAACTAACTAGGCCTTCGTTGTTTTATATATTTTTGCAAATTGAAACCACACTTAAAACAGTGCTGTTTTTTTTTATCCCAAATAATATATTGAGCACGACAAGCAGGGCACCTCTTAAAGACTAAATCCTCGCAGATTTCCGGATTTCTTACTAAGGCCCTAATCATGTATGTTTGCATGCTGGGCATTTTACACGCTCCTCCAAAGATAAGATGTAGCTCTGTGATAAAAAGTTGACGCTCTAACTGTTTAGTATATCGGCTATTTCTGTGGTGGATTTTACTTAATTGCCTTTTTTTCTGACAAAGCAGATTGTATGGCTATATATCCTTTGCGTTAAAAAGCCATCGAGTATTGCGTCGAAAAACATTCTTAACAACTTGATGTTTAAAGTGAGAAGTTAGTAGGACTGTAGGCTTGTATTAAATTGGTTTACGAAGAAGTGTTGGTTAATAGTTGTTGCTGCGATTTTGTTGAATC
>JACNGQ010000134.1:40002-41231 GCA_014384025.1 Planctomycetota bacterium | reverse complement strand
CCTTCGTTTTGGGTCTTTTCTTTAAAATTCTACAAAACGTTGGAGGCGCCTTTTTTCAAATCTTTTTTTTATAAAAAATTTGGGGTTTTCTTCCCCCCCTTCCCCCCCCCCCCCCGTTAAATTGGGCAAATTAAAAGTATAAAGAAACGAAATTTAAAGTAAGTTTAGGAGGTTTGGTCGATGAAAAATACATGTTTTCTGATTTGTTTTTCTTTTTGCATTTCTTTGATAATACTTACGCCAGTCAATGCAAGTTGGACTACAGTATACCAAGAGGATTTTTCCTCTGATCCCGGCTGGACAACTAATGATCCGGACCACTATTTCTGGGATATTTTGCCGCAGGCATATTATCAAAAATCAATAGATGCTTCGCATGAATACTCCTATAAAATGTTGCCGAGTCTTCAAGCCGGAATGCGTTGGCGTCTGGAATATGATCTTTTTCCAGCCAAGTTTGACTGGGCGAGTGATGCAAGATTATCTTTCGCAGATTCCGATTTAATCACGTGGGATGGAGCAGGAATTAATCCACAGTATATCACAGTGAATTTTGCAAAAGTTGATCCAGGATATATACCTTACATTAAATGGGTCACCTCCGAGGGAAATATTGGTGGTAAGGAGTATCTGAGCCATCCGTTCACTCCCGGAATATGGTATGACATACTGCTTGACTATGATCCTGCAACAGGCAACCTATACACTCTCATGAAAGAAAGGGATACAGCTACTTTACTTCTCGAGGATACATTATTAGTAACTGGCACATTTACATCGGGAATAGATAGATTAGCCATGTCAACTATTGGTGATGATTATGCTCCCGGAGCAACGGGAATTTCATATATAGATAATATCACTGTTTCTCAGATTCCCGCTCCCGGTGCCATTCTTTTAGGCAGTATCGGTGTCGGCATAGTCTCTTGGCTGCGCAGACGCAGAACTTTGTAAGATTTCTACAAATCTAAATAGTCAAAAGGCTGTTGCAGTTTTGCATACAGCCTTTTTTATTTGAGCAGCGAACGACCTTTACTTACAGGACTTATGGTATGAGATATTTAAAATCAAGCACAATTTTTTGCAGGCAAATTCGTCCGCAGCCATCGATGTTTTTTTATTGTACTCGCTCCGGATAGACTATTGCCGCTACGAGGGCTTTTCCATATCGCATCCACAGGGTATTTGAATCGAGTCCTGAGTCATTTTGCCGCATTTCAAAGGTAATA
>JACNGQ010000134.1:0-39103 GCA_014384025.1 Planctomycetota bacterium | reverse complement strand
CTCAGAAGATAAGATAAAAAGATTAACCGAATGGTTGACTTTTCCGCAGTAATTAAAGACAATGCTTGCACACAGCCGATGATACTTCAAGCGCTTCTTATAAGCATCGGTGATAATTTTTAAGGAAAAACGTACTTAGGTACGATAAATCAGCTCTGCAACAAAATTATAAATGGAAGAGAAACGGAAGAAACCAAGCATAATGGCTTATATTGTAGTTGGAATATGCCTTGTGCCTTTGGCATATCTGGGACGGGGGCTTTATTACGGCGCAAAAACAATACATGAGCTTTTGGCAGAGAACAAACATCTCAAACAGGCCATAACAAATCTTACACACGAGGAACAAATAGGCTATGCTAAGGTTATAAGCCAGCAAAAAATAGACAATAAGCTTCTTACCACAATAAAATTTATTGAAACCGCCCGTGACGATAAACTAAAGAAGATTCTTGAAAAAGAATACACAATCGAAGGCGACATAATCCACTTTGACGCCCTGATTGTAAAGTTCGGTAATAAAATGGTCATGGATGGCACGACAAGGGCGCTATACCTTTGGAGAAGAGTCTATGGCGAGAAAATGACTCCGGAAGAAGGCTTTGCCATAGAACAGCCCGACATCGAACCTCAACGATATAGAGACCTGCTTAAAGCTTTGCCGATAAAACAGAGTCAAATGTTCTGGTCAAATATTTGGGACCTGGCAAATGACCCAAAGAAGTTAAAAGAATACGACATTGAAGCCGTCTATGGCAACGCCGTTTATACAAGACTTACAAAAGGACTTATTTACATATTCAAGATAAGTCCGACAGGTCAGGTTTATCCTGAAACCGTACCCGATATGTAATAATCGTAATTCGCCCGTCAGGATAAATCTGCTTCGATTAGACGCTATTTAGAGCTTCTAATCATTTTTTCAACTATAACCTCCACTGCATTTCATAAGTTTTGTAGGAACAAGGTTCTTGATTGACGGATTTGAGGGTTGCCGTTATTGTATAAGTTCGAAAATTTGACGTTGGATTGAAGGATTTGCATCTAATGAAGGGAAATACTGATTTTGATATTATCGTAGTGGGAGGCGGGATTGTCGGCCTGGCATCGGCCTACAAGATTACGCTGAACCATCCTGATATTCGTATTGCCGTATTAGAAAAAGAAAACAGGGTAGCAGCTCATCAAACAGGCCATAACTCCGGTGTTATTCATTCGGGCCTGTACTATAAGCCCGGCTCAAATAAAGCAAAAACATGCACCGCAGGACGGAAAGAACTCGTTGCTTTTGCAAAAAAATATCGAATCCCCTACAAGATTTGCGGGAAAATAATAGTAGCAACAGAAGAAAAAGAGCTTCCCGGCCTCGAAAAGATTTTCCAAAACGGCCAGAAGAACAACATAGAAGGCATTGAAAAAATCGGCTCGGATGAATTAAAGCAAATTGAGCCGTTCTGCTCCGGCATCGCAGGGATACAAGTGCCCTGCACGGGAGTTATTGATTTCGTCCGGGTAGCAAACAAGCTGGCCGAGTTGGTAGAGAAGAAGGGACAAGACAACAAAGTTCTGATATCGCATAAGGTTATAGGCTTCGATAAACACGACTTCTATACAAAAGTTGTAACAAACAGAAAGGCTTTCGATACAAAGTATATTATCAACTGTGCGGGACTTCAATCTGACAGAATAGCAAAAATGGACGTCTTAGAGACTGCGGTCAGGATAGTTCCCTTCCGTGGTGATTATTACGAGCTGACGGAAGAGGCCTCAGAAAAAGTCAAAAACCTGATATATCCTGTCCCAAACCCGGATTTTCCCTTTTTGGGCGTTCATTTTACACGGATGGTTAACGACAAAGTCGAATGCGGCCCAAATGCGGTCTTTTCGTTCAAAAGAGAAGGTTACAACAAAACAGATTTTAGCCTGAGAGACACCTGGGATGCTATAACTTATCCCGGTCTTTGGAAAATGTTGTGGGAGCATTGGAAATATGGGCTGGGAGAATACAAACGTACGTTCTCAAAAAAATCATTCCTTCAGCAATTGCAAAGACTTATTCCTTCACTTGGCCTCGATGATATAAAGCCCGGCAAGTCAGGCGTGCGTGCCCAGGCCCTTGGGCCGAACGGCGAACTGATCGATGATTTCAGGATTGAAAGACATAGAAATTGTATCCATGTTTTAAATGCACCCTCGCCGGCCGCGACTGCATCACTTGCTATCGGTGATTATATAAACCAGAAAGCAACAGAATATTTTAAGCTCTGAAAATAGTGTATTATTTTTTTTGAGCATGTCGGAAGGAGAATTTTATGAACCGTCGTGTTTTTTTGAAAACTATGGGGTCAGGGATCGCTTCGCTGGCGTTGCCGAGCTGCATAGCCAACTCTAATCAGCTAAAAGAAGTTCCTCAAGCACATAAAAAACCAAATATCGTTTTCATACTCATAGATGATATGGGCTGGACAGATGTAGGCTGCTACGGCAGCGAGTTTCACGAAACGCCCAATATCGACCGATTAGCCAAAGAAGGGATGCACTTCACTAATGCATATGCCGCCTGCCCGGTCTGCTCTCCAACACGCGCCAGTATCATCGCCGGTCAGTATCCAGCCCGAGTAGGCATTACTGACTTTATACCGGGACATTGGCGGCCATGGGAAAAGCTAATTGTACCACAGAACAGGTTGCAGTTACCGCTCGAAGCAATTACTATCCCCGAAGCCCTTAAAGAACAGGGCTACACCACAGCCCACATCGGCAAGTGGCATCTCGGCGGACGGGGCTATTTCCCTGAAAACCAGGGCTTCGATATGGCCATTCAAGGAGGGACCAATCGCAACGACAAACGAGTTACTTCTTTCACTGACAGCGCCATAGAATTCATCCAGACCAACTCAGATAAACCGTTTTTCCTCCATCTGTCACACAACACAGTGCATATCCCATTGGAAGCTCCACAGGAACTAATCGACAAATACCAAAACAAAGCAAAACCACCAACCGGCGTCAATAATCCTACCTATGCAGCTATGGTCGAGCACCTCGACAACAGTATCGGCCGGATAACAAAGAAGCTCGACGAATTGAATCTTGCCGACCGAACCATTGTAATTTTCTTCTCAGATAACGGCGGATTATATCAGGCCTATGGCGGCTATCAGGGCAACAGAGAGCCTGTCTCAACTAACGAACCGCTTCGCGGCGAAAAGGGAACTCTTTACGAAGGTGGAATCCGCGAACCGCTGATTGTTCGCTGGCCAGGCGTAGTCAAACCGGGAACCTCCTGCAGCACACCGGTTACCAGCGTCGATTTCTATCCGACCTTTTTAGAGATTGTTGGAGCCAAAGGTAATCCATCGCATGTACTCGACGGAGAAAGCATCCTGCCGTTACTCAGGCGAACCGGTACACTCAAACGCAATGCGATATACTGGCACTACCCCCATTATCATCACTCCAGGCCCGCAGGAGCAATTCGAGACGGAAACTTCAAGCTAATTGAGTTCTTTGAGGATGGCCGGCTCGAGCTTTATAATCTCAAACGCGACATCTCAGAAAAGTACAATCTTGCAATGAAAAATCCGGCAATATCTGCCCAGCTACAGAAAAAACTCGCCGCTTGGAGAGATTCGGTTGATGCCAAAATGCCCACACCGAATCCGGATTACGACCCGTCAAAGGCACACGAATGGGGCCGTCGGTAACGAAAGTAATCGCGTAAATAATTTCTTGAAGTTTTGCTTATCATAATGAAATCCTGTAAGAGTAAAACATAATGAAAAAAAACAAACTCAGGAGAAGGGAATTCCTGCGAGCCGCCGGACTTGGAGCCGCTTCGGCGTTACTCGGCTGTAACGTTGCAGAAACTAAAACATCTGACTCTCCGAAAGAGCTTCCGGCTTCTTATTCACCTTCAAACCTTATCAAGCCTAACATTCTTTTCATTATGACCGACCAGCATAGAGCAGACCTGATGACTTGTGCAGGCAGAGACCTGGTTCCCACACCAAATATCGATCTGATTGCCTCACGTGGCATCCGGTTTACAAATGCTTATTGTCCTTATCCTGTCTGTGTCGCTTCAAGAATGGCTTTGCTGACTGGGCTCTATGCACACAGCACCGGCGCAATAACCAATACCAACCAGCTTGACTGGCGCTACCGCACTATGGCTCATCATTTTGCTGAAAACGGTTATCTAACCGCCTTGATAGGCAAGATGCACTTTGCAAATGCCCACAATCACGGCTTCGAATATTATATGTCCATCAACGACTGGCTGATGTATTTGGGCCCGAAAGTACAGCACTATGCCAATGAGATTGCCAATCATCCGCTGGGACAGCACTTTTTCAAAACAGTGGATGATAGTGGAGCCGGCCTGCCTGATTTAGACGGATTGTGGCCAAAGGGTAGCCCCTGGGTTGGCAATGTCGAAAAATACAACTTTGACAGCATGGCCTCAAAACTTGAAGCCGAAGACCATCTGGATATGTTTATAGCTCGCGAGGCGGCCAAATTTATAACCAGATATCGCCGACAGCCATTCTTTCTGCTAACCAGTTTTATGAAACCGCATTCCCCTTTTTATCCTCCGAGACAATGGGCCGAAAAATATCCCGTCGATAAGATGAAACTACCGGAAGTTGGTGATATATCCAAATATCCACCACACATCCAGCGGCGCATTAAAAATACACAAGCGCAGGGCCAAAAACGCCAGCGGGCGCATCGAGCAGGTTACCTCGGCAACCTCGCTTTTGTTGATACATGTGTAGGATACGTGTACAGGGCGCTAGTAAAAGAAGGTCTTCTGAATAATACCATAGTTATATATACTTCCGACCACGGCGAGATGGATGGTGACCACGGGTTATACCAGAAGTTTTGTCTGTTCGAGCCGTCTGTTAAAGTGCCGTTGATTGTAAGTTATCCGAACAATCTACCGCAAAACAAAGTAACCGCAGCATTAACTGAATACTTCGGCCTATACCCAACATTAGTCGAGTTGACAAGCGTAAAACCACCAGAAAAGACAACGATACATGACATACCCGGCGCACCTGAAAAGATGGATGCAGCCAGTTTTGCCGATATTCTGCGCAAACCTGATATGAATGGGCCTTCGGCGGCGTTCAGTGAATATAATTTAAGGACCAGAACCTGTGAATATATGATTCGCACTCGGCGTTATAAGTACATTTTCAATCACGGCTCAACACATGAATTGTACGACCACGAAACCGACCCTGGTGAATTCGTAAATCGCATTAACGATCCTGCTCTAAAAAAGGTACAAAATCAATTGCACGACCGGCTCTTTGCATGGTATAATCCTCAAAATAACCCTTATCGTCCTGCTTAGACTATCCATTTATATTTCAAAAAAGATACGGTAGTAAAAAGGAGCTTAAATTATGGCGGAAAGTTTTGATGTTGTAGTAATCGGCAGCGGCCCAGGCGGTTACGCCGCCGCTATAAGATGTGTACAAAGGGGTGCTTCGGTAGCAGTTGTTGAAAAAGGTGATATCGGCGGCACATGCCTGAATTGCGGATGTATCCCATCGAAGACATTGCTTGCTTCGGCCCACACGCTGCTAATGATTAAGCATGCCGCTATGATGGGTATTGACGTCAATACAGCCACTGCCAACTGGCCGAAAATCCAGGCAAGAAAGGATGCCGTAGTAGGCGGCTTTCGAAAAGGTCTGACAGGGTTAATAAAAAGCCACAAAGTGGAAATACTACAGGGCCGGGCCGTAGTTACAGAACCTAACCAAATTAAAGTCGAAACAGAAACCGTACCAATGCAGGTACAGGCCGGCAAAATAATCCTGGCAACCGGCTCACAGCCAAGCCAAATCCCGACAGTTCCCTTCGATGGCCAAACCGTTATCAGCAGTAAAGAAGCCCTCGGATTGCAGCAGATACCCAGCTCAATGGTAATCATAGGCGGCGGAGTAATCGGCTGTGAAATGGCCTGCGTTTATGCCGCGATGGGAACTAAAGTAACGATTGTTGAAGCTCTTTCAAGATTGATTCCCATGGAGGACCAGTGGGTGGGCCGGCTAATAGAACGTGAATTTAAAAAGCTCGGTATTGATTCGCACACAGGCCAGAAGGTAACTTCCGTCGATACGACAGTTACACCGGCAAGAGTAATGCTAGAAAACGGCCAAACAATCGACGCAGAAAAAGTGCTCGTCTCCGTGGGACGAAGAGCGGTAGTTGACGAGGAAACCGTCCAGGCCCTGAATCTACAGATGAACGGCCCTGCTATTGCGGTTAATAAAAAGTTAGAAACCAATGCCCCCGGCGTTTATGCCATCGGCGATGCCGTAGGCACCACCTATTTAGCCCACGGCGCCTTCGCAGAGGCCGAGGTTGCGGCAGTCAATGCCACGGGAGGTGATGAAAATATAGCCGACTATTCGCTTATACCACGCGCTGTTTATACATTCCCGGAAATTGCATCCGTTGGCAAAAGTGAAGAAACCTGCATAGAACAGGGCCTCGATGTATCTGTCGGAAAGTCGTTCTTCAAAGCCAACGGCCGAAGTGTGGCGCACAATGAAACAATCGGCGAAATAAGGGCTGTAAGGGACAATTCGACCAACAAAATCATCGGTGTTACCATGGTTGGCTCTATGGTTACAGAAATGATAGGCGCAGCAAGAACACTGATAGGCAGTACCGAAAAAATCACTGACATAAGCTTCCCTCATCCGACCGTTTCTGAGGTGCTCAAAGAAGCCGCCGAAGACGCCTTCGGCCTGAGCCTGCACAATCCACCAAAAGCATAAACGATACGCATGTTAGAACAATTTACAACTGAGATTTGTAAATCGAAATTCGTAAATTCTCTTCGTATTATTGACTGCGGGCTTGCTGATTATAGAGAAATCCTGCAGCTACAGCACCAAATGCAAGAGAAAAGACGCCTTGGTGAAATACAAAACACTGTCCTAATAGTTGAGCATCCTCCTGTCATTACTTTAGGCGCCCGGCAAAGTGCAAATAAACTATTAGCTACCAGAGATGATTTAGCACAAAAACATATCGACATCATCGATATACGAAGGGGCGGCGGTACAACAGCACACAATCCGGATCAGTTGGTCTTTTATCCGATATTAAATTTACAGGAGCTTAACCTCGGAATTAGCGAATATATCAGAAAGCTGGAATCAATAGGTGCGGAATTATTAGAGCAATCCGGTGTCCATGCCGAAAGAAAGAAAGGTTTGCCGGGTCTATGGATTGGTGAAAAAAAAATCGCCTCTATCGGCGTACGTGTATCTAAATTTATAACCTATCACGGTATGGCAATAAACATTAAAAACGACCTTAGTATTTTTGATTTTCTTATCCCGTGCGGCCTGGACGGCGTGGAAATGACATCGGTGCTGAAACAGACCGGCAAACACTGTTCAATGAAGCAGGCAAAAGAAAGATTGTCTCAACTACTAATAAGGCATTTTTCTTAACATAAAAAGAAAAATACAAAATGCTGAATATCGAATCCAAGCATCGAAAACTGCCCCCCTGGTTGCGAAGGCCCCTGCCGTCAGATGCCGCTTTCCACCATACCCGGAAGATTCTCGACTCTCTGGGGCTGGAAACTATTTGCAGTAATGCAAACTGCCCGAATCAAGGCCAGTGCTGGTCAAAAGGCACAGCAACTGTCCTTATTTTAGGCAAAGTCTGCACGAGAAATTGCAAATTTTGTTCCGTAGCCTGCGGCAAGCCCACACCGCCGGATATTACCGAGCCACTTCGCCTGGCCCAGATGGCAAAGCAAATGAAGTTGAAGTACATCGTGATTACCAGCGTAAACCGCGATGATTTACCGGATGGTGGTGCAGGCCACTTTCGCGATTGTATTAACGAAGTAAGACGACAGTGTCTGGATATGAAATTCGAAATACTAACGCCCGACTTTGTTAATTGCCAAAGACAGGCGTTGAAAATCCTGTGTACAGCTTCACCTTTTGTCTTCGCCCACAATGTTGAAACAGTTCCATCACTGTACAAAATCGCCAGGACCGGCGGAAACTATCAGCGTTCTCTTAATTTGCTCAAACTGGCCAAAGAATGCTCCGATAATATCCAAACAAAATCCTCAATTATGCTCGGATTAGGGGAAACCGATGATGAGGTCGAGCAAGTACTGAAAGATCTGGGTAATGTCGGCTGTGAAAGAGTTACCATCGGTCAATATCTAAAACCATCAAAAAATTCACTCGAGGTTGTTGAATACATAACACCTGACAAATTCGATCTCTGGAAGCGAAAAGCAATAGAATTGGGATTTCGCTGGGTTATATCTTCACCGTTCGCCCGTAGTTCGTACTTTGCGGAACAGGAACACACCTTATAGCCACGTTTCAACTTCAATATAGATGTTTATATCGGACATTAAAAACGCATTTTCACCATCATTCAGGTCAGCCGTCTTGTCTTTATCTGCAACATTTCTTATACTTTAATCAGGTTAAAGAGAAGTTTGTACAATTTCTTAAACGCAGTGTATTTTCCGGGGGGAGAAAAAATGGCACCTGCAAAAAAGAAATCAGCACAACAAGATAATCGTGGCGCAGTACTCATAATATCTATGATATTCGTGCTTATATTTTCCGCTTTAGCCGTCTCAATGGCCACTATGTCCGGCACCAATGTCCAGCTTGCCTCAAATCAGCACAAGGTTGGCTCTGCAATTGCCAGCACCGAATCTGGCCTGGAAGCAATGAGATATTGGCTTAACAGAGTCGAATTTCCAAGTTCGACCCCAACATCTAATTATTTCGGCGAAATAGTCAGTACCCTGCAAACTGACCTGTCTGCCAACAGTATTACAAATATCACAGTTTATAATAACGGCACAATACCACCTGTTCCGCTGGACTCTGCAAGCGGACAAGCTTTTGAGAGCGAAATTCTTATCGATCCCAATAACGCAGATATTTTGCAGCTTTCATCCATAGGCGGTGCTGACATAACACGTACTATAAGAGTTCAATACAATATTCAACCCTACGAATATCCTATCTTCGACTTCGGACTGGCAACCAAAGGCCCTGTACACTTTCTTGGTAATCCAACCGTAAATGGCGTAAATTCCAATGACGAAGCAGATATCTTTATTGAAAGTAATAATAACAATCTCGCCATGCTTGTTACCGGCAACTGTAACTTTGACGGCAATATCAATGTCGCCAATTCGATTGCAAATGTTGCCCTTATGGGCGCCGTACAAATAGCCGGCGATACGGGCCAGACAGCCATAGACAACCATGTCAATATCGGCGCCGATCCTCCACAATTCCCTATCCCCGATACACAGCATTTCCAGCAGTATGCTACAGGCAGTACGATTGATTCATCGACAGACATAACCGGTAGCATGACCTTAACCAATGCAACAATTGCAGCCGGAACCAATCCTAACTTTGAGGAAAATATCATAATAGAGGGGATTCTGTATATCGAACAGCCGAATGTAGTTACTTTCGAAAGAAACGTTGCCTCCAATGGTATGATAGTGGCTGAGGGTGATCCGAATTTTGCCGGGCCAAACAACAGCATTTCCTTCCTTGGTAATTTTGCGACTAATCCAGTTCCAGCAGGAGTTCAGTTCGATGCGATTCGCCAGGAAGAAGGTTCCTCGATACTCGCCCCTGCGTTTTCTGTAGATTTCGCCGGCAATTTCTCCGCCTTAAGCGGAGTTATGGCGGTAAGCGGCGTACACTTCTCCGGCAACGTCAGCGCTCTAATTGAAGGCACGATTCTCAATTACTCTGACAATCCGTCAGTAATAGAAGGCAATGCAACACTGAATTTCGACCGGTCAGCCAATATCACAGTCCCTGCCGGCTTTGATACTCACCGCATACTTACTTATAATCCGGCTTCTTATGAAGAGCTTCCACAATAAACTTTATTGAGGGATTAAAATTGCAAATTTGGCAGAAATGGACGGAATAAGTTTCATTAGCCGAGCCCCTATTCGACTAAGATAAAGGTTGCCATTTAGACATCAAGTAGGGGGCATTCCTATAAGATTACTTTTTTTCTGGTTTTTACCTTTTAGTTTTTACTTCTAATCGTGTACTATTCACGTCTAATAGAGAAAATATCGTAAAAAACAATATGGCAAACGACCTTAAAAACTTGTTACCTCTCGGAGGCAATTGGCTTGTTGAAGTAATTGAAGAAGATCCCGTAAATCTTGAAACGTATCTGCACAATGGGGACAGCCAATTAAATGAGAACGACCACGGATTTAAACTACCGGATGTGATTGGCATCCTGCCTATTCGAAACGCAGTTGCCTATCCGGGAACGATAACACCGTTAGCGATAGGCCGCCAGCGGAGCAAAGCCTTACTCGCCGACACCACACCAAACGAATCCATCATTGGACTGCTCACACAGCGCAATCCTGATACTGATAATCCGAATTTTGAAAAGCTCTACTCGGTCGGAACCGCCGCCTCGATCCTCAAAGTCATAAAACTCCCCCAGGGTTCGATGCACGTCGTGGTTCATGGAATAAGCCGTTTCAAGGTAATAAAAAAGATAGCCACAAAGCCATACTTAAAGGCCAAAATCAAACCGCTTGATGTTAAAGTAAAAATGACAAAAAATCTTCAGGCACTCATAGTCGGCGTTCGCCATGCGGCCAACCGAGTCATTGAGCTAAGCCCCAACGTGCCTGAAGAGGCATCCGTACTGCTTGAAAATATCGAAAATCCTTCCGCCTTAGCTGATTTTTTGGCTGCCAATCTCAGTATCGACATTGCAACTAAACAGCAATTACTCGAAGAGCTTGACGCCGCCAAAAGACTTAAACAAATATCAGTTATCCTAGCTAATCAACTGGAAGTTCTTGAGCTAAGCAATAAAATCCAGGGCAGAGTCAGAGAATCCATAGATAAAAATCAGCGGGAATATTATCTTCAAGAACAGCTAAAAGCCATTCAGACCGAGCTTGGCCAAAAGGACCTCAGAACTGACGAGCTGAAACAAATCGATAAAAAAATTACAAAAGCTAAAATGCCCAAAATAGTCGAGCAAGAGGCTCTTCGAGAACTGGACAGATTGAGTAAAATACCTACTGCATCACCGGAATATAGTGTCATCCGCACATATCTGGATTGGGTCTGCGAGCTGCCCTGGTCAATCCAAACCAGCGACCAAATCGACATCAACAAGGCACAGCGAATATTAAACACCGACCACTTTGACTTGCGCAAGGTAAAAAAACGTATCCTCGAATTCCTGGCTGTTCGCAAATTAAATCCAACGGGCAAAAGCCCTATTCTTTGCTTTGTCGGCCCGCCCGGCGTAGGTAAAACTTCACTCGGTAAATCTATCGCACGAGCTATGGGAAGAAAGTTCGTTCGTATATCGCTCGGTGGAATAAGAGATGAAGCCGACATCAGGGGACATCGGAGGACTTACATCGGCGCTCTGCCCGGCAGAATACTGCAGGAACTGCGAAAGTGCGGCAGTAAAAATCCCGTATTTATGCTCGATGAATTAGATAAAATCGGAAATGATTTCAGAGGCGACCCCGCAAGTGCGCTGCTGGAAGTTCTTGACCCGGAACAAAACTTCAGCTTTACAGACCATTACCTCGACCAGCCTTTTAATCTATCAACCGTAATGTTCATTGGCACTGCAAATTATACCGAGCCTGTCCCACCGGCACTGCGTGATAGAATGGAAGTCATTGAACTTCCCGGCTACACAGAAAATGAAAAACTCAACATAGCAAAAAAATATCTGGTTCCTCGCCAGATTAAAGAGCACGGCCTGAGCAAAAACCGATGCATCATAAAAGAGGATGCAATTCTCGCGATAATTCAGGGCTATACACGCGAGGCGGGAGTCCGAAACCTCGAAAGAAATATCGCAGCTATCTGCAGGTCCGTCGCCACGGAAATTGCCAAAGCCAAAAAAAGACGAGCAACCATCGGCAGGAAGGACATCGCGAAAATCTTAGGCCCTGCCCAATTCGAATCGGAACTGGCACTTAGAACGGGAATACCCGGCGTCGCAACCGCGCTGGCTTATACACCTTTTGGCGGAGAGCTGCTTTTTATCGAATCGGCCTCTATGCCGGGCCAGGGTAAGCTGCAGCTTACGGGACAAATTGGTGACGTTATGAAAGAAAGCGCACAGGCCGCTTTTTCCATTGTAAAAGCAAATGCCAAAAAACTAAATATTGACGATGACCAATTTAAAAAGTTCGATTATCACATTCACGTCCCCGCAGGAGCAATTCCCAAAGATGGTCCAAGTGCCGGCACAGCAATATTTACATCATTGGTCAGTTTGCTTCTCGGCAAACCAATCCGGCCGGACGTAGCAATGACGGGCGAAATAACCTTACGTGGACTGGTCTTGCCCATTGGCGGTTTGAAAGAAAAAATCTTAGCGGCTCAACAGGCCGGCATAAAAACCGTCATACTCCCTGCAAGGAACAAGAAAGACCTTCCCGATGTCCCCAAAGAAGCCAAAAAGAACCTGCAGTTCAAATTTGCTAAAAATACCAATGATGCACTCAAATTCGCTCTGGGCACAGACTAAACATTCACTATTATTTCCTTGTACGCATAAGTCTGTTTATCCGTATTTATCAACTGAATCTATTGTCTATTACAAAAAAGACTAAGGCATTTCTGAGTTGATTCGAATGCAAATTTGTCTATGGGAATCTCCGAAGGATTTACCAAAATCAATTCCTCTATTTCAGCTCTGTCAAAATCGGCGGGAAGTGTTTTAATTCTCGAATAAAAGAACAAATCACAAACGTTATAAATCACATCTTTATATTCATAAATATTTGGGAAAGAGCCTAAATATTGCAGAGCTCCAATCTCTATTTTTAATTCCTCTCTTATCTCCCTCTTTACCGCATCTTCTGCGGATTCTTTAGGATCTACAAATCCTCCCGGTAAATCCAGTTTTCCCTTACCCGGCTCTTCGCCTCTTTTGGTTAAGAGTATCTTCTTGTCATACTCCAATATTACGGCAACTGCTGTAGCTATATTTTGATAAAAAGTAAAGGAGCACTCTTTACAATTGAACTCTTTAATGCCATCGAAAAGTATGCCTCCCACCCCGCAGGAAGGACAATAGTTAAATGTTTTCATATCCCTAAAATGCCCCATAACGTATTCATTTGAGCTTATTCGATACCTTCACCACATCCACCATTTCAGCTACATCATGCACTCGTACGATTGAAACACCTGCCGCAGCGCAAAGAGCAACCGTTGCGGCCGTACCGAATACTCTCTCTGATGGCTTCTCTCTCCCGGTGAGTTTTCCGATAAAGCTTTTCCGGCTTGTTCCCGCCAGAACTCGATAATCAGTACCGATGAATTTACTGATATTTTTCAAGAGTAAAAGGTTATGCTCTAACGTCTTACCGAAGCCGATTCCGGGGTCTATAAAAATCATATTCCTCGCAATTCCGAAATCCTCCGCTCGTTTGGCCCGACCTACCAGATATTCCTTAACCTCACTAACCACATCCTCGTACTTCGGCTCTACCTGCATTGTCGCAGGCGTGCCCTGCATATGCATCAAGACAACCGGCACATTGTGCTTGGCCGCCAGTTCAGCTATCCGCTCATCACTCAAAGCAGTTATATCGTTCAGCATACCCGCTCCTGCTTCAAAGGCTGCTTTGGCAACTTCATACTTGCAGGTATCAATGCTGATCGGCACATTTATCTTTTCACATAGCGCCTTTATCGCAGGAACTACGCGTTCTATCTGCTCTTCGTCCGAAACTGACGTAGAACCCGGCCGGGTCGATTCGCCGCCTACATCTATTACTGCAACACCTTCGACTGCCATTTGCATACCACGCTTGACCGCTCTTTCGAAATCGAAGAACTGACCGCCATCGCTGAATGAATCCGGAGTAACATTCAAAACTCCCATCACAACACAACCCGCCGAAAAATCCAGCTTTCCTCTCGGCCACTTAACAATATTATCGTAATGTTTTTTCATTTTTTACGTTTTTACTTTTCACTCATTGTGAAACCGATTCCTTCCAACTTTTTAGCTAAAGCACTGTTTCTGTCTTCAACAAAAACCTTCGTATTTTGAAATTCTCTGCGGACGTGATACTTCTTCCGCAGCCCATCAAAATATTCCCCCCTTTTGTCTTCAGGCTTCTCAGCAATCTGGCGGAGACGGTTATCATCTTCTCTGATATCGTAAATCTTCCGCACAGCATCAAGTAACGCCCTCTGTTCATTACCTGTACTCGGTTCTCTTCTCAATTGACTGATAACAGGTTCAGGTAAAAAATCTTCTATACCATACTTGGGACTAAGTCCAAAATGTTCACAAACCGCCTTATAAATCATAATCATACCGGAAATCTTGCCGTCCAGCGAATAGCCGGCAATATGCGGCGTGCCGATATCAACCATTTCCAAAAGTTCCATATCGATATTCGGCTCGTTTTCCCAAACATCAAGCACCACAGTTTTCATTCGCCCAGACTGTATCACCGTTTTCAATGCCTCACTGTCAACCACTCCGCCGCGAGAAGCATTAACAAATACACACCCTTTCTTAAGAGATTTGAAAAATCCCTCGTCAGCCAAATGATACGTCTTATCAATACCCTCGAATGTCAATGGCGTATGGAAAGTTATAAAATCGCAATCATACAGCTCTTTTAACGGCAGATATTTCACCTCGCCAGTTTGTCTCCGTAACGGTGGGTCGTTCAGATAAACCCTCATCCCTAAAGCCGAACACTTTTTCGCCACCCTGCTTCCGACATTGCCAACACCTATAATGCCTATCGATTGATCTTCGAGATTAATATCACATTTATGACATGCTTCAAGCAGTCCGGCAATAACATATTCCGCCGCCGAGTTGGCATTCGATCCGGGCGCCGACGTAAAACCGATATGGTTCCGCCGCAGAAAGTCAATATCGACATGGTCAAAACCGATAGTGGCTGTAGCTGCAAAACGCACATTGCTGCCGGCCAGCAAATCCGCATTAACCTGCGTAATACTGCGAACCAAAAGAACATCGACATCAGCAATAATATCCCGTGTTATCTCTCGACCGCCAACAGTTATAACCTCACCGATAGAAGAAAAGCACTCTGCCACAAACGGAATATTTGCATCTGCAATTATCTTCATTTAATCATCTTACCTCTTTATGGATTTCTTGCTTAACTTCTTAAAATACAGCCTTGTCGAAAAGTATATTGAATTCGATACGAATAGCAAGAAAACTGTAACATCCATTTTAAACCCTGGAAATATTCACTTGACGAGAAGACGGTTAATATGATATATATTGATTAAGATGACCTTCGATGGAAGGAGGCAGCATCAACTCGTAAAGTATTTTTGAATGTCAATTTGCCAATCCCGCAAAAGCGCTTTCTTGATGCTTATCGGAAAAAAAATGAATATATTTATAAAGCATAAAGAAGCCTCCAAAATTGCTTTAATTCGGTTAGTGGAAAAATTATTATGTATTCCAAATTATTAATTATAGTTATTGTCGTCTCAATTTTGTTATTTAGTACAATTACAATTGCCGCCCCGGTTGATATCACCAAACCGGGGGATATAATCTTTGGCGTTCCTAACGATTCAGATTGGCCTGGTAACGAAGCGCCTCCCCTGGCGATTGATGATAACACCTCGACAAAGTATCTGCATTTCAAAGGAGATTTTGAGCCCGATCCCGGGACCGGTGGCGCTGGATTCCGAGTTACACCATCAACTAACCAGAATATTGTTACTGGATTGACTTTAACTACGGCTAATGATGTACCGGGCCGAGATCCGGTTGCATTTGAACTCTATGGCTCTAATTTCAGTATAGATGGACCTTATACGCTGATTGCCAGTGGCGATATATCAGATTTCAGTCAGGCGGTGGAATGGCCGCGTCACACAATAAACGAAACTGAGATTAGGTTTGATAATGACCAGCCATACGACCACTATCAACTTTTATTCACTGCCATACGCGGCCCGGTAGGTGGTTCTGTCAATAGCATGCAGATATCCGAAGTTGAACTATTAGGGATGACACCAATCGCCTACAATCCCAAGCCATCTGACGGTGCATATCATCCATTTTCATGGGCAAACCTTGTCTGGACTTCGGGAGATACGACAGCTTCACATGATGTGTACTTCGGCGATAATTTTGAGGATGTTAATCTTGGTACCAAAGGCACGTTCCAGGGCAACAAGGCCCACTCATCTTTTGTCGTCGGCTTTCCAGGATATTTTTTACCGGAGGGCCTTATACCGGAACAGACATATTACTGGCGTATAGACCAGGTTGAAGCCGACGGCACTATGATACACAAAGGTCCCGTCTGGAGCTTCATTATTCCTTCAAAAATCGCTTATGGACCCACCCCCGCTGATGGCGCCGAATTTACCGACATGGATTTGGATCTAAGCTGGATGCCGGGTGTTGATGCGAAATTACACATCGTTTATTTAGGTGATAATTTTGACGATGTAAATAATGCCACAGGCGGAATCCCCCAGTCAGATACTATCTATTCTCTCGATACCCTTGAGCCGGACAAAACATACTTTTGGCGGGTCGATGAGCTTGATGCCTTAACAACACATAAAGGCGGCATCTGGAGCTTCAAAACACCTCCGGATATGCCCTTGGATAATCTCAGCCTTGTCGGCTTTTGGAAGTTCGATGAGGGTTATGGAACCATTACGCTCGATAATTCCGGCTACGGTAATCATGGACACTTTGTTGGAAATCCACAGTGGGTAACAGGCTATGACGGAAATGCCTTGGAATTCGATGGCTTTGGAGACTGTCTCGATTGCGGCGACAATCCCAGCCTGAGGATTTCAGGCGAAGTATCATTAACAGCCTGGGTCAAAATTGCTAATCTGAATATTGATCAAAAAATTGGCGGCAACCAGAATGGTTCCAACGGTGGTTTTAAGATGGGCATATTCAGTAACAACAAAGTCGAATTTGAAATTCGCTCATCCGGCAACTCAGCCACTCTCAACAGAAATGTTAACGGCGGCACAGAACTCATCGAGGATACTTGGTATCATGTGGCCGGTGTCTATTCTCAAGAGGATGGTAATATAAAGACATACGTAAATGGAAACATGGATAGACAATTGGTAACAACAGAAGAACTCGGTGCCTCACCAGGAACTTTTTACCTTGGTTGCGAGCCTTTTAACACCGGCTCGAACAATTTCGATGGCGTCATGGACGATGTTCGTCTTTACAACACAGCGTTGATAAAAAATGAGATTATGAAGATAATGCGGGGTAATCCATTACTTGCTGCAATCCCTAATCCGGCTAACGGCTCGACACCATCCATTACAGAAGCAACATCCCTGAGCTGGTCACCGGGAGAAAATGCTTCGCAACATGATGTGTACTTCGGCACAGATAAAGAAACCGTAACTAATGCAGATACAACCGATATGACCGGTGTTTATAAAGGCCGGCAGAACCTTACAAGCTACGATCATCCTGAAGTCCTTGAATGGGGTAGCGGTCCCTACTACTGGAGAATTGACGAATATAATACTGATAACTCTATCACAAAAGGTGCGATTTGGGGCTTTTCAGTAGCTGATTATCTCATCGTGGACGATTTTGAGTCCTACAATGACCTTAATCCCGATGAACCCGATAGTAACAGGATATTTAATGCATGGGTGGATGGATTTGACAATCCAACAATAAACGGATCTATCGTTGGCTATGCGGTATCTCCTTTTGCTGAGCAAACTATCGTTCATGGTGGTTTTCAGTCAATGCCTTTTTCCTATAACAACTCCGTTGGCATATCCGAGGCGACTTTAATACTAACTTACCCCCGTGACTGGACTGAAGAAAGCGTTGGAGTATTATCGCTGTGGTTCCGAGGTGACTCCTCTAATGCTGCAGAGCCTATGTACATAGCTCTAAATGGCACTGCCGTAGTCAATCATGATAATCCTAATGCTGCACAGATAGATAACTGGACCCAATGGAATATTGATTTGCAGGAATTCGGCGTGAATCTTACTAAAGTAAATAAGATTACTCTTGGCTTCGGAAACAGAAACAATCCGGTAGTCGGTGGTTCAGGTCTGGTATATTTTGACGACTTTCGGTTGTATCGTCCGGCACCATAAATAAGAATTTACACGATAGCTTTGTTCAGAAAATTTCTAAATAGGGAAATGAGCCGTTATGGTTTCGTGTCTCTTTTTCGTGTGGATAGAAGAATCAAATTCATTAATCCCTGAGTATCTCTGGCGGCAAACCATCGCTGCTCGAAATGCTTTTCCTGTGCAATCTGAGCTATGGCCATCAAGGCTCTGAGGTGATAATTACGCTCGTCTTTACTGCCTGCCAGAACAAACATTATCCTGACAGGGTCCGGAGCATGAGGAAAGATGATGCCCTCACGCGCACGAACAAGCAGAATATCGAATTTGTTTTTACCCTCCACGACTATATGTGGTATGGCAAAGCCCGGCTGAACTACTGTCCCGCCCTCTGCTTCACGATGGAGGAACTTCTCGAACAGTACGTACTCATTTGTCCCCAACCTCTTGGCCAAAATGGCCGAGACCTGCCGGAAGATTTTTTCAGCTTTTTCTTCGCCCTGAATATCCAGGACTTCACATCCTCTTATAAGCTCATCGAACCTGTCCTCGATTATATTGTCTCTTTCGAGCAGAATATCCCGAAGCTCGTCCTCGAGCGTAACGGTTTTAAGCTCTCTGTCGGTAACTCGCTCTACAATGTGCATAACCGCCGAGGCCCTGCTGACCCGTCTGCAAACATAAAGCCAGTACCAGGCAGCGCTCAAACCTATAAAGCAAGCTGTAATCATCAACGGCACAGTGCCCATATCAATTATTAAAGCGCTGTAAGCAACAATGGCGGCAATATGAACATAGGGATATAACGGTGACTTGAACCTCGGCCGATAGCTCTGTATTCTGCTCTCGCGCATTATAATTACGCTGGCATTATCTAAAATGAAAAGTATTAACATTAAGGTTGAGGCGGTTTTCACCAATACTTCGAGTTCGAGAAAAACAATCGCAGTAATCATAAATCCGCCCGTGAGCAATATGCTGATATGAGGTGTCTTGAATCTGCTGCTTACGCGAGACAAAAGCGGCGGAAGCAATTGGTCCCTGCTCATGGCCATAGGTGACCGGGATGCTGCGAGTATGCCCCCATTTGCTGTGGTAACAAAAGCCGCGACAGCGGCGAGAGCCAGGATTACAAAACCGGGCAAACCCATAAATTTACTGGCCGCCAGGGATATAGGCGCATAGTTAACAGCCAGTTCCTTACCATCCACAACACCAACCGTAATTATGATTACACTGATATAAAACACGGTTACGACAAACCAAGCCATGACCATTCCGAAAGGAAGGTTCCTACCGGGGTGTTTTACCTCTTCAGCAATGCTGGCAACTTTAGTCAAACCCCCAAAACTAATAAAAACCAGACCCGCAGTTGCAAACACTGCCGACCAGCCTTTTCCCATAAATCCCTTGAATCGAACAGCTTCAACAGACCCGCTGCCAAAAAGAACAAAAAAGGCCAGTATCGCCAGTAGTATCCCAACAAGCAAAACCTGAAATCTGCTTGTCAGTTTGACGCTTACAATATTAAGCACTGTAAATCCAATACAGCAAAAGGCCACTATTACCTTTAGATGCCACGGTTCAAGCTGTATGGATAAGACCATATGCACTACAATCTCAATGAGAACAGCCATTCCGACAACAGCAAAAGCGCTCTTCAGGGCCAACGAAAACCAGCTTGCCAGGCCGCTGAACACCCCCCAGATCGGACCTAAACTCCGCTCAACAAAAAAATATGTCCCTCCCGCTCTCGGCATTGCCGTGGAAAGTTCAGCTTTGCTGAGGACACTGGGAATTATCAGGAACGATGCGAAAAGATAGGATAAGATAACAGCAGGTCCTGACTTTTGAAATGCTAAAGCCGGCAGAACAAACAAACCTGAGCTTATCATTGCCCCGGCCGCTACTGCAAATACGTCAAGAGCACCAAGCTGTTTACTGAGCTTAATCACCTTAAAACATCCCTGTTATTGCTCGCACCTTCTATCAACATCACATATTCTATAAGAACAAAAGTAAATATGCTCTTATTCCGCATTATACCACCACGACATAGTTTTCAACAGAAATACTAATCATTGGACAAAGTCGTCCACTTTTTTTATTATAATTCATAAATTCGATTTGTAGTATTGTTTCAAGGTAAGGTATTGGATATTAAAATCACATTAGGCTTGAGAGGGCAAGTAAAATGGTTAACAGAAGAGACTTCATCCGTTCTGTCGCATCAGGTGCTTTAGTTTTAAGCTTGCCGAAGGCTCTCTTTTCAAAAACCACCGAGACAGAGAAACCGAACATCATCCTGTGCATGGCGGATGACATGGGCTGGGGTGATCCGGGATTCAACGGCAATAAGATTATCAAAACCGTCAATCTGGATGCAATGGCCAAAGCCGGAATGCGGTTTACGCGTTTTTATTCTGGCGCACCGGTATGTTCGCCTACTCGTGGAAGCTGCCTTACAGGCCGGCATCCGTATCGATATGGAATCTTTTTCGCAAACACTGGCCATATGCCCAAAGAGGAAATTACTTTAGCGGAAGCTTTGAAAACACAAGGATACACAACAGGCCATTTCGGCAAATGGCACCTTGGAACACTTACTACAAAAGAAAAGGATTCCAACCGCGGCGGCCCAAAAGGTGCCAAGCACTACTCACCACCATGGAAGAATGGGTTCGACGTATGCTTCTCTACAGAGGCAAAAGTACCCACGTGGAATCCTATGGAAAATCCCGATACGAACAAGCCTTATGGAACTTACTATTGGATACAAGACAGTACAAAAGTAACCGAGAATCTCCAGGGTGATGACTCCAGGGTCATTATGGACCGTGTTGTTCCATTTATCCAAAATGCCGCAGACAAAAGCGAGCCTTTCTTCGCAGTTATATGGTTTCATGCACCCCACTTACCTGTTTTGACAGGCCCACAATACAGAAAGATATATTCACAATACACCGAAGATGAGCAGCACTACTATGGATGTATTACTGCTCTGGATGGCCAAATTGGACGGCTTCGCACTCAATTGAGAGAGCTTGGAATAGCTGATAACACTATGTTTTGGTTTTGCAGTGATAACGGCCCTGAAGGAAAAAACGACAAACAAGGCCGAACTCGTGGCTCAGCCGGGCCTTTCCGCGGACGAAAGCGCAGTTTGCTCGAAGGCGGCGTTCGCGTACCGGGTCTGCTTGAGTGGCCCGCCCGCATCAAAGCCGGACAGGTAACCGATATTCCCTGCTCAACCTCCGACTATTTCCCGACAGTTATGGACATACTCGGATTTGAGATAAAAGGCCGGCCTGAGCCTGTTGACGGCATAAGCCTTCTGCCGTTAATTAACGGTAAAATGAAAAGGCGCCCGATGCCAATAGGATTTGAATCCGCCAACCAGCTTTCACTAACGGACAACCAGTACAAAATATACAGCAGTGATAAGGGCAAGACCTTTATGCTCTTTGACCTGACCGAAGACCCGGGCGAGACAAAAGATTTAGCTGCCAAAAAACCGCAAATTCTGAAATCAATGAAAACAATGCTGATTAAGTGGCGCAAATCATGCCAGGACAGTCTTGCGGGAAAAGATTATAAATAACAATTACAAATATTTATAAAAGGAACCAAAATGAAAAGACAAACAAGGAGAGAATTTCTCAAAACACTCGGCTTTATGGCGGGTTCAGCTTCAGCGCTATCGATACTTCCAGGCTGCGAAAGCATTGGCAAAACAGCAGGGATTTCTACAAAAAGACCAAACATAATATTTATAATGACGGATGACCACGCCTCACATGCAATGAGCTGTTATGGAAGTAAAATCAATAAAACACCAAACCTCGACCGTCTCGCCAGGGAAGGCATGCTCTTTAACAACAGCTTTTGCACTAATTCAATCTGCGCCCCCTGCCGCGCTGTAATACTGACCGGCAAATACAGCCATATCAACGGCGTCATTGATAACAGACAAAAGTTTGACGGTAGCCAGCAGACCTTCCCAAAACTGCTCCAAAATGTCGGTTACGAAACCGCTATGATAGGTAAATGGCACCTCAAAACAGACCCGACCGGTTTTGATTACTGGAACGTCCTGCCCGGACAGGGAACGTATTATAATCCCGCTATGAAAGAGATGGGACAGCAGAGAAAATATACAGGCTACACTACTGATATTCTGACAGGCCATGCACTCAAATGGCTCAAAGAACGCACCGGCGAAAAACCATTCTGCCTGATGTACCAACATAAGGCCCCGCACAGATCCTGGGAGCCTGGTCCCAAATATCTGACAATGTACGATGATGTTAAAATTCCTGAGCCGGAAAACTTGTTCGATGATTACTCCAACCGAGGGAGGGCCGCCAGGGAACAGGATATGAGCATCGAAAAGACGATGACCGATAGAGACCTTAAACTCGTCCCCCCGAGGAACCTTACAGCCGAACAAAAGGAGCTTTGGGATGCTACATACGAACCTAAAAACGAAACTTTCCGTAATGCAAATCTAACGGGCAAAGACCTGGTTCGCTGGAAATATCAAAGGTATATCAAAGATTACCTGCGATGTATCGCCTCGGTTGACGAGAATGTCGGACGGGTATTGGATTACCTGGACCAAACAGGTCTGGCAAAGAATACTGTGGTTTTTTACACCTCCGACCAGGGCTTTTACTTGGGCGACCACGGCTGGTTTGACAAGAGATTTATGTACGAGGAATCACTGCGTATGCCGCTGCTTGTCCGCTATCCTAAGGAAGTAAAACCCGGCTCTATCAAAAATGATATCGTCTTGAACCTGGATTTCGGACCAACGTTTTTGGATTTCGCCGGTGTTCAAACGCCCCCGGATATGCAGGGGCGCTCGATTCGCAAAATCCTTCAGGGCAAAACCCCCGGAGACTGGCGAAAATCGATGTACTACCACTACTACGAATACCCCGCAGTGCACAGTGTAAAACGACATTACGGTATTCGCACCAAACGCTACAAGCTGATACACTTCTACAACGACATCGACGAGTGGGAGCTGTACGACCTGAAAAAAGATCCGAAGGAAATGAAAAATATCTATAACGAACCAGCAAATTCAAGCCTTATTACAGAATTGAAGGCCGAACTTAAACTACTGCGCAAAAAATATCAAGACGATACCGGCGCACCAGTTTGAAAGTGGGCGATTACTTAATATTTGTCGGTTGTGAATATTTAAATAATGTTGAGATATTTTCAGGTTCCTACTGATTGTATGTTGGCTATCGTTCTTTTTATACAGCCCGCATAATACGTAACCTGCGCAGATGTATTTCTCCTTCGCAGTTACCGCCTGCCGGCTTGTGTTATAACAAAATTTACTACCTCTTGCTGCCGGTCGGTCAAAAGAAGGATTTCATCTCGATCTGCAAGTCGGCCACTGAAATCACCAACAATGAACAATATTGGACCGCCTCTGATAGACGCATTTCGAGAGCGCAAAGCTACACGGTCGGCGGCAACGTGAAGAGTTCCATTTGAAGGGATGACCGTTCCGCCATTGAAAGTAAACAGATGTTTACCTTGATCTGGCCCAATACTCAATGTCCAGCCGGAAATATCTACAGCAAAATAATTGGGATTACGTAGTTGTATATACTGCTCGTCAAGGTTACCACTGGCAGGATTAGTATCAATCGTACCGAAGTCAATAACCGTACCGGCCAATTGGGCATCTGGTATTTCATTAGAACCGGAAGACAAACCGTTGAATAGTTGGCGCCGGCGCTCAGGCAGGTAGGAATACTTCAGTTCATCGACGGCTTCTTGTAAAGATTGGGGACAACAAGAAGACGTCGAACCATTACCCCAGGCGTGCGAGTTCCATTTAGCAGCATCTAAGGCCGCATCCGGGGCAATAAGAGACGCCCACATATCAATAAGCGGCTCAAAATATTGTTCATCCTCAGGCGTGTCCGGGGCCTTGAGAAAATCATCCATGAGTGTTCGTATCCGGCGTAAATACATTTGCCGTATTTCCGGTGTGTTAAAGAAGGCTTGTGGTACACGGTTATTGTTTCCGACAAACAGATGCGTATTTGGAACAAGATTTTCGTTCCAGTAAGTTTCCGAAGAATTCCATACTCGTCCAAAGCTCAAATCCACGTCCCATGGCCACATCTGCCATTCATTACTGATACCCGTATCACGGTAAAAGTAGTAGTTTTTGTGACAACAGTCGGTATCTCCCGTAAGTGCACGTGCCGCCAGAAAATTCACAACCTGCGCGACATCCATATTGTCATAAAGATATCGGCGACGTGCTTCGCCCGAGAGGCTAACACCATTGTAGAGAGCCAACAAATCCGCGTTGTCTTCATATTTGCGTGTCTTCTTCTCGGCGCCACTATTGGCGTTGCTCGAACTGGTAAATGTGTTGTACATCTTGTAAAGGGCCCCCTCTGCATTCAAGCCCATCCGAATCAGCCAATCTTCATCACCGTTTTCCATCACATGAGCTGTGCCCCAAAAGGCCCCGTTTTGTTGGACTCGTACAGGAAAAACCCAGTGGTAGGGACAACCCGCATCCCGATATATTTCATAGGACAGAATATTACGCATCTGCGCCTTATCCGGATAGGTCGTCATCAGGTTTATATCATCGGCGCGTGGCTGGCCCGGCGCCCACTTGAAGTTAAACCCGGGATGAAAATCAATATCGTAGCTCTTTTTCGGAAATCCGCGGCTGGATTGGCCGTGAATATTGATCCCAACATTGTCGTAGAACTCTCCATCATAGAAGAGCGAACAACGAGTTCCTGCATCGGAGTTCGCGGCGTTCGGTGTTCGGATAAACCAATGTAGTACCGGTAGCGGATTAGTCAGGTTCGGATTCTCCACTATTGTCCCGAAATACTGAGGAGAATTTAGCTCATCTATATAGGCCGGGAAACGTGATCTGCGCCCGGCAGTGTCTGTGGCCGCAATGAACCAGCGGACCATCTCACCTGTTTTAAACCTGTAAGACGGAATTCGCACAGTATAGAGCCCGTCTCCGCCTTCTCTATCGCCGCCGGTACCATCATCCAGTAACGGTACGCTTACCTCGCGATTAAACATGACACGATAGTATAACTTGACGTCATCAATCGGATCGAAGGACGGCTCGATCCGGGCCACGATCTGCAGGTCCTCATTTTCAGTAGGTATAAGCGGATAATGGTCCGAATCAGAAATTATTGGCCCCAAAATATCAACACCGTCGTTGTTCGGCTTGCCAGGTGTCGGTGTCGGGAAATACTGATGTGACAATCCGTCCACTGTATCAATTGTGGCCAGCAGCTCGGGAATAATCAGCAGGTCAGAACTACCGACCCGATGGTTCAGTCCCTGTACGGCCAGCAGGTTGGCCCCAACATGGAGAAAATCGAATTGCGGAATAGCAAAATCAACCGGATTAACAGCGATGCTGTCGGGTCGGCTAACTAATGCAACTGAGTTCCATGTCTCTTCGCCTGGTACTGGAGCATTATTACGTGCCACCTCTTGGCCGTTAATATAGATTATTATCCCATCGTCAAAACGCATACGTAAGGTCAGGCTTTGTATCGATGATGGATCATCCACAACAAAGGGCACACGAATATACACTGTGGTATTGACATTGAGCATCCCCGAAACATCCAAACCGACCAGTTCACCATAATCATAACCGACACCGGTTGTGCCAGTTTGCCATCTTAATACCTCCGGGCCTTCCTGCGTCCACGGACGCTGCGTCTCCGAAAGTTCTGAGGCAGGCTCCAGGGAATCGTTACTGGGCACCAGGGCCTTGGCCGGGGCCCCAGGCATTAAGAACGCTGTTTCCATGGTACTGCTGACTGGACCGTATGAAATATCGGGGGCCTGTCTTGGATACCCCGGAAAGAACTCCCAGGCCACAGTCTCACCGTCCGGATGGATTAATCCCAGATACTCACCACTGCCGTTTAGTCTAAAATTGGTGTGTAATACTCCCAGAGGATCTCTCCGATTTTTTCCCGAGGCAAAAACAACCAAATATGCATCAGGATCGATTATTACCTCCGGAAATGCCCACTGCGTTAGGTTATTTACGTCATCCGTCAGATACCACCCATCCAGGTTGACCGGGTTCATTCCGGCATTGTAGAGCTCGATCCAGTCCGATTCATCCCGATCCTCATCATCAAGCCCATTATTATTCACGGCCATGAATTCGTTTATCCGGATTAGCTCCTGTGCCCGGACCATAGTTGAAAAGTTGATGGTAAGATTGAATATAACGAGAAAAAAAAGAGCCAACGGATATTTCATAAGAACAGCATCCTCCTTGTTCAGACCAGCAAACTATAAAGCACCGCTTTCCACTGCCGATAAGCTTTATAACAACACAAAATATTATAACATATCTTACTATATTTTACAATAGTCCCTATATAGGCCAAGCTAAAGGACTAACCAAATGATGTCCGATACAGCAGTTTCCCCGGCATTGCTTATGCCGGCTTGAGTCTTAAAACTGAATTATGCGCAAGTCGAGGGATTTTCCTTGACTGGATAGTGACTGATTTGGTATAAAATACTCAGGAAAGGGATGTGTTCGCGCAGTGCACACATCTGTTGTTTTTCATCATCATGCGAACGCAATTCCAGTATTTTTCCAAATTGAGGAGGAGTTATTATGCAATGTACAAAGTTGCAGCGAAATCGTTGTGCATGGTGGCTACATTTTTTTACATTCCAATTAACACCTTATCCGCCTTATTCGAAGGAGTTCTATTATGTCTAAGAAATTGACTTATTTACTCATTCTTTTGGTTCTGAGCATGGCCGCTAACGCCTCCGCCGACCTCATAGCTCACTGGCAGTTCGATGAAACTTCCGGCAGCGTGGCGAATGATGCATCCGGCAATGGTAACAACGGCACCTTAAAAGGCGACCCACAATGGGTGGCTGGCAGGATTGGCGGTGCGATTCTGCTCGACGGTGACGGCGATTACGTGGATGTCGGCAGTGTGGGAATAAGCGGAGTTGATCAAAGGACAATGGCCGGCTGGGCAAAGGCAAGTACCACAGACATACCACCCTGGACAAGCGTCTTCGGCTTCGTCCCGGATGGCGATACAGATTACACTTATTACGATATTGAGGTGGACGATGCAGGCAATTATATTGTCTTCGTGGGGGGCTGGGGATCTATATTCATTCCTGTCGATACGCAATGGCACCATTTTGCTTTAACATATACTGGAGCAGGAGGTAGCTGGTATCTCGATGGCCAGCTTGTTGACAGCCTCGATGGAGAAGTAGGGACAATTGACCGGGTGAGAATAGGCGCAAGGCTCAGTACCTCCAATTACTTCCCGGGCCTCATTGACGATGTACGAATCTACAATACGGCACTGACGTTAACTGAGATAAAAAAACTGATGGCTGGTTCAAGAGCATACGACCCCACTCCAGCCGATGGTGTTCTGTACTTCGATAAATGGGTGAGTATGGGCTGGTTGCCCGGAAATTCTGCTGTCTCGCACGATGTTTATTTCGGTGAAAATTTCACTGATGTTAACGATGGCGTCCCAGAAACTTTTAAGGGCAACCAAACCGAAGAGTATTTCATCGCCGGCCTTCCCGACTCTCCATCTCCGGACGGTCTTGTTCCGGGCACAACCTACTACTGGCGGATTGACGAAGTCCAGGCCGATGGTATAACAAAACACAAAGGAGATGTCTGGAGCCTTACCATCCCATCCAAAATCGCCTACAACCCCGACCCTGCTGATGGTGCCGAGTTTATAAGTCCCGTTAGCATCCTTACCTGGACGCCGGGTTTCGGTGCGAAACTGCACACGGTATATTTTGAAGAAAACTTTCACGATGTGAACAATGCCTCCGGTGGATTTCCTCAGGGACCTACAACCCATAAACCAGACCTGCTTAAACCAGGCAAGACTTACTATTGGCGAGTTGATGAGTTTGATACAGTCAATACGAATAAAGGCAATGTCTGGAGTTTTACCACTCAGGGTGCCGTTGAAAGCCTGAATCCGTCTAACGGAGCTATGGATGTAACGCAAAAAGCCGTTCTTAGCTGGTCACCGTCGGATCATGCTGCTTCGCATCAGGTTTATTTCGGTACTGATAAAGTTGCACTGCGAGATGCAGATACCAGTTCCCCGGAGTATAAAGGTGACAGGGACCTTGGTTCAGAAAGCTATGACCCCGGAAAACTTGAATGGGATACTACCTACTACTGGCGGGTAGATGAGGTCAATAACGCCAACGCCGACAGCCCGTGGATAGGTCCGGTTTGGAGCTTTACAACGGCAAACTTCCTTATTGTAGATGATTTCGAGAGCTACAATGACCTCGATCCTGCTGAACCCGGGAGCAACAGGATATACCTTGCCTGGGTGGACGGATTCGACGACCCGGCAAATGGATCCGTAGTTGGTTACCCTAATTTCCCGTTTGCCGAGCAGACTATTGTTCACAGTGGCTATCAGTCAATGCCATTTGCTTACAACAACGCCGTTGGGAATTCTGAGGCCACTTTAACATTGACTTATCCCCGTGACTGGACTGAAAAAGGTGTCGACAGATTAACAATCTGGTTCAGGGGTAATTCGGCTAATGCTGCCGAACCGATGTTTGTTGTTCTTAACGGCAATGCCGTGGTCAATCATGATAATCCAGACGCAGCAAAAATAGGCTTTTGGACCCAATGGAATATCGACTTGCAGACATTTGTAGATCAGGGAGTGAATCTTGCCAATGTCAATTCGATTACTCTTGGTCTCGGCCGCAGAAATAATCCGGTCGCCGGCGGCTCAGGCATTATGCACTTCGATGACATCCGTTTATACGTTCAATAATCGGCAACAGTTGATTGTCTGCTTAAGATAACAGATTTGTGTCAATTTGGGGCTTATACTGTTTGATTCGGTATAGGCCCCTTTTTTCATTCGTTATTGCAGAGATTACACTGTTCAAACAAGTGTTTGCAACGCGGAACATAGAACGTTTCGGTTTGTAATAAGATATGAGATTTGTATATGAGTCGCTTATTTCTGCGCTTGCTATTTGTTGGAAGTCCGGCTAAAATGCAACATCGAGTCTTGAAAAGTAAAAATATTATTTTTGGAGTTGGACAATGATTAAAGTTCTTATTACAGACAAGCTTGCACAGGAAGGAATTGACTTGCTTAATTCGACAGAAGGTGTTGAGGCTGTCGTCAAAACCGGTATAAGCGAAGACGAATTAGCCGAAATTATCGGCCAGCACGATGGCTTAATCATCCGAAGCGCTACGAAGGTTACTGCAAAAGTTCTGAGTAATCCCGGCAAATTAAAGGCGATCGCCCGAGCAGGAGTCGGCGTGGATAACATCGATGTTCCTGAGGCTACAAGAAAAGGAATTATTGTCATGAATACGCCCGGGGGAAATACTCTCAGTGCTGCAGAACATACGATGGCGTTAATTCTTGCGATGAGCCGAAACGTTGTGCCGGCCTGTGTCAGTTTAAAAGGGGGTGCCTGGGACAGAAAAAAATACATGGGCAACCAGTTGAACAACAAAGTGCTTGGTTTGATAGGATTAGGCAGGATAGGTATGGCTGTGGCGGAAATGGCAAAAGGTTTCAATATGAAAATATTGGGCTTTGACCCGTTGGCTGCACCCCCTGATGCGGTAACAAAAGGGGTCGAAATCTGCCATAACGTAGAGCAAATCTTCACCGAAGCAGACTTTATCAGTGTTCACGTGCCGAGGAATGAGCAGACGTTAAATATGATTGGCGCAGAACAGATACAAAAGATGAAACCCACAGTTCGGTTAGTCAACTGCGCACGTGGGGGTATTATTAACGAAGATGCACTCTATGATGCCCTTGCCGCCAAACGTATCGCCGGTGCCGCTCTCGACGTTTATCCAAAAGAGCCGCCCGAGAATACACGTTTTGCCGAGTCTGAGAATTGCGTTGTTACGCCGCATTTAGGTGCCAGTACCAGCGAAGCTCAAATCGAAGTTGCTCTCGAAGCTGCTCAAATCATTGTCGATGCTATCAAAGGCGGCCCGGTCAAGAACGCCCTTAATGCACCATCTACTTCAGGGACTGTGCCGCCAATAGTGAGCCAGTATGCAGAACTTGCTCGTCGAATCGGGACAGTTATCAGCACGATTGGGCCTGGACAAATCAAGACTATTGAGGTGCAGTACCGCGGCTCGATTGCCGAAATGGCGGTCGAACAGGTTACGCTTAATTTTGCGATAGGTTTATTGCAGAAACACTTTGAAATGCCGTTGAATATGGTCAACACTCCGGTTTTGGCTAAGGAACGCGGCATAAGCATAGACCAGACTAAAAATCCCGAGGCTAAAGACGTCGCTTCGAGTTTTAGCGCCAAAGTCGTTACGGATAAGGTTACGCACACAGTGACTGGCTCGGTCTTCGGGGGAACGCTTTTGCGGATTATTGAAATCGACGGATTTAATATAGAAATGACTCCGCGTGGGGCGGTTCTGGTTATATTTAACGACGACAAGCCCGGCGTTATTGGGGCGGTTGGCATGCTCTGCGGCAGGCATAATATCAACATCTGCACTATGGGCGTTGGACAAAAGCCGGCGGAGGGACAAGCTATTCTCGCCGTCAGTCTTGACAAGGAACCCGACTCAAAAGCGATTGAAGAGCTCGGCAAACTTGAGTTTGTGAATGAGATGTATGTTTGCAAACTGGACTAATTTTCGATGCTTGATGTTCGCACGGAGTTTTCGATTTGGCTGAACAGTTAATAATTAGTGTCAGTGGAATGAGGGGTATCGTAGGGGAAAACCTTACTGATTCTGTCGCCGCTGACTACGGCCGTGCGTTCGGGACTTTTTTAAAAGAGAGTTGCACGGAAAAAAAGAAACTTTCAGTTTCTACAGGGAGGGATTCACGGCCCAGCGGTAAACAGCTTTTGTCCGCGGTTGCAGAAGGATTGTGTAGTGTTGGAATTGACGTGATTGATTTGGGGATTGCAACTACGCCAAGCGTAGGGATTATGTTAAGGGAGCTTGGCTGTGCAGGCGGTGTGGTTATAACGGCTTCGCATAATCCGGGCCAATACAATGGCATCAAGCTGCTGCTTGGCAACGGCGTTGCTCCCACGAGCGATTCTGCAAAACAAATCAGGCAATATTATTTCGACAAACATTTTGATTTAGAAGATTCATCCGATTGTGGCAAAATAACGTCCAGCGAACAGACCGATATTACTCACGTCAACAAGGTTTTAGCAATTATTGACAGAGACAAAATCGCAGCGAAAAATTTCAAAGTTATTCTGGACAGCGTCAACGGGGCGGGTGGGCGGATAACAAAAAAATTGTTAGCCGAGCTTGGCTGTGAAGTTTTTGCAATAAACGACGAGCCTACCGGCTTGTTTGCTCACGCACCTGAACCGATTTCTGAGAACTTAAAGGGCCTTTGTGAAATAGTAAAGACCGAAGGAGCTGATATCGGTTTTGCTCAGGACCCGGACGCCGACAGATTGGCAATTGTTGACGAAAAAGGAAGCTATATCAGCGAAGAGTATTCACTTGCTTTCTCTGCAAAATATATTTTCAGCAAAAAAACGGGGAAAGCGGCTACGAATCTTTCAACTTCGAGGATGATTGACGATATAGCCCAGAAGGTTGGCGGCCAGGTTATCCGAACTGCCGTTGGTGAAGCTCATGTAGCAGCGGCCATGTTCGAGCACAATTGCATCATCGGAGGGGAGGGTAACGGGGGTGTGATTGATTTGCGGGTAGGGCCGATCCGAGACAGTCTTGTGGGTATTGCACTTGTCCTGCAATTGATGGCTGAAACGGGAAAAACGACAAGCCAATTGGTCGATGAGATTGGCGGCTATTATATGAAAAAAGACAAATTCACAGCCGATACCTCACAGGCGCAACAAATCTTTAATTTAGTAAAGAAGGCCTTCGCTGATGCAAAACTCGATACAACAGACGGATGTAGATTCGATTTTGAAGATGGCTGGTTGCACCTGAGGGCCAGTAATACCGAACCTGTCATAAGAATCATTGTTGAGGCAAGGGACCGGCGTACTGCTAAACAATATGTAGATACAGTTTTGAGGATACGCAGGGAAGTATTGGATTAATATACTCATGGGCAACAATAAGCAAATAATTGCCGGAAGGCAAATAAAATCTGTCACATATCTTGGCATTGTGATAAATGTTGCCCTGACAGTCGTTAAGGTTGTTATAGGTTTGTTATCGGGTTCACTGGCACTGTTAGCCGACGGCATACATTCACTTTCTGATATAGCCACTGATGCTGTTGTGCTGTTGGGCTTGCGTTTGAGTTCGAAAGAACCTGACCAGAGCCATCCCTACGGCCATGGACGAGCGGAGACTTTTTCAGCCGGCCTGGTCGCGTTGGTTTTAATTGTGGTTGGGGGGGCAATGATTTACTATGCCACTATGGCTATAGCCAGAGATGAAATGACCACCCCTCGGATCGGAGTTCTCATAGCTGCAATGTTTTCAATTGCCGCAAAAGAATGGCTCTATAGAGTCACACAAAAAGTCGCAATTCGCTCTAATAGCCCTGCACTTTACGCTAATGCCTGGCATCATCGCAGCGATGCTTTTAGTTCGATAGCGGTTGTGATAGGATTCATATCACTTAAATTTGGTTTTGGCCATGGCGACCAGACAGCGGCGGTTGCTGTTGGTCTTATGATAATTTTTGTAGGTGTTCGTGTAATCGGTGATTGTATGCGAGAGTTGGCAGAAAGCGCTATCGATACGGATACAATCGAACATATCAAAAAGATAATCAACTCTGATTCTTCGATACGGCATTGGCACAAGCTTCGGACTCGCACGGTCGGTAGAGAAGTTTTTCTGGACCTTCATATCCTTGTTGATCCGAAGTTGAATATTGCCGCAGCCCACGAAATCGCTGAAAGGCTGGAGAATGCTCTGGATAAAGAGATCTCTCGTCCGGTAAACATCACAGTACACATTGAGCCGGATACGCCGGAGCTGAGAAAATAATCTTAGTCATAAAGATTGCAGAGGAAATTTTTCTCAATATAAAGGGCTATTCTATGCGCTATCAGACTCAATTTTTGTAGATATGATCCGATAAAATAGTTTGCCCACAGGCTCGAAAAATATCTAAAATAGCGTAAGCTTCTGTCCGATAGACATAAGACAATGCAATCGCGGGATAAAATTTTAGCAGTCGATGACGATATCGTGGATATCAGGATTATTGAAAAGCTCTTGGGCCGAAATTTCGAGTTCAGGACGGCCTCAACAGGTGAGCAGGCTCTTGAGATAGCAACGGATTTTCAACCTGATATTATCTTACTCGACAATATGTTGCCTGGTATGGATGGAGGAGAAGTGTGTCAGCAGATACGAGCGGACTCGCGGCTTCGGCATACCAAGATTATCATGATATCCGGCAAGACTATGGCTTCGGAGCGGATTGAAGCTTATGAAGCGGGAGCGGATGATTATATTACCAAGCCCTTCGATGAAGACGAGTTATTAGCGAAGATACGTGTATATCTGCGTTTGAAATCGGTTGAAGAGGTCGACCAGTTCAAGACCAATGTTCTGACTCTGCTGGGGCATGAAACACGTACGCCACTCACCAGCCTTATCGGGTCGGCTGAGATGCTGATGTCAGAGGAAAATATCGACGCCGAAGAGCAAAAGCTCTTTATGGTAATGGTGTATAATAGTGCCAAGCGTCTGCACAGCCTCTTTGAAAAGGTGATGCTGCTCAGTTTGCTGAAATCAAGAAAGCAACAGTTTAATATGGAACCGGCTGAACTGTGTGAAGTTGTCCGTGAGGCAATTTGTGAGGTTGCGCTGAAAGCAGCGGAACGGAACGTTAAGATTGAGGAGCAGTTTGATGCCGGCCCAACTGTTCATTTAGACAAAAATGAAATCAAGAATGTCGTTACGATGATATTAGATAATGCGATTCGATTTAGCCCGTCGGATGGCAGTGTAACAGTCGGCATTTCCAGCAATAACGAAGATGTTCGTCTGAGTGTGAACGATCAGGGGGAAGGTATCGACTCGGATTATCTGCCATACGTGTTTGAGGAGCTTTCTGACCCTGATGTTGCTCATCATTCGGAAGGTCATGGATTGTCCCTCGCCATAGCTCGCCAGGTTGTATTACAGCACAATGGAACTGTCAGCGCTGAAAGCACAAAAGGCTCCGGCACTAACTTTACAGTGCGCCTGCCGATTATGGTGTCATCTGAACTGGCAAATTGTGAGAAATAAAAAATCAGGAAAGTTTCTCGCTGGCTTGATTTTGAGTACTTCCCCGAATGAATCCGACTCTGCCGCTCAGATTTGCTTGTATAGCTCCAAACTCAACAGTTCTTGTCTTTCCAATTCCACCATTTTAATAGCTCCGGGTCATGCTTGCTGTTTGAGGCGTAGTACACCGCGCAGCGCAGTACATACAGCATACATCTGTCAACCGGAGTCGCCTTAAAATCGACAAGTTTTTGATAAAGTTTCTCGGGTTCCTTTCCTTTGAGCTGACCAACAGAGCGAATACCGATATTTTGCATTTCCTGAGCAATTCTTTTACCCACGCCGGGGATTTGTTCCAGATCTTTTGTGGATAATTGTTTCATAGAATCGGTCCTTAAATGGCCGGTTTTAGCGGCAACTATAATAGCACATTTGCCATCAGATTTCATACCTTTTGAACCGCCCTTATGCAATCGGGCAGTTTTTCGTCTGGGTAATGCCTTTGCATTGCCGCTGCGACAAGTCCAACGAACATCGGCTGTGGTTTGAGTGGTCTCGAAGTAAGGCATGGATGCGCCTGAGTACCCATGAAATATGGATGGGATGGAAGCTCAAGTATCTGCATAATCGGGTGATTGGGTGCTTTTCCGGAAAAGACAAGGCCGCTCTGCTCCAGTTGTTCGATATAGCGAGGATCAACTTCGTAACGGTGCCTGAATCGCATTCTCACCGAATTTGTTTTGCCAAAAAGCTCCCAGGCCAGCGTCTGAGGTTTCATTTCTATGTCCCTTCCGCCAAGCCGCATATTGCCACCCAGACCTTCTATTTTTTTCTGCTCCGGCAGTATATCGATTACAGGCTCTGAGCAATCCGGCTCAATCTCGGTGCTGTTGGCCTCAGGCAACCCGCAAACGTTACGTGCAAATTCTATAACAGCCATTTGAAAACCGAAGCATAATCCGAGATATGGCAGATTATTTTCTCTGGCATATTTTATACAGGTTATTTTTCCTTCGGCCCCTCTGGTTCCGAAGCCGCCCGGGACAATAATTCCATCAACGTCCGCCATATTGTCCGCCGCGTTTTCATCGGTAATTGAGGTCGTTTCAATCCATTTGATTTTGACGTCGGCGGCCAAAGCAATACCCGCGTGTTCGAGGGCGTTGATAATCGAGGCATAGCTGTCACGAACTGATGTATATTTCCCTGTTATGCCGATGGTAATCTGTCTTTTGGCAGTGCCGATTCTGTCCGTGAAATCGCACCATTTTGCCCACGCCTTGCGTTCCTGGCGGAGCCTAATTCTGTCGTCTATTTTGAGCAGCCTGGCAACCTCGAAATCCATTCCGACCTCTCTAAGCATAGCCGGTATCATATATATACTGGCCGTATCCGGCAGACTTATGACCCTTTCAAACGGAACATTGCTATAAACGCTTATTTTCTGCCGTACCTTGTCCGTGGTCGGGTTGGTTGCCCTGCAGGCAATGATATCCGGCTGAATACCTAACTGCATAAGCTGTTTGATTCCAAGCTGTGCCGCCTTCGATTTCTGTTCGCCGAGTGTTTTTGGCTCCAGTATATAGGTCAAGGCTACGAAGCAACAACTGTTAGGCCCCTCCTCGTATGCCAGCTCGCGCATCGCCTCGATATAGTAGGCATTTTCCAAATCGCCGACGGTCCCGCCAATTTCAACGAAGACGATATCGGCATCGGATTCCATCGCCAATTGACGCAGTTTCATTTTTACCTCGCCGGTAACGTGAGGAATCATCTGGACGTCCCTGCCGAGATAGTCGCCATGACGTTCCTTATTCAGGATGGCGCTGAATATCTGTCCGCTCGTAGTGAAATTCGCCTTGCTCAAATTCTGATCGAGCATCCTCTCGTAAGTGCCCAAATCCATATCGCACTCCATACCATCATCGAGCACAAACACCTCGCCGTGCCGGAACGGATTAAGAGTGCCGGAATCTATATTCAAATAACCTTCGAGCTTGATAGGAGCAACTTTAAGGCCTTTGTCCTGCATCAGCTTTGCAAGGCAGGAAGAAAATATCCCCTTGCCCAGGCCGCTCATAACAGTACCCAACACAAAACAATAGCGGGCCTTACCCTTTTTATAACCTTCCGGCATAGGTGAGAAAAACTCACTCTCAGTCGAAGTATCACTTACAGACGCCAACAAATCATTATCATTCGACATAATTTATAGCCTTTTTATTTCTTTAACATTTTGCCATCAAATTAATCTTCGGTTTTACCGGGATTTTCTACTCTCTATATTGCCATGGAAAATAACAAATATCATCCGTCGTACCGTACTGCCCATCATAACCCGCTGAAATCAGAAGGAACGAATCAGGTCGGTCAGGTCTGTTTTCTTTCGTAAAATAACTAATCTCTGTATTCCTATAAAATCTTACCGGGTCTGCAAGGCTATGTGCTGAACCCTTGCCCGGCCTTCCGAGCTTGACCAATTCGTGATTATCCCAGTAATTGTAGATATTACCCATACTGTCCGAAGGTGTTGGTGAGGTATTAGGATCGTGCAAGGTTTTCGTCGTATCTGCCCTATAATAAAGGATGGGCATACCAATTTTTTTACCCGAGTGGCGTTTCTTTAAATACATATCACATAATACGTAATTGTTACCATCGAACGGACCAACATCATTATATATCTCGTTAAGGCGACACGCATTAACATTTTCATCGAACAACAACGAATCCATCCTGACATTGGGGTCATATACAACATCTTCTCCATATAGTTTATTTGTCCCTGATTCATTCATTCCGTCGCTTCTAAATACCGATTCTTTATGAAACCCTTTCAAATCCCTTCCTATCAAAGCCTCAGATAATTTCATCGCACCACAGTAGTGTTGTCCAGCCCCATCAAAGGCAGAGGAGGGTGGATAATAACCTAATTCATTGTTAAATAATTCTATAGCGGCCTGAATGTAATTAAACTGGTAATGTTGATAATTTTTTTTTACGGCCGTCTTGAGGCTATTATAAGCCTGTACACAAATAACGATACCAGAAATAACAATGAACATAACAACGATTAAGATTATTGTTTTATTTCTGTTCATTTGTATATCTTTCAACGAATTCAGCGTATTGCTCCGGCGTATCTATGCCGTTGCAGGTGTGCTCGACCTTGCCGACGAGGATATTATAGCCATTTTCAATTACTCGCAACTGTTCGAGCTTTTCTATTTTTTCCAGCGGCGTCTGTGACAATTTTGTAATTTTCAGTAAGAATTCTTTGCGATAAGCGTAAATACCAAGATGCCGCTGATACTGCCCGATATTTCCTACGCCGGATTTATCCCTGTCATAAGGTATAGGTAAACGTGAAAAGTAAATCGCCCTGCCGATTTTGTTTTGCATACTGTCATTCCTGCGAAAGCAAGAATCCACTTGTTCCTGGTCGCAATACTCATCACGCACGACGCACGACGATACTATTACCTTAACAATATTAGGGTCGGCTACCTGCCCGGCAGTCTGAAAATCAGCACAAAGCGTTGCCATCGGATAATCCGGATTGTCTATTAGAAGCCGGGCGAGATAGTCAATATTGCCCGGGTCGATTTCCGGCTCATCGGCCTGAAGGTTAACTATAATATCGACATCAAGATCAGCTACGGCTTCGGCGATGCGGTCGGTGCCGCTTTTGTGCTCTACAGAGGTCAGTACACATTCAGCGCCGAATGTATTGGCTGCGGCAACAACCTTTTCGTCGTCTGCCGCTATGATTACCTTATCGGGCAGCTCAGCAAAGCAGGCCTGCTCGTATGTGTGCTGGATGAGGAATTTGCCGGTATCTTTAGCGAGAACTTTAGCGGCGAATCTGGTAGAACTGAACCGGGCCGGTATAACTGCTAATATTTTTACCCCGTTAGAAATTTTCCCTTTCTGTACCATATCATTTCTTTTCATACGATTTCTAATGGGGTTCACTCTAATCTAAACTTTCAAGCTGATTTAATATTTCTTCCCGACAAGTAGTAACAAAACAGGGAACACAAATGCCGCGATGCCGGTGCGGCTTCGAAATTCCAACTGGGTACTTATCATAGAAACTAAAAAGGGCCTTGTCAACAAAGTCTGTCAGAAATATTTTCTTTTTATCTTATATTACGCAAACAGGGCCGTTTTGAGTTGTCATGACCGCTAAACCAGATATACTTTCTTGACTAAAGGAAGTTGACTTTTTAATATTGTTATCAAAATATAATTTCAGGGAGCCAGAATTATGAAAAAGTTATTACCGGTAATTGTATTTGTCGCGGTTTTGGTTGTTTTCATCGCACTCGGCTGTAAGCAAAAAGAAAAAAGCAAAGAAAAGGGCGAAAACAAGTATAGCATAGCCGTAATTCCCAAGGGCACGACGCACATTTTCTGGAAATCAATTCATGCCGGTGCTGTCAAAGCGGAACAGGAGTTGAAAGGCGCGGGTGTTGATGTGGAAATTATCTGGAAAGGACCGCTGAAGGAAGACGACAGGGAATCGCAAATCAGAGTTATAGAAGATTTTGTAACTCGCGGCGTATCGGGGATTGTTCTGGCGCCGTTAGATGACATGGCGCTGCGGGTGCCGGTTAAAAACGCCGTGGGCTATGGT
>JACNGQ010000107.1 GCA_014384025.1 Planctomycetota bacterium | reverse complement strand
TACCAGTCATCAGTTTTTAATATCTCCATCCCAAGTGAATTACCTTCTATCGTGGTTTTGGACAAACCTATTATACTATGCAAAACCTTCTAATACCATCGAACACCGGAGTCAAAAGCCGTATTTGAATGGCCCTGTTTTTTTAGTGCATATTTCTCAACAGGATACACATAGCTCTTTCAGATTTTATTATAAAGGTATTGACAAAAACCGCAGCAAAAGTCAAATTAATGTAAGCGTTTGAAAATATTTAATGTAAAGCTTTTATCACTTTTTGGGAGAATAATCATGAGAGTTGATATTAGTTCAGTTGATGTGTGGGCTGTGAGCATTAAGGACCAACCTGGTTCGTTGGCCGAGAAACTTGACGCTCTTGCTCAGGCGGGCATCGATCTTGAATTTATCATTTCCCGCCGGGTACATGAAAAGGCCGGAGAAGGCTTAGTTTTTGTTACGCCTATAAAGGGTGCGAGGCAGATAAGGGCCGCCAGGAAAGCAGGTTTCGAGAAAACCAAATCGCTACAAGGAATTCGGGTCGCTACTGGCAACAAACCCGGATATGGTGCTGAATTGACGATGAGACTGGCCGGGGCGGGTATCAACCTTCGCGGTCTTTCCGGGGCAGCAATCGGCAACCGTGCCATCTTCCATATAGCCTTCGATTCCAGCGATGATGCAAGGAAAGCTAAGCACCTGCTCAGTCGCAAGTAAATCTGCGTCCATCGGCATGATTTATTCACCGGGCGGAAATATCCCCGCAAGAGTTTGTGAAAGCTGTTTGATCGCAAGGCTTACCTGCTGAGATATAGACTGGCCAAGTTGTATTTGGGCAGGTTGAATTCCAACAAAATATACATCAATATTAATATCCTGGCAAACCATATCAACAAATAATCGTGGTGATAGACTGTGGGTTGAAATTACGTGTGAGCTTAACTGATCTGGTTCAAATATCCTTATAGTTCCCGGCGTAGCTCCAAAATCAATTGCATCAATGACAAGTAAATTCTGTGGGGCTTTTTTGATGATCCGCTGAATATAATTTTCTGGTACAGTGCCGGCATCTATCAGATCGGCACTGATTTCTGCTTGTTTGAGCTGCTCACAAACAAGCGGCCCGGCCCCGTCATCGCCTTTTAAGATATTTCCAATCCCGACAATAACGGTTGCCGAATTGCATAATATATTTAGCTGCGTCAGAAGTGATTGTTCGGTGCTCATAGCATCAATTCACAATAAGCAAAGCAAAAAAGGGAAACCTGCGACTCTCAATGCAAAATCCTGGAATTCCTTGCTAAAGTTTTACGTTTTTGAGTTCTTGAGTATCACTATTTATAGCCGGATGTTCAATTCGCATTTGCACTTCGGACAAAGGATTCGCATAAAATCGCTCGTTTGGACGTCTTTGCCGGATTGCTGCTCAACATCCTGTGGCTCTTTGTGCAACTCGTTACTCTTGGCTATCAACAAAGAAGGATTGGTATAGGCTAATGCGCCAAGCTTTTCATAAAGCCAGATAAGATGCTTTTTTGTCCCTATCATTTCACCACATTTTTCACAAAGCTGAAGCTCGAAATCGTGAGTCTCGATGGTATCTTCCCTGTTCAGTACGGCCAAATCCCATTCATTTGAGAGTGCTATGCCTGTTTCTGTTGTGCAGTTGGCTTCACAATTGCCACAAAAAATGCAGGTATCGTATCGGTGTGTGATTCTCCGTACAGGGGGGGTGGCTTCAAGGTCGTCCTCCATGCTTAAACATCCAGGGGTAGGACAGACATTTACACATGCCCCGCAGCCGATACACGTTTCGAGGTCGAATTCAGGTTTACCTCTGTACTTTTCCGGCACTACACAAGGTGTAGCTGGAAACCGAGTCGTAAATCGCGGTGAAAAGACCGCTGTCACAGCTTCTTTCAATTCTCTTAACTTTGGCAAACGCAATTTTATACTCCCGCATTATATAGTTAATTGATTATTATTTATTAATACAGCAATTAGCTTTTTTTAATGATGATCAATTTCCTCTGCGTATTTGTCAACAACACTGTTTTCCCACAATTCAACACCCGAAGCATATGCACCTTTTGCGATTGCATGTGCGGCCGTTGGGGATGTTATCAATATAAAAACAGCACAAATAATTGCTTTCATACTCAAAGCCGACCAACCACAGACTAATGCAACACCAATTAACAGCAAAAATGTGCCGAGTGTTACACATTTTGTCGAGGCCTGAAGACGGTTGTAAACATCAGGGAAACGTACTAAACCTATACAACCGAAAATATCAAACAATATTCCAATTATTATTAAAATGTATCCAATTATATCAATCATCGAAATTTCTGCCTTCCAAAAACTTTGCCAACGCTATTGTCCCGATAAAGCTCAGCAGCGCCCATGCCAGGGCATTGTTGAGATAAAAATCTTTACCAGTCGCCAATCCAAGGATTGCACAAAAGCCTACTATAATAGTGCCTAAAATATCAATCGCGACAGTTCTGTCCGGGGCGCTCGGGCCGCGACCTATTCGGTACAGGCATAAGAAGCAACATATAAATAAGCCAATATAAAATAACGTTATCATAGCCATCTCTTTCTATTCGAATATCTTTTTCAGGAACCACTCAAACCTCTGGGCAATGTGTTTGGTTGCCTGCTCGACATCATCCGATTTAACGTAAATCCAGTGAATATACAAAAAACCATCGTCTGTCAAATCCACCGTTAAAGTTCCGGGTGTCAGAGTAATGGAATTGGCTAACGCGGTAATTGCTGATTCGGTTTTTAGAGTTGTTTTTATTTTTACGATTCCGGGTTTTATCGGCATCTTGGGATGCAGGGCTCGGTAAACAACATCCAGATTAGCCATAACTACATAATAGAAAAATACCGGCATATAAACCAGAAACCAGAATATACGCACCGGGGAAACAAATATGTGATGCTCCTTTGGTAGTATTTCGTGGAACATAATCGAAACGAATGCTGAGGCTATAAAGCCGGCGATTACAACCTGACCGTCGATTTTGCCCTCGACAAAAGGCCAGGTTAACAATATCCAAATAACAAAAGCCAAAACAAAATATATCAATCGTCTCATACGTTCAAATCCTCATTCTATAACTTTGGGATTATATTAGCGGAGTAATTAAGTCCATCAGTCAACACCTTAACAGCCGGTTCCAGAATACTTTCCTTCAAACCGGGCACCAGCACGAGCGAACCCATAAGCAGGCATAAACAGGCCAAAAATACCATCGCAATGAGCATAAAACCTTTATTTTCTTTTGTCTGCCGGAGATTTTCAGGCAGCTCACCGAGAAAGACATATCGCTGAATCTTTAGAAAAGAGATAAGCGTCACAAGGCTGACAATAACCGTAACCGCGGCCAACCACAGAAATCCCGCCTGAACCGAGGCGATGACAAGTATCATTTTGCTCCAGAATCCATTGAATGGGGGTATCCCTGCAATGGACGCCGACGCTACGGTACATGTTGCCCGCGTAAAAGGTAATTTCTCGGCAAGCCCGCCCAACTCCTTGAGCTGCCTTGTGCCTGTGGACATCTCCACTGAACCACTCGTCAAAAATAACAACGATTTGAAGACTGCATGGTTGACAAGGTGAAACATGCCTCCCAAAATCGCCATTGCCGCCCACTCAACTTTGCCATTGTTGGCAAGTATCAACGCCCCGATACCTAATCCAAGAATAACATAACCCATTTGTGATATGCTATGATAAGCCAAAAGACGCTTAAAGTCCCATTGACCCACAGCCAGGAATACACCAACGACCATACTTAGAACACCCAATGTAATCAATACCCAGCCAACGGCAACAGATACACCAAAAACATTGAAGATAATCCTTGCCAGTGAATATACTCCAAGGGCCTTAATCAAAACACCTGAAAGCATTGCGGAAATAGGTGCTGGGGCCGACGGGTGTGCATCCGGCAGCCAGGCATGAAACGGTACGAGAGCGGCTTTTAATCCAAAGCCGGCCATAAACATGGCCAGTGCAAAGGTAAGGCCGGCATTTAAGCCCGAGTTCTGGATTGCCTTTGAAATATAGGCCATATTAAGAGTGCCGGTATTGCCGTAAATAAGTGCAATCGCAAAAAGAATGAATACCGAAGCTATACTGCCCAATACCATATACTTAAAGGACGCTTCAAGCTCTTCGTGATCACAGCCAAAACCTACGAGCGCATAAGATGCAAGCGATGCAATTTCCAGAAAAACAAACAGATTAAATATATCTCCGGACAGCACGACACCGTTCATACCCGCGACCATAAGCAGAAACAGGCTCAGGTATTTTGTCTTGGCGGTGTATTGTTCCATATACTTGATGCTAAAGAGCATAGCAGCAGCGGCTACAACATTAATAGCCAAAAGCAAAAGAGAGCTTAAGCCGTCAAGGACAAGATTAATACCAAGAGGGATAGACCATTTACCTATTTCATAAACCTCGGTTTTACCAATAGAAGCAACAGCAAAAACAAGCAGTGAAATGGTTACCATATTGGCTAAGGCAGTTGCAACAGCCTTGCCTTTTCTGCCGAACATCGGAAGCACAAAAGCTATTATTAAGGGAACAGCAATAAAAAGGGGCAGCGGTATGCTCATCCTTTTAATCTCCTTATTTGAGTGATATCAAAGGTGCCGTATTTTTCGTAAGTTCTGATACATATTGAAATCATAAGGGCCAATGAACCTAAACTAATAACAATTGACGTCAGTACAAGGGCCTGAGGCAATGGATCCACCGAGTTGTTGACAAAACCGGCCGCAACCTGCTGTATTACAGGATCATACTGAGCTCTGTCGATTATTGGAGCTATACCGCCAACACGAAAACCGAGCATAACAAGGAAAAGATTGACGGCATATTCCATGATCAAAATTCCTATGACAATCTTGACCATATTCTTTTTTACGACCGCACAATATAGGCCGAGCATAAACAGTAAAAAGCAAAGTGCATAAGGCATTAATACTACCCCATTAAAAAATTTCCAATTTATATTATATCTTCTTTTATTATCTTATTATTACCTCATAATACAATTTCCAATGGTGCAAACTTATTTATCTGCTGGCTGACGTATCTCGTCTAAATGTCGAAAGATTCAATATTACCAGGAATAATAACGCTCCAACTAACAATCCAATCGCAAACTCGGCCAAGGATATGGTCCCTGCTGCTATAAAATGAACTTCGATACCCGCGCCAGCTAACCATTTTTGGTAAATATAATTCCAGAAAAACTCGTTTTTACCAAAAAATAATCCGCTAATCGCTATCGCAGCAAAAGTGAAAGCTGCCCAACAGGCGATTTTCAGAGCAACAGACGGTGGCAACTCTCTCTCGACTACGTCTCTGCCGAATGCCAGCATAAGCAGCAGATAAGACGATGCTAAAAACACACCACCGGCAAAGCCCCCGCAGGGGCTAAGATGCCCGGAATGAATTATATAAATACCGAAGAGCACTATCAGCACCTTAACCCAACTGCTGATAGTTTTTACTATTATTGTCATACCTTTCATAAATCAGGTTCCTCCAGCAGTTTTTTTGCTTTTTTTCGCAGGATTACAGTTGCTCCTATAATAGCAGTAAATAAAACAGTTGCCTCTCCAAGTGTATCATAGGCGCGGTAATCCAAAATAACAGATGATACAATGTTCGCCGCTCCCGTCTTTTCAAGTCCCTCTTTGATATATGTCTGAGAAGCAGCATTGGGTACTCGGGCAAAGATGGCGGTTCCAAAATCAGGCAATGTCTCAAATACTTTTACGCCGGCTAAAAATATTATGAAAATAATAACAACAGAAACGACCGTCCCGAAGAATTCTTTGTCACCACTGATAAAAGTGAGATCGCGTGAGATTGTAGAGCGAATCAGGATAATCAAAGCCAAAATATCCACCACAATCTGTGTTATCGCAATGTCCGGCGCCCGTAAAAAAAGAAACATCAAAGAAGCGCCGAATCCGAGGGCACTGATGCAGATTACGGAACTTAACAGATTTTTAGTTTCTATCGCAATGATAGCAGCGATTATCATAAAAATCAGTAAGAAGTAGAAGATATACATATTAACCTCATTGAACTTTGCAAATTACAAATATAATTATCAATAATCCCAAAACTACCCAGGTCAAATACACCGGCAACACACCGGAATGAAGCCATTTCAGAAAAGCAGTCAGACCCAGTCCGGCTTTTCCGCCTTGATCGTAAGGATCGAAATATCCTTTTTCCTGACCAGAGTAAAGCTGCTTAAGACCGCTCATTCTCGAAACAGTTTTGTAAAAATGTGTCCCGGGTATTCTCATTGATTCATTACTCTGCACTTCACCACAGGTCCATGTGGGTACAATCCTGACATTCTTCGACAATTTCGCAAAAAGCCAGATGAGCAATCCAAGACCAATACCAATTATTAACAGGATTGTGGAAAGGCCCGACATCCAGGTGCCAAAAATTGCTGAGCCTGGTTCTATACCCAACGCAGGATAAATGAAAAGTTTGAGCGGTACGTGGTAGAATACTCCGAAAAACACGCAGAGTGATGCAAGCACAACCATTGGAACCGTCATGAACGGGGATACTTCTTTAACATCTTTGAGTTTGTCCGGCAGGCGGGATAGGAATATCGAATGTATGAGTTTTACAAACGAGGCTAAAGTAAGCGCACTTCCGAACATAGCACAAGTAAGCCAGATGGGCCAAAAGCCGGCAGTTCCACCGGTTTGTTGTGTTCCCATTTTAATTACACCCTGATAAATCATCCATTTGGAAACAAATCCGTTAAGAGGAGGTATCCCGGAAATACTCAGAGCTGCAATCAGGCAGGTGGTAAAAGTGATGGACATTTTGTTTCCCAGTCCACCAAGCTTGTCCAGTTCAGCAGTTCCGGAAGCCTGCTCGACCGCACCGCCGCATAAGAATAAGCAACACTTATAAATCGCGTTGTTCAGCATATGGAATATACCACCTGCGATACCTACAGGCGTGCATGTTGCTATACCAAGTATCATATAACCGACCTGGCTTATAGCGTGATATGACAGCAGCTTTTTGAGGTTGTGCTGAACCATCGCAACCATGACGGCGATAACAATCGTAGCCGAGCCTATGATTGACAATACAACAGTCAAGGCCCCCGGCTGAATATCAAATATTTCTCGCACAACAATCACAAGCAGATAAATGCCCAAAAGCTTATCAATTGCGGCCGGCAAAAGTGCCATCGCCGAGACCGGCGCATATTCTCCGCTTGTAGGCACCCATGTATGCAAGGGCAATGCGCCTGCTTTGGTAATTGCGGCTGTCATAAGCAACAGGAAGGCTATAATCGAAAGTGTCGAATTAGTCGCCAGGTCAATATTTGATATGACAAATGTTCCCGAAAGTTTCCATATCATAAAGACGCCGAGCATGAACGCAGCATCGGAGGCACCTATCATTGCAAAGCTTTTTGTCGCTGCAAAATTGGACTTGTTGCCTCCCGTAGTTATTAAAATATATAACGAGACGGTAACAATCTCCCAGAATACCAACAAAAACAGTAAGTGATCGGAAAGCAGTATGCCCGCGGTGCCGCCTATTGTAAGCAAAATCGCACCGTAATACTCATTGATGCGTTTCGTATTTGCGCCGACAGATTTTAATGAATATAAAGTTATCAACAGGCCAAAGCCCATCGCAAACATTAATATAAATGCTCCCAAAGGTTTGACTGTCAGCATCAGTTCCAGTTCCAGGCCGCCTAAACTTTCACCCAACTGGAGTATAGGTAAAATGTAATCAGATTCACCCCCGGTAAATATCTTAATGCCAAGCACAAATGTAACAACAGAAATAATAAACGTTAATGCCCTTGATACCGACTTTATTTTATTCGGCAAAAATAACATCAAAAAGCCCACAATCAGCGGCAAAAAGACAGAGATATAGAGAATATTCATTTCCTTCAATTTAGAAATCCTCCAGCTTAATTTCAGGTACGCCGATTTCTTTCTTAATCCGTGCAGTTTTCTCACGAGACAATCTCAAAAGCGCATCATAATCATGGACAACATTTTTACGCCCATCGACAACCGCCAACCTTTCGGTGCAGCTATAACAAGGGTCAACCGCAGCAAGTGTAAGCGTTACATCAGCAATATGCTGACCGATACATGATGCCTTAAACGAAGGTACATTGACATAACTCGGTGCTCTTACCTTGTGTCGAACCGGCCTGTTGCCGCCGTCGCTGCGAATGTAATGGAAGGTTTCACCTCTTGGAGCCTCGGCGCGACCAAAACCCTCCCCAGGGGGTATTTCCTTTACCTCAACAGCAATAGGACCATCAGGGAGTTTTTTTAGGGCCTGCCTGACCATCTTTATACTTTCGAAGATCTCAAGAAGCCGAACAACAGCTTTTGCAAAAACATCACCTTCCGTCTGAGTGATTACCTTCCAGTCTAAATCTGCGTAAGCCGCATACGGATCATCGTGCCTGACATCAATGGCAATTCCGCTGCCCCTGGCGGTCGGGCCAGTTACCGCATAGCTGATGGCGTCTTCCTTACTCAGTGTTCCTACGCCTTTAAGCCGTACGTGCAGAACAGGGTCGTCAAGAATAGCCTTGGTTAGCATATCTGTTTTCTTTTCGACTAAATCGAGCTCTTTAAGTATCTTAGGGATAAGCTCATTGGGAATATCTTCCCGACAGCCACCGACCTTAACGTTCCCGTAATTGTTTCTGTTGCCCGTAATTGCTTCCAACAAATCAAGGACCGGCTCACGGTATTTCCACGCCCACATAAAAACTGTGTCATAACCGATAAAGTGCCCCCCAAGACCGACCCACAGCAGATGACTGTGGATGCGCTCAAGCTCGTTTATAATCGTGCGGACGTACAAAGCACGATCAGGCGGTGTTATCCCGGCAATCTCCTCGACAGCATTTATGTATGCTAAGGGATGTGACGCCGAGCATATTCCGCATATACGCGAAACCAGAAACGGAATCTGATCGTACTGCAGTGTTTCGCTCAGCCGCTCTATACCTCGATGGTTATAAGATATCCTGACATCTATATCGGTTACGATTTCACCATCAACGGTAAGCTGGAAATATTCCATCTCTTCCTGCAGCGGATGAAACGGACCGACTGCAAGAATCGGTTTATTTACGCTTTCTTTCATCTTTTGAAATCTTTCCTTAAAGGATAAACACCCTCGGGCCAATCATCAGCCAAAATCAATCTTCTCATATTAGGATGATTTTTAATTTCGATTCCCAATATGTCGTATATCTCCCTTTCTATCCACTCTGCAGCGGGTATGAACGGGGTAATAGATTCTATAGAAGGATTTTCACGGTCACGGATAAAGGCCTTTACGGTAACAACACAACCAGTCCCGTCATTTGAAAAATGATAAAGAATTTCAAAACAATCTTCAGAATCGATCCCTGTAGCAATCATAAATCTTAAAGCCAGGTCTTCAAATAAGAACTTACTGACGGCAAAACTATTTTCGGCCTCGCATAAAAGAAAGATTCTGCTGTCCTTCGTTTGCTCAATATTTATGAGCTTATCTTTTATTTCCGACAACCTGTTATTTAATTCTTCCTGGTTCATATTCCTGTCCTGTTATAAAATCGACAGCGCCTTAACTACACCGGATATCATGGCTTCCGGCTTCGGTGGGCAGCCAGGCACATAAGCGATAATTGCATTAGGATCAACTTCTCTGATTATCTTATCCACCGGCCCAACCACATGGTAAGCACCGTTAAATATACCTGTTTGACAAGCACAAGCTCCCATTGCAAAGACAACGCAGGGCTTTGAAGTCTGGCGGTACAATTCCCGTAATCTCGGTGCCGCCTGTGCGGTAACCACGCCGGTTACCAGCAGAGCATCAGCATGTCGTGGTGAGCCTACTAACTTGATACCAAATCTTTCCACATCATATCTCGGCGTCAGTAAATTGACTATTTCGATATCGCAATTATTACATGCGCCGGTATTAACGTGAAAGACCCATACCGATTTTTTTAATGACCAAATTTTCCAACTCATAAACTCACCTTACAGCCAGTTGATGTCATAATAACTACCTATTGATGCAAGTATAATAGCTATGGCCAAAGCGATTCCGCAATACACCCAGAAGAACTTCATCGCCTGGTCAATCCGAACACGCGGATTTGTATTTTTTATCAGGATTATCAGGACCAGTACCAAAACATATTTGCCGATACCCCATACTAATGGCCATCCTGCAGTAGTACCAAATCCACCAAGAAACACCATTACCAAAAACAGCGGCAGAGCCACCAGCATCATCGCCTGCATCATTTTCCAAACCGCAAGCAAAGGACCTGAATATTCCATAATTAAGCCACTTGCAATTTCAGTTTCCGACTCAGCTATATCAAAAGGAACAAATCCGAGTTTTGCCTGAATACACAATAATGAAACGAGAAAAGCCAGCATTCCGGATATACTAAGGGCAGGTGTAAATTTAGTAATTTCAGCTAAACTCAACTGGCCGCCGGTTTTTATAATTACTATGATGAAGGCCAAAACAAGCGGCAGTTCATAGCCCATCACAAGCTTCATCTCCCTGCTTGTGCCGATTGACGCGTGGGGGCTGGCACTGGCGCTGCTGCCGAGAATCAATGCCAATGAAGGAAGAATCATCAGATAAATCGCCACAATAATATCGCCGACAAAATCATTCTGGGTGATAGTTGTCCGCCAGAGCATCGTCGAAAGCAATAGTACGCCTGCTAAACCGACAATCGGGGCCGCAATAAAAACGGCTCTCTGGCCATCCTGAGGTATAAGTGTTTCCTTGCCCATCAGTTTCATAACATCGTAGAACGGCTGAAAAAGCGGTGGGCCGACTCTCCATTGCACAAGAGCACTGACCTTGCGAACTATCCAGCAGGCAACCAGGCCCAATACAATGGTAAACACAAAACCTGGAAAAACCAGAATCCAAAATATATTCTGTAATGCCTCAGTCATTTCTTCTCTGCCTTTTATTTATTCTTTAAGAATGGCTCCCATAATGCACCATCGGGAACTTTAACAACTATATCCTCGAAAACCTCTTCCGTTCCATCTTCAGCATGAGCTTCTTTATAATCCAGGCTTCCGTCCTGACATGTACTTACACACAATGGTTTTTCTTCCGGCGCCAATCTGTCTTTGCATACATCACATATGCTGCTTGGAAAAGGAATCAAATCGGTGTATATCGTACCGAACGGACATGCTATAGCACAACTGCCGCAGCCGGTGCATAGCATATTCGCCCGCTTAAGAATTCCGGCATCATCATTTTTTTTCGACATTTTCTCCAAAGCTCCCTTTGGGCCGGAACTGACTAACAACACCTTGTCCATTATATTGCCTTTTTCGCTCGGCACCTTCTCTAAAGCCCCCTGCGGACAGGCATTGATACATGGCGCGGCCTCGCACCTGCGACATATCAAGGCAAAACGAATCAGCTCCAGCAGTGAGTCAAATCCATTGTTTTCTGGATGGTGCTTATACGAGCACTGCACCCCGGATTCTTCCTGAAGCCTGCATTTTGCCAGGTCGATTATTAACTTTGCGTTCATAATTACGTATCTCTTATTTCGTATCTAATACTTTGTTTTATACGCGACGATTTTCAATCCCAGATGTTCGGATAACCTTTTACCTCGTCATAGGTAAAGACAGGACCGTCCTTACAGACATAATACTTGCCAACCATGCAGTGGCCGCACTTGCCTACTCCGCAGCTCATATTTTTTTCCATAGATAGATATATTTGCTCAGGACTAAATCCGAACTCCAATAATTTCAAAGTACCGAATTTCATCATAATCGGCGGGCCGCACACAACCGCTACCGCATTAGATATTTCAACATCATTAGAGGAAAGTATAGTGGTTACTACACCAATATTACCGTCCCAGTTGCCGCTTGCTCCATCTACGGTCAGTTTGATATCTACACCATCAATTTTCTGCCAGGAATCAAAAAGAGTGTTTTTGTAAATAAAATCATCAGGCGTTTTTGCACCAAATCGACAAACAACAGATTTAAAAGCTTCTATTCTGTCAACAAGTGTCAAAAACAAAGACCTTATTGGCGCTAAACCCACACCTCCACCGATTATATAGACGTCCTTGCCGACAAAATCTTCAACCGGATAACCTTTTCCATAAGGCCCCCGAATACCGATTTTTTGTCCTTTTTCGCAATCATGCAATAAAGCGGTCATCTTACCGGCCTTCATGATCGTTATTTCCATCTTTTTAGTATCATAAGGTGATGAAGAAGGAGTAAAAGGCGCCTCACCGACACCGGGTAAAGTCAGCTCCACAAACTGGCCTGTTTCGAACTTGAATGTTTCTTCCAGTACAACGACAAAACTTTTAATCGTTGGCGATTCATCTATAATATCAACAATACCGCCGTTTATAGGTTGGTAGAGATTTCTATTCATTTTGCAGTTTCCGCTCTTCTATTGTCTTTACCTTTTAGCTCTTCGCTCAATCTTTTTAACACTCTGCGTATATCCACGTCCCCCGCTTCTCCGTCAACACATCTGCCGCATCCAACACACATATCGATACCGTATCTTTCAAAAAAATATGAAAACTTATGCATAAAACGATGCCTGAGTCTGTTGCCAAGAGCCTTTCGGGGATTGGTACCACCAGCAACTTCAGCGTAAGCAATCCTCATGCAACTGTCCCACATCTTCATTTTTGTAAAATAATCCTCTTGCTTGGTATCATAAAGATAGAAACAATGGCAGGTAGGGCATACCCGCGTACACCCCTGGCATTCAACACAAGTTTTCGCTTCTTCGTCATAAACATCAGAATCCTGGGTTTTTTCAACCATCTCGTTAACCGGAACATCGAACTTGAGATTTGTATTATTTTGCTCAAGTTGATTTTGTGTCTCAATTCTGTTCTTGTCCCGGTCAGCCAATATGGCTTCGGTCGTCTCTGTGAAAAGACTGGAGTGTTTTTCTATAAATTCTTCGCCCCTTTGCGAACCGGTCTCGATAATATATTGGTTCTTTACCTGCGAAACATTCAAATCAAATCCTGCTTGAGCAAAGGGCTTTCCGCCTAAAACATCACAAAAACAGCTCTCCGCCGGCTCAGAGCAATCGGATGATATTATGAACATGTTCTTCCTGCGGGTTACATATAACAAGTCTTCGAATTCATCTTCCGCAAAAACTCTGTCCAGAACTTCTATAGAACGCAAATCGCAGTATTTTAGCCCGAAAACTGCAAATGGCCTTATTTCTTTCGGCTCAATTGGCTGCGGGTAAACTGCTGCAAGCTCTCGTAAGGGGAATAAAAACTCTTTTACAGGCATACAAGTGCGAATGTTATTGAATTCAATCTGGACATTGGCAGAAGAGTCGTATCTATTATATACATAATGCTCTCCGGACTTCTTCGGAACATACAGGTCCATCTCTTCAGCAAGGGCATCCAGAAATGGCTTTAATTCACTTATAAGAACAGTCTGCATATTACTCACCAATATTTATCTGTTAATTTAATAATCTTAAAAACTACAGAATAATCACTTGTGTTAACAAATCAACTTGCCGGCATATAGTAAGGCAAACGGGCCATGTCCATCGAAATATCAATAGTTATTACTTTCACTTTTTTTGGTACTATTAAATAACACGGAGAAAAATTTAAAATTCCTCTCACACCCGCTTTGATCAATACATCCACCGTCTCCTGAGCAGCTTTACGAGGCACTGCAATAACTGCAAGTTTTATTTTCCTTTTCTTTATACCACTCAGTCTAGAGATGTTTTCAATCGTGATATTCTTTATTTTTCTACCAATTATTTTAGGATTAACATCGAAAGCCGCCGCAATATCCAGGCCATATATACCAAAGCCGGGAAAAGCCAAAATTGCCATACCAAGATTACCTACTCCAACCAAAGCTGCTTTCTGGTCAATATTTAGTTTAAGGATTCTTTTAATTTCCTTCATGAGTTTTACAACGTTGTAGCCTACCCCACGAGTTCCAAAATCACCAAAGTACGAAAAATCCTTTCTTATTTGCCAGGGAAAAATACCAACGTAATCTGCCAGATTAGTACTTGATATGTTCTTCTGGTCCTGTTCAGACGCAAGAATTAATCCTCGCAAATATATTGGCAGCCGTCGAATAGTCTCATCTGGTATTCTGCTGTATCTCATAAATCATACTATCCTATAGTTTGTACTTGTGTTCACATACACAAGCTCTATCCGCTGCATTGTATATATATTCGTTATATACGTCAACAAAATTAACATTATTTTTTTAGTGAGGTTCAAAAATATATATGCTTAATTATTTTGAATCATGGTTTTAGAGCCAAAAATGCGGATATTCACAAAAATATAAATGAAAGAATGTTGTTGATTTCAAAAAAAATTGACAAAACAGCTTTGGTAAGGATGTTTAATCTACGAATTCTCAATAATGAGATTTTTCTGGGGGAGATAGCTGTTCGATTTGTTTTGTATTGTGAAATAATTAAGGAGCCTGTAGCTAATAAATCGCTATAGGCTCCGAATTGATAAACAATCATTGGCTAATGGCTTGGCCTCGCAGATGCTTTTCGCAGCCCAATTTGGCCATAGTCGTTTTTCAACTATAAGACTTACTCAGCAATATTGCCGATGACTTCTACATTGTCAATCGCCCACCACCAGTCATTGCCGGCATCGAATAATCCAAATTCCAAAACCAAACTCGTGGCCCCATCTGGATTCTCTAAATCAACTATGACCGTTTCATTGGTTGCGTCCGGTTTAAAGTTCGGGCTGCTGCCATCGGATTCCCAAAGTAGCAATCTGAAAGAATCCGCTCCATCGAAAGAGGCAGTCACTATTGCTGTCTGGTGATAATTGTCATCAAACTCAGGACGCCAGCTCGAATCGAATTTGAGTTGAAGCGTACCAGCCTCAAAACCAGAAATATCAATTGCAGGCGTACTGAGGAAGGTTTTATACCAGCCCGATGCCGCCGAATCTGCATGATCCGCGTCATCCCACTCATCCGGGTCAGCAACAGCAACAGTACCTTGTCCAAGCTCGAATTCAACTCGCCTTTGATTACCAGCTACGCCGATCCACCAATCCTTATTGGTAAAGGCCCATCCGGCCCACTCGGTCACACCATCAGTAGCCGGATCACCTATTCCGGGTACACCACTTTCATCAATTATCCAACCCTCGGGCGGCGTGTCCGTCCATACTTCATCACCAGAACTCTCATCCACATTCGGACCCAATTCCAAACCTTCGAAGTCCTCGTAAAGTGCAATAACTCTTTCTCTGGGAAGACCGCTGACTTCCAGGTTGTCAATCGCCCACCACCAGTCATTACCTGCATCGTATAAACCAAACGTCAAGACAACGCTTGTAACTCCCGTAGGAACTTCCAAATCGACGATGATAGTTTCATTAGTTGATGTATCGGGCTTAAAGTTCGCACTACTCGGGTCGGATTCCCATCGGAATAGCTCTATCGGCTCTGCTCCATCGAAGGAGGCGGTCAGATTTCCCGTCTGATGATAATCGCTATCAAACTCCGGACGCCAGCTTGAATCGAATTTAATCTGAACCGAGCCGGCCTCAAAACCGGCTATATCAAGTGAAGGTGTACTGAGGAAAGTCTTATACCAGCCCGATGCCGCCGAATCTGCATGATCCGCATCATCCCACTCATCCGGGTCAGCAACAGCAACAGTACCTTGACCCAGCTCGAATTCAACTCGCCTTTGATTACCAGCTACGCCGATCCACCAATCCTTATTGGTAAAGGCCCATCCGGCCCACTCGGTTACACCGTCAGTAGCCGGATTACCGATTCCAGGCACACCACTTTCATCAATTATCCAACCTTCAGGTGGCGTATCAGTCCATACTTCATCACCGGAACTCTCATCCACATTCGGGCCAAGCTCCAGGCCTTCGAAATCCTCTGCAAGGACAACGATTCTTTCTCTCGGATTCCCGCTGACCTGTACGTTGTCAATTGCCCACCACCAATCGTTTCCGGCATCGAGCATACCAAATGTAACGACCATCTTTTTGGCACCTGATGGCCGGCCGATGTTTACTGTAACGGTCTCACTGGTAGCATCGGGCTTAAAGGATGCTCCAGGCTGGGATTCCCATCGCATTACTTCGATGGGATCGCCACCATCGAATTGTACCGTGACATTCGCAGTCTGTGTGTCTTCCGGACGCCAGCTCGAATCAAATTTGAGCTGCAATGTTCCTGCTCCAGCCTTTATCGCAGATACATCAATCTCAGGAGTAATCAGGAAGCTATTCATCAGACCCTCGGCACGGGCCATATCATCCCATTCATCCGGATCGACAACAGCAATCGTACCATTTGCCAACACGAATTGGCTGCGATCCTGGTCACCGGCTGTTTCCGCCCACCATGTTTTGTTCGCGAAACTCCATCCGGCCCACTCAGTAACGCCATCATTGGCCGCATCTCCGGCTCCGGGAACACCACTATCATCAATTGCCCAACCATCCGGGGGGATCTTTGTCCAAACTTCACCGCCGGCAAGTGCCTCATCCACATTAGGTCCCAAAACCAGGCTTTCGAAATCTTCTTCAAATAGCAGGATTCTTCCTGTAGTTGGTATGTGGCGAACCAGTCGAATATCATCAATGAGCAGCCTGCCAAGGCCTCCAGATTGGGGATTGTCCTTATCGCCGACACCAATGGCAATCTCTTTAATCGCTGTTAAGTCCACACCTGCAGTCTGGAATTCTTCCAGGGGAATTGCCCACAACTGCCAGTCATCGGCAAAAACTGCCTCCCTACCATTTTCATGAAATACTGTGCCGGATATGCCGGACGTATCTTGTAATCTTAAATATAGCGGGCCAGGAGAATTGCTGGAAATTCCTATGTCCTGCGACTCAACAAACGGTCCGGGAGAACCGGCCGTAACATTAGAAAACGTTGCCTCGCATGTCGCTTTGGCATTGTGAGCAGAAACAACAAGACCTGCGTAAACACTCTGGCCCATCGGCATGCTCCAGCTTGATGGATCTGCCGGATCATTGCTTTGTACAAGTGACCAGTTGACACCATCGGTAGAGTGCTCAGCGGTGAATACGTTGCTGGCCGAACGCGTTAGTTTGATCCAATGCGGACCGGTAATCACACCGGTACCGGTATGTGTGCTGTGACTATCCTGGGCCACAGTTGACCTGAACTGAAAGGCAACCCTGCCCGACGGTGTTACTGCCACCATCGCATGGATTGAGTCCGCCTCCAGCGTGTTACGGATCATCACACCCGCCTCGGCCCAGGAATGAGTGTCGCTCAGGCTCTCGACCTTAGCCACAATCGAACCGGGTCCATTGAGAGTTTTGTATGCAAAGTGGAATTCATCAGACGTCCCTCCTATGTCCGCCCCGGAGCCGGTCATGATATAGGTCTGAGTCGCCGCATCAAAACTAAGACTGCCGACGCTGGCCGGCCGGCCCTGAAACCAAAGAGTCAGCCCCATCAGTCCGTTTAGGGTGTAGTCCTGTGAAGTATCAAATGTGTGCACAACTTCAGAATAGGAAGAGGCGCCGTTATCGTAGAAAAACGGCATGGACTGGACACCACTTTTAACTATCGTTTGCTCAGTAAAAGAAGGATCTGTGTAACCTGCCTGAGAACCGTTCGAAGGGTCATCCCATCCGTCTTTCCAAATATCATATATCCTGTCCGGTGGATAATCGTTGTAATCCTCGAAATCATCCACAATCACAAACTCAACTGTTGTAAAGCTCCAGATATCACCGGGCATGCTCGTGCCATCGGATGCTTCCTCGTCAATCCGCCAATAATATGTAACTCCCGGCAAAAGCGTACCTGGGTCGTAGCTTAGTGCCGTTTGGTTGCCTTGAGACGTTCCGCCGGTACCGGCAGCCACATCGGCCTCATTTATTCCAATGTAAACATTACGAGAAACCGCATCGAGACCGGGGGCCCAGGTAAGGTCTTCATTTGTCATGACCTCCGTTTGGCCATTTGCCGGCTGTGGCCTCCACGCGGTCGCTGATGTTGTGGAACTGTTGAACAATCCAATCACCTCTTCATCGGTCAGACCACCTTTATATACGCGGACCTCGTCAATAGTGCCTGTCAGAAAATCACTTGGCACTTCGCCGTCCCATTCCTGTCCCAGAGACCAGCGGTCGTCTGCGCTGAGGCTGAAATCCGCCTGGTGACTATTTTCCTGTACGCCATCGACATAAATGTAACCGGTACTGCCCCGCCGCACATAAGTCAGCATATGCCACTGGCCATCGGTAACGATAGTTGTCGAATGGCCTTCGTAGCCATTATCATACATCGCCAATCGCTGGTTATCAGTAGCAAGCAAAGCCACATTGCCGCCGGTACTGCTATTGATTGAAAACCAATCGCCCGTATCGGCCGTCTTGACCCAGGCGTTCATGGTGATGTCATTACCCTGAATATTGTCAGCCACACCGTCCATCGTTATATAGTCGTCCCCGTCAAGGAATACAGCCTGGCCGAGCCAACCCTCGACATACTCCGGATCACCGGCAAGTGTCGCCTCATTATTCAAACCGGACGAATCCAGCGTATCTCCGTCGAATGTCCACCATCCGACAAGATCAGCGGCATTGGCTGTGCATGTCAGAATCAGACTAAACACTATAATATGAGATAAATAGAATAATTTCTTGGACATCATAAATCCTCCTTTTGAAAAATATGTAAATGAAAACAATCTTAATTGAAAAAGCCGATAGTGATTATCGGAAATGCTCATCCTCCATCACAAAGTCACGACGATTCAAAAATACATAATCTACTCACACGGCTATCTGTTCAACTTAGCCGGACGAGAGTTTTTTTGTTTCAGGCACATGTTTAACTAATTCTATTTATACCATATTACACCCCTTTTCATCAAGGATAATCCTTATTTTATACATTGAGTTTTTAAGCAGTGACTTCTCGAATTCAAAGACAAAGATTGAAACAAACAGCACCAGCTATCAATTCTTCATTGACATTACTTTCGAGCATGCCATAATACAATTCGTATTACCTGTAAACAGGATATGCCATAAAAAAGATATCTCACAGCAAATCCGGTTTGATTATCAGTTATTTAGCACTGAAAAGGACTCGAAAAGGAAAATCTTCATAACAATATGCATTCATCGCAAGAATCCAAATACGCTTCACTAATAACAAAGTTAATGACTTAGAGAAACCTGTTATGTATAAAGCAACATTACATTGATTAATAGTGGATAGAAGATATGGCAATTACACTTACCAGGGAATATCGATTTTGGCGTTACCGGATTTTTGCGATAACGTGGCTGACCTATGGCGGTTTTTATTTATGCCGTAAGAATTTTAGCATTGCCATGCCTTTGCTTACTCAAGACATGGGATTTACAAAAGATATTTTCGCGAAGCTCCTGTTCTTCTACAGTCTGTTTTATGCGCTGGGCCAGTTTTACAACGGATTTTTATCCGACAAGTATGGTCCTCGACTGATTGTTGGAATCGGGCTGTTTCTATCAATATTTGCGAATGTATTTCTGGGCTTTGGCCCGGCATTATTTATGTTTGGCATGTTGCTGTGTATCAATGGGACCGGGCAATCAACTGGCTGGTCCGGGACCGTCAAGAATATGGCTCCCTGGTTTCGGCGAAAAGAACGGGGAGTGGTTTTGTCCTGGTGGGCAACCTGTTATGTCATTGGCGCAATTGTATCAACGGGCCTTGCAACATTTATAGTAACACACCCTTTACTGCTGCGAGCGAGCGACCTGAAAGACCCGTCTGGTCTGGCAATTCAACTGCGCGACGAGCAAAACTCGCTCTCGAAGTATCTTGGAGAGCAATTTTCATCCGAAAGCCAACAATTGCTCAGTGCATATGATGGTACAGGAGCTGTTTCCGAAATGCTGCTTCAGGCAATGGTATCAGAATTAAATACGGTACTCCAGGGTCCATGGCTTTACGACAAACAACGCTTTGAAGGCATCAACTTATCAGATAGAACCACCGCTAACATAGAGAATTTGATTGCGAAAAAACCTGAACAGCGCAAAAAAGAACTAAAAGGCAAGAAGTGTATTTCCTTCAACAAGACCTTGCTGCAAGAGACCTATCCACAAAAATTCAAGTTGAAATGGCGTCGCAGCTTTTGGATTCCCGCCGTTGTGCTAACGCTTATAGCTTTGTGTTTTATCACTTTCACGCGTAACAGACCCAGAGATGCAGGCCTTCCGGAAATTGCCGAAGACGATACCGATGATAGCGAATCCGCCGGGAATCCCAAAATTAATTCAAAATTGTCATCAAAAGAACTGCTTGCTGTTGTTCTGAAAAACCCCATAGTGTGGCTTATCAGTCTAATGTATTTCTTCACGAAAATGGGGCGATACGCAATATTTTTCTGGCTGCCTTTATATATGGTCGAACATCTCGGCTACAGCCTTTCAGAGGCGGGTTATACTTCTATTCTTTTTGAAGCCGTGGGCTTTGCCGGTGTAATAGCCGCCGGTTATGTTTCAGACAAACTTTTTCAGGCTCGGCGAATGCCTGTGGGAGCCCTGGGTATGTGGGGCCTGGCCATTACTTGCTTTTTCCATCCTCAATTAGCCGCATGGAGCCACCTTGGTAACGCAATCGGAATTTCTCTGATAGGATTCTTTACCTATGGCCCGGATGCCTTGATGTCGGGCGCCGCGGCTATTGACGCATGTTCACCAAAAGCAGCCGGACTGGCCTCCGGCGTAATTAATGGCGTCGGCTCACTCGGACAGATGGTATCGGGTTTTATAGTCGCTTACATAGCAACAAAATTCGGTTGGGACAGCTTGTTCTATTTCTTTGTAGCAATAGCCCTTATTGCAGGCAGCCTGCTCGCGATAAAGTGGAACTGGATCCCCGAAGCTCATAAACAGGTCTCTGACAATAATTCGGAATCTATTTGATGAAAACAAAAAAAATGAAAGATAAAATCCTCTTTACTCCCGGACCTCTGACTACCAGTCAGACCGTTAAACAGGCTATGCTGCGAGACCTGGGCTCTCGGGATTCTGAATTTATTGCAATTGTTCAGGAAATCAGGCAAAAACTGGTTGAACTGGGTGGAGCTAAGCCGGATGAATACACTGCCGTTCTTATGCAGGGCAGCGGTACTTTTGGCCTGGAAGCAGTCGTTTCTTCTACAGTCCCGCCCGATGGTAAGCTGCTGATAATTATCAACGGAGCGTATGGAAAACGGCTCGCTAAAATCGCATCAGTGCTTAAAATTGATACCATCACACTCGAATATCCCGAAAACACAATACCGGACCTTAGTGAAATAGAAGATACGCTAAAGTCCGACAACAAAATCACCAGCGTCTCAGTTGTGCATTGCGAAACGACCACAGGAATTATCAATCCTATCAAAGAAATCGGGGCTCTTGTTGCAAAATCCGACGCAAGGTATTTTGTAGATGCTATGAGCAGTTTCGGCGCAGTGCCTGTTAATCTACACGAATTCAACATTGATTATCTTGTCTCCTCCGCCAACAAGTGCATTGAGGGCGTGCCCGGTTTTTCATTTATTTTATGCAAACTCAGCTCGCTCAGAGAAACTGCCGGCTACGCTCGCAGTGTAAGCTTCAACCTGCTGGAACAGTATCAGGGCCTTGAAAAGAACGGTCAATTTCGTTTTACCCCACCTACTCATACTCTTGCGGCTTTTCGTCAGGCCCTTGAGGAGATTCAGACCGAAGGCGGTGTGAATGGTAGGGCCGGGCGTTATCGTAAAAATTACGAAACTCTCATCGAAGGTATGCGCATGATGGGATTTAAAGAATACCTCAGACCTGAAAACCAGGGATATATTATCACCTCGTTTCTGTATCCGGATGATCCCAGTTTTTCCTTTGAAGAGTTTTATGAAAGTCTGAATCAAAAGGATTATGTAATTTACCCCGGCAAGGTCAGTGATGCCAATTGCTTCCGGATTGGTAATATCGGCCGAATCTCCGAAGCCGATATCAAAGCCCTGCTGGTTGCAATCAACCAGACAATCACCGAGATGGGTGTTAAACTTAAGTAAAGCATTAACATAAATACTATTGTGTCATTTAAAAACTAAGATGCAATTTAAAAAAGAAAATCTCGACAACATGCTCTCGGAAGGTGACCTGAATATCTCCCCGCGTCGCAGGGCCTGGGCTAAAAAGCATATTAACGCCGAGACTCAGCGCTGGCTTGATTTGGATGCTAAGTATTTTTTGCATCAGTCACTCTCAACTCCATGTTTGAACGTCCTGTCTGGCTGTGAAGGCATTAACCTTGAAGATCTTCAGGGCCGTGACATTATGGACTTCCACGGCAACAACGTACATCAGGTCGGATTTGCCAACCGCCGGGTAATTGAAGCTGTCAGGAATCAAATGGACCAGCTTGCTTTCTGCACACGCCGCTATACCAATATTCCTGCTATAAAACTTGCCGAAAAGCTTGCCCAACTGGCTCCCGGAAAATTAAACAAGGTTCTCTTCGCACCGGCCGGAACAGGAGCTATTGGAATGGCTTTGAAACTGGCAAGGATGGCAACCGGTAAATTTAAGACGATTTCAATGTGGGATTCTTTCCATGGTGCCTCGCTCGATGCCATCTCTATCAGTGGAGAAGCTATCTTTCGCAAAGATGCAGGCCCGCTCCTGCCCGGCACCGAGCATGTCCCCCCGCCGGACTGCTACCGGTGCCTTTGGGGATGCGGGGATAACTGCAATCTCAAATGTGCTGACTATGTCGAGTATGTTTTGAGTAAAGAAGGCGATGTCGCGGCCGTGATAGCTGAAACTGTACGAAGTACGTCGATTGTCCCTCCAATTGGTTACTGGGAAAAAATTCGTGCGGCATGTGATAAATATGGCGCATTGCTGATACTCGATGAAATACCCCATTGTCTCGGCCGTACAGGGAAAATGTTTACCTGCCGGCACTTCGACGTTGTTCCGGATATGCTTGTCATCGGCAAAGGTTTGGGCGGCGGAATTTTTCCATTGGCCGCTCTTATAGCCCGCGAGGATTTAGACATTATGCCCGATCGTGCCCTTGGCCATTATACCCATGAAAAGAATCCCGTCGCCTGTGCAGCGGCCCTCGCAACAATCGAATGTATCGAAGAAGACAATCTGACGGCTAATGCGAAAAAAATGGGTCTTTATGCTATGGATCGAATGCGCAAAATGATGCAGCAGCACAAAATAATCGGGGCAGTCAGAGGTCTCGGGCTGATGATGGGGATGGAGCTGGTTAAAGACCGCAAGACAAAGGAACCGGCAACTGAAGAAGCTGAGCAGGTAATGTACAGCGCACTAAGCAAAGGGCTTAACTTTAAGGTAACAATGGGCAGTATCATAACACTGACACCCCCATTAACCATTACTAAAGAACAAATGGACAAAGCCTTGAACATCCTGGATGAATGTCTTCAGGAAGTTGAAGGATAGGTATTCTTATAGACTAACAACAAATGTAACTAAGAATATGATAAGGAGTATGATATGGATTTTGTATATAACAGAACCTATAAAGGTCCAGTCAAAATGGTTATTCTCGATTGGGCGGGAACAACTTTGGATTATGGCTGTTATGCCCCTGCGGTTGTCTTCATTGAGGTTTTCAAACGCCGTGGCGTGGAGATTACGATGGAGCAGGCCCGTCGTCCTATGGGTCTTAAAAAGCTCGACCACATAAGAGCAATATCAAAACAGGATGAGGTTGCCATGCTTTGGCAGCAGGTGCATAATAAAAAGTGTACCGAAGCGGATGTGCAGGATATGTTCGAAAAAGATTTCGTTCCGCTGCAGGTTGCCTGCATTGCAGATTATACTGAACTGATTCCGGGAACAGTCGAAGCTGTTAATAAGCTGAAAAGCCGCGGGATAAAAATAGGTTCAAGCAGCGGTTATTTCACTGAAGCCATGGAGATAAACCTGCGTGAGGCAAAAAAACAAGGCTATAGCCCTGATGTCAATTCCTGTGCCAGCGACGTCCCTGCAGGCCGGCCTGAGCCATGGATGGTCATAAGCAACATGCAGCAAGCGCGCATTTTTCCTCCACAAGCAGTCGTCAAAGTTGACGATACCAAACCGGGCATTGAAGAAGGACTGAATGCGGGAACATGGACTATCGGCCTGGCCAAAACCGGCAACGAGGTGGGGCTCAATCTTCAGGAGCTGGCCGCTTTACCCGCCGAGGAAGTGAAACGTAAAGTGGACAAGGCCGCAGATGGTCTGGCTAAAACCGGTGCTCATTATGTAGTCGAATCCATTTCAGATGTGCCCGCCGTTATCAGCGAAATCGAACAAAGATTAAAAATGGGCGACAGACCCTAAATTTTATGATTCTTCAAAAGTTTTAGAGCAGATTAATATATTGGGGTAGAGAATGAGTATAAACACTGTCAAAAATTATATTAATGGCAAGTGGATTACACCTGAAAATGACGGCTATTTAGATATCGAGAATCCATGTACGGGACAGATTATTGGCAAAGTACCTTTATCAACCCCCGACGAAACAAATCGTGCTGTCAACGCCGCTGCCGAAGCGTTTAAGGCCTGGAGTCAAACCCCTGTTGGCCGTCGGGTTCAGCCTTTATTCCAACTGGACGGTTTACTTCGCGAAAGCGAAGAGAAAATCGCCCGGACACTTGTCGAAGAGATGGGAAAGTCACTGCCGGATGCACGGGCTGAGATGAAACGAATCTTCGAGAACATAGAAGTCGCTTGTAATATGCCTGTACTGCAGCAGGGAGATAAGCTAATAGGCGCATCGTATGATATAGACGGCGAAGTTATTCGCCTGCCGATAGGTGTTTTTGCAATGATAGCACCGTTTAATTTCCCGGCTATGGTTCCCTTCTGGTTCCTGCCTTACGCCATTGCAACGGGCAACACTTATATAGTCAAGGCTTCGGAACAAGTGCCTCTTACGATGCAGTTGATTACAGAATACATTAGCCAGACTGATTTACCTAAAGGAGTTTTCAATCTGGTCAATGGAGATAAAGTCGTTGCCCAGACAATTATAGAAAATCCCCTTGTAAAAGGTGTCTCTCTGGTCGGCTCAACCCGAACGTGTAAAATCGTCTCTGAAAAGTGTGCCCAAAACCAAAAGCGCTGTCAGGCAATGGGCTCAGCTAAAAATCACCTTGTGGCAATGCCCGATGCCAAGGTCGATGATATGCTCCGCAACATGATAACTTCCTGTTATGGCTGTGCCGGACAACGCTGCATGGCGGCTTCGGCGATAGTTGCAGTTGGAAATGATATGTACAAAACAATCTGTGATAAATTTGTTGACGCTTCAAAAAACGTTCTGGTTGCCAATCCTCTCGACCCTGAGGTGGCTGATGAATCTATGGTTATGGGCCCCGTGATCTCGGCCAGGTCAAAACAGTTTATTCTTGATATGATAAAAACCGGTATCAGAGAAGGCGCAACCTTGGCTCTTGACGGACGCGGTATTGTGGTGCCCGGCTGTGAAAACGGATACTTCATAGGCCCGACAGTATTTACCGATGTCAAGCCGGGTATGGAGATTCACAGTACTGAGATTTTCGGCCCGGTCGTAGTGGTTCTGAAGGCCGGCTCTCTCGATGAAGCAATACAAATCATTAACAACCTCGAATATGGCAACGGAGCATCGATTTACACTCAGAATGGTTATTACGCACGCAAGTTCAAGCTCGAAACAGAATGCGGAATGATCGGTATAAATGTCGGCATCCCGGCCCCGGTAGCCTATCTGCCTTTCGGCGGGATGAAGGCATCGCTCTTTGCAGATATAAAAGCCCAGGGAAAAGCGATTATCAACTTCTTTACAGAAGATAAAATTATTACTGAAAGATATTGGCCCGAAAGTAGTTAAATTACTTAGAGATTTCATGCCGGGCGGCATCAGATAACGTTTACTTTCGTCAAAATAAAGCCCATATATTTACAAATAAAACTTGAAAACAAACGACGGTTTCTGGTATTGTATAGGTAATAAGTTTAGTCAGGCAGTTATGTAAACCTGATTTCCGGACATAGTATAAAATATTTCTTCAGGAGGCAAAAAAGATGAAAAACAAAAAAGCCTTCACCTTAATTGAACTACTGGTCGTGATTGCTGTTATCGCAGTTCTGTTGGCGATTTTAATGCCTGCTCTAAGGGCCGCGAAAGCACAGGCAAGAAAAACAGTCTGCAAAGTACATGTTGGAGGGGTAGGGCTCGCCCTGCGAATGTACGCCGACGACCATGAAGGAAAAACGCATAACTCACCTAACAACGGCCTTTGGGATAATGCATACACAAATCCAGCCGTGGTTAAACAATTGGGCCCGAATGAATCTTGGTCCTATTGGGGAATTGCGTATTTTCCATACGCCCAAAACAAAAAAATCTATTCCTGTCCCGGTGTCGAACGGGTCGATGACTGGCCTGAAAATGGGCCAGCATGGGGAAGACTGGTTCAGCATTACTTCGCATATTGCTCGTATGGCCTCAATGGTTACATCACAAACAAAAATATTGACACCAGCCCTGAATTCAAACGCCCAAGCGAGATAATTGCTTTTCAGGACCACATAGAGCAGAAATTGGATAGTATTACTTCGGACATGTTTTGCATCGGTCCCGGAGGACGTATCAATTTAACACAATGGCGTCGGAGCAACGAGGGTGGCAGCGGCTTTGTTGACAGCAATTGGTCTGGAGATCAGTGGCATGACACGGTCCAGGAGTGTTTTCGTCACCGCGACTTTTCAATGACCAACTGGCTTGATGGCCATGTATCCGAGATTGCTAGAACCACCGGTGAAGACGTTCCTACCAGATGGTACACAGGCGATGTGGAGGAGTAGAATCTTTGGTACAATTCTATTCTACATCATAAGACTTTGGAGATTGTAGCATTTGCAGCAAGAGCACCGCTTCTGAAATATTGTCAATGCCGAGCCTGCATCTCGGAGCAAAGATAAGTTTTGATGGATAAAGCAAGAATACGAGCAATTACATTTGATTTGTGGGACACCGTTTTCATCGATGATTCGGATGAGCCAAAACGAAAAAAGCAGGGACTTGCACCCAAACCTGTTGAACGACGAAACCTGGTTCAGCAATTCTTAGAACACCATGAACCAATTGCAAGAGACCTGATTGACCTGGCTTACGACACTACAGATGCTGCATTTCGCCAGGTATGGTACGCTCAAAATGTCACATGGACGGTTCGCCAGCGGCTCTGGGTCCTGCTCAAAGGCCTGAAACGTAATCTGCCGGAGCCTGAGTTCGATGAGCTGGTTCGGCTGCACGAAGAGATGGAATTAGCAGTGCGGCCTGATTTGGCGCCGGAAGTAGCCAAAACCCTAAGCTCTCTACAGGGCAAATATAAGATGGGGGTAATATCAGACGCCATTTTCAGCCCGGGTCGTGCTCTTCGACAGTTATTAGCCGATTACGATATTTTGAAATATTTCAGTTCTTTTATTTTCTCTGATGAAATCGGCTGCGCCAAACCCAACCCAGCCGTCTTCGAAGCGGCAGCCGAGGGCCTTGGTGTCAAGCCCGGCGAGATTGTACATATCGGAGACCGGGAATTAAAAGATATCGATGGTCCACATGCCGTGGGCGCCCGTGCCGTTTTATGTACGGTGGTCAAAGACCGCTGCAGTGAAAACACTAAGGCCGATGCCATCTGCAGTAACTTTCAGGATTTACCGGCCATTTTGGAAAAGCTAAACAAACAATAAGGTTCCCATAACTACAGGAGCGACGGATGACAACTCCCTTACGATTTCTTATTATTGACGGCTATCCTAAGCAAAGCCGTGACGACCTCCAGACAGCCGGAATGAAACTCGCCTGGGAGCTTTACACAGATATGCTTCTGCAGCACCTGAAGGAAGCTGTATATGATATTTTACTACCAAGTGACCCCGGTGTGGATATGCCATCGGCAAAAGACCTCCTCAATTATGCCGGCATAATCTGGACGGGCTGCAACCTCACTATTTTTGACACAGACAATTCCAGCGTCGCTACCCAAGTCGAATTGGCCAAAAACGCTTACGAGGTGGGAGTGCCAAGCTTCGGAAGCTGCTGGGGGATACAAATGGCCGCCTTCGCCGCCGGTGGCCGGGTCGAGCCTAATCCCAAAGGACGTGAGATGGGAATGGGTCGTAAAATTCACCAAACACCTGAAGCATACAATCACCCAATGTTTGAAGGCAAGCCCCGTATATTTGAAGGCTTCGTAAGCCATGATGATATGGTTACCAGGCTCCCTCCCGGCGGAGTTTTGCTGGCTGGTAACAGCTTCGCCAATGTTCAGGCTTTAGCAGTAACGCATAAGAACGGAACTTTCTGGGCTACACAGTACCATCCCGAATACGATCTGCACGAAATGGCCAGATTAATTGTTGCTCGGGAGAAAAAACTCATCAAAGCCGGTTTCTTCCGAACCCACCAGGACATGGTGAATCTTGTCGAGCTTATGGAGGCACTCGCAAAAGAACCGGACAGAAAAGACCTGCGCTGGCAATTAGCTATCGACGACGATGTGCTTTCCGACGAAATCCGGCAATGCGAATTCGTCAATTGGCTAAATAAGCTCGTCCTCCCCATGGCCGGACGTTAGTTAAATTTCCACACAAAGAACCTTAAAGAGTCCACTCCAGGCCGAGTTCGAGCAATTTGGCATCGGTTGGATTACCCGTCTTACTGTCCCAGCCCATCAAACCATAATACTTATCCAGCATCTTCTCAAAAGCCTCGCTGTCAACGTGTTTACCTTTTGCCGGACCATCAGGCAAAGCCTTACCGAGCCTTTCCGGAAGACGGTCATGCTCACGAGTAAAACCTCTTTTGGCATTGAGCTGCCGCATCATATTTACCCGTCGTTCGCCGACCTTCATCAACTCCCATAGCGTACATTCCCAGCCGGTGGTATAGCTGAGTAAATCTTCAAGCTCGCGGTAATTAAATAGGTTTCCCGGCCCCCAGCAAAACATACACAAACATAATGTATCGAGCATACTATAGAAATATTGTGTGTAAACAGTCATGCGCACTTTGTCCATCTCATACGAACAAGCGGCTTCACGAATTCCGGATTGCTCCGCAGAAGCTGGTTGTGCAGATTTGAAAATACCCAGTCCTTTGCGTGCCTCGGAATCACTTGCCAAAAGCCAGTCATGCTCCGACGACATATGGTCGGGTCCGATTGGACAAACCGCATACATCAGCGCCTGGCTTGGTTTGACCTGTGCCATATGTACAGCTAAGCCGTTGTTTTTCACATTTATCGCATAAGCAGCGGTTTGTTGCCCGAAGTGCTCGATTGCGGCCTCGAATCCCTCAGCTAATACATCCCCTATGCCCTTTCGTCCAGCTACGCGCTCAATCAGCCAAATAAGTGCTTCCGGGTCACCAAAGCCAAGCGACTTACCCTCCGTTGCCTCCGGCGTAATCAAACCTTTCTCCGCAGATTCGAAAAGATATGCAGCCAGCCCCCCCATAGTTATAGTGTCTATTCCATAATTGTTACATAGCTCATTCGCCTTGGCCACAGCCACCGGGTCGGTAATATCCAGATTGGAGCCCAGAAGCCCAAGCGTCTCAAACTCCGGCCCGCCAAGCCTGTCGGTTACCTTGTAAGGTTTTTCTGCTTTCACTTTCCTGCGGCATCCAACAACACAGCCAAAACATGTCGTAAAACCTGTTCCTATACTGGGCTCAAAAGTGGCCCCATCAAGATTTTTGTAGTCCTGGTGATAGCTGCGAGAGTAGTTGTGCGTAGCCAGGTTTCCGGCTTCGGCCTGAAATCCCACCACCCCCGGCGTTCCATACTTACTCAGTGTTGTTGGAAATCCCGAATCGGGCAGACGTTCTGAAGCCAGCCTTCCTAATTTCCTCAGCCCCTCATTATCAGAAAAGTTGATTTTATTTTCACCTCTAACAGTAATCGCACGCAAATTCTTACTTCCAAAAACGGCCCCCATACCCGTCCTGCCCGCAACATCGTTCAAATCAGCCACAAGGCATGAAAATCGTACGAGTTTCTCACCCGCCGGTCCGCACTGCAAAATGCTGAGTTTACCGCCGCCCAGTTCCTTCGTAAGAACATCATACACATCAAGAACATTTTGACCTTGTAGGTGACTTGCCTGCTTTATTTGTACGTCTTGCCCCTCAACTAATAAATAAACCGGTGTTTTCGATTTGCCTGAAATAACAATAGCATCGTAACCGGCCCGTTTAATCATCGGCCCGATATTTCCTCCCGTTTGGCTGTCACCAATAGCGCCGGTAACCGGTGACAAAGCAGTTACACAGCAACGGCTAACACCACTGACCGGCGCTCCCGTAGTAACTCCCGGCGCAATGGTCAATATGTTCTGTTCGGCTAAAGCGTCTATGTCGGAAGCAGTTTCCTTAAGAAGAAAGTACGTTCCCAAAGCCCCCCCGCCCATATACATACGATAGAAATCTTCGTCGAACTTTTGCTTTTCGATTGCACCTGTGCTCAAATTAACTCGAAGAATGATTCCTGTAAAACCATTAGACATAACATATCTCCACTGCAAGTAAGAAAGCCTGCAATTAAATACTGCTCAAAAAGCTTCTTTGTAAAGCATAAGCAAATCCTGCTCGGTACATGGCCGGGGATTCGACGGATGACATGGGTCCTCAAAGGCCTTTTTCGCCAGCATTTCAAGCTGGTCTTCTTTTATACCCACTTCACTCAGCGATTTAGGTATTCCGATACGTTTATTAAGATCTTGAATTGCCTCGATAGCTTTCTCCGCGGCCTCACTTTCCGACATATCGAAAGTATTGATTCCAAAACACTGTGCAACCCTGGCATACTGGGCCGCCGATACCTCTTTGTTATATTTCATAACCGGCGTAAGACAAATGGCGTTTGCAAGACCATGCTGAATACCAAACTCACTTGACAATGGATGTGACAAAGAGTGTGCCGCCCCGAGGTCTTTTTGAAAAGCCACCGCACCCATCGCAGCGGCCACCTGCATCATTCCGCGAGCTTCGATATCAGTTCCATTGGAATATGCCCTCGGCAAGTATAGCCATACCATACGGATTGCCTCAAGAGCAATAGCGTCGCACATCGGATGAAACACGGTGCATACCAGCGCCTCGATAGCGTGGGTCATCGCGTCCATACCGGTCGAAGCGGTCAAATTTGAGGGCAATCCAACAGTCAGTTCAGGGTCCAGTATCGCCATCTCGGCCATCAACGGCTGTGCACCAAAAATCGCTTTTCTACCCATCTTTTGTATCGTGATAACACTGCTTCGCCCCACTTCACTGCCGGTGCCTGCCGTAGTCGGAATCGCGCACATAGGAACCAACTGCCCCAGCTCATTGAAAGGCATTTCCATTAACTCTGCATCAGGAAAAGCGACCTTAAGCCGTAAAGCCCTCGCAGCATCGAGCGCACTGCCGCCGCCCAATCCCACCACACCGTCACATTTGCCTTCTAAATAAGCACTAAGCGCACCCTCGACGTCCCTGTCTGTCGGATTAGGATGAACATCCGTAAACCGCGCAAACGCCCCGGGCCAGATAATATTCATCTGCTCTTCAAGCAGTTCAAACGCCTCGGTCTTAAGCAACCCCGAATCTGTCACTAACAAAGGCCGGCTCACCTTGTACTTCCGGGCAAATTCAGCCAGCTCGCAGCGCCCGCCAACACCAAAGCGTATGTCAGTAGGGAACCTGAATTGTGATATATCAGCCATAAGCAAATTTAACTCCTTTTTTCATGATTTTAACGTTTTATTACTTCTTTTGCCAACTATCAATTCCTATAATTATTGAATGGAAAGCATCGCCCGGATAATAAAAATATGATATAAAACCTATTTCAGACATCCGAATGCAATGTTTTAAGCTCTCATATATAGGAGAAGTCACTAATGAAAACCGATAGACATACTATAATTACCATGACCTTAGTTACATTGGCCTTAATATTTTTTACACCTGCCGCAGTAACCGGTTCGCACAACGAAACCAATAACATCATTCCCATACCCGTCTCTGTGGAATACCATGATGGTTTCTTCGTCTTCAAACCATCAATACGAATCATTGCAGAAAAAGATGCACAAGCTGAGGCGTCGAAACTTATTGATGCTCTGGCGCCTGCAATGGGCTATAGATTGAAACTTGCCTCCAAAGCACGACCGAAAGCCCGGGTTGTTAAGTTGGTAATTGATCCGCGAATATCGCAGCCGGGGCTTGAAGGATACATACTCGATGTCTCTGCCGAGCAAATCTTAATTCGCGCCAAACAGCCGGCGGGACTTTTCTATGGAATTCAGTCCCTGCTGCAACTTCTTCCGGCATCAATCTTCAGCAAAACCCAAGTCAAAGACATTAATTGGAAAGTGCCATGCCTTAAGATTACTGATTATCCGCGCTTTCAATGGCGGGGCTTACTCATCGACCCGGCACGGCACTTCATCACGGTTAATAACGTGAAGAAGTTTCTCAACGGCATGGCAATGCACAAGTTCAATCGGCTGCAAATGCACCTGACCGACAACATTGGCTGGCGAATCGAAATCAAGAAGCATCCGAATCTGACGAAACTCGCCTCGAATCGAGATCGCAGTGGTGGCAACGGCGGCTTCTACACGCAGGAGGAGATTCGCGAACTCGTCCGATACGCCGAGAAACGCCATATCACGATAGTGCCCGAGATCGAGATGCCATATCACGCCGGTGCAGCGATAAATGCCTATCCGTATATAGGTATCAATCCCGCCCGTGTAGAGGGTATGTCACTCGATAAGCGATGGGCAGCGTTGGGCGGCCTGGTGGCTCCGCGTCCCGAGACGGTGGAATTTATGCAGGATGTACTTGCAGAAGTTATTGACCTGTTTGCCAGCCGATTCATTCATATCGGCGGCGACGAGGCAAATTTGAAACTGTGGGAAAACGACCCTGAGATGCAGACACAGATGAAACAACTGGGCTGCAAGGACGCCCATGAGTTGCACAGTTGGTTTATCAAACAGATGGACGCCTTTCTGATTCAGAACAACAGGCGACTGCTCGGTTGGGACGAAATCCTGCAAGGCGGCCTCGCACCCGGAGCTACGGTGATGAGTTGGCGTGGTATTCACGGCGGAATCACCGCAGCCAACGCCGGACACGATGTTGTTATGGCGCCGACTTCACACACTTATTTTGATTACTACCAAAGTGCTCCAGTGAATGAACCTCTGGCCATCGGTGGGCTTATTCCATTGGAAAAGGTCTATCAATACGATCCGATTCCGAAAGCGATTACACCGGAAAAAGCCGTACATATATTAGGAGTCCAGGGCCAGCTATGGGGAGAATATATTTCCACCCAAAAGCATCTTGAGTATATGGCCTATCCCCGTGCAATTGCCCTGGCCGAAATCGGATGGTCTCAAAATGAATTGAAGAGCTATGGAAATTTTGTCACCCGCCTCCGCCACCATCTCAAACATCTCGAAGCCAAAGGTATTAATTACAGAAAACTGGACTAATCAAATATTGTCAAAATGCAGAGAACCATTAATCAAAACAATCATTTCTCATTTTACAGAACTCAGTCAAGGTATTATAATCGGAGGGTTATTATTGATAAGTCCGGATCGTGAGCAGGCCGGAAAATATAATATGCTCGATACTGTCACTTACCTTATTTGAAATTGGATATAAGAAATGAAACGATTGATTGCTCAAATGTTGTTCTGTTTATCCATTGTAATTATATCTGGATGTACGAAATCCGTAGAAATTATCGCACACCGGGGGGCGTCATACTTGGCACCTGAGAACACAATGGCATCAGTGATGCTTGGCTGGGAAAAAGGAGCCGATGTTGAGGTGGATGTGCACTTATCGAAGGATAATCGCATTCTCGTAATTCACGATGCCTCGACAAAGCGCACAGGCAAAACAGACCTTAATATTAAAGACACCCCCTCCCGGGAACTCCGCAAGCTTGATGTGGGAAGTTTCAAATCAGAGGAATATGCCGGTGAGCAAATACCGTTTCTGGCCGACGTTATCAGGACAATACCCCCCGGGCGAAAACTCTATGTTGAAATCAAATGCGGCAAAGAGATTTTACCCATCCTTGAAAAGCTCATCACTCAAAGCGGCAAAATGTCCCAAATCGTAATTATTGGATTCGACCTTGAGACGGTGACAATGTCTAAGGAGCTTATTAACATTCCCACGTATTGGCTTAAGGGGACGGAAAAAGAAAAAGAAACTGAAAAATGGATCCCACACGATCCTCAGCTCGTCCGGATAGCCAGAAATAAAGGCCTTGACGGACTTGATGTTCATTACGCCGGCGTTACAAAAGAATTTACCGATGCCGTTAAAGCTTCGGGACAAAAGCTCTATGTCTGGACAGTTGACGACCAGGAAGAAGCAATCCGCCTCATAGGGCTCGGAGTAGCTGGAATAACCACTAATCGCCCCCAATGGCTCAGACAACAGTTGAAGGATAAAGCGTCTATCCGGCAAAAAATGTCCGCTAATTGATTTTCATGATTTTATGAACAGGAGAAACTGCAAGTGAATATGCTGCGAGTTTGGCCTATCGTCTGCCAGTTCGGTGTTGGCGCATTATTATGCCTCATCGGAATCTGGGGCGGTTTACGCGGGGGATACCTAAACCTTAAAACCACCGAAGACCGACGGCTCTTAATAATACTCATCGCAGGTTTCCTGCTGATGCTGGCTATCGTTTGCTTTTTTACCTTTCTGGCGCCTAATTGGGCAAACGGAGGAACAATATGATTGCCCAGGTCATCGGTGGGAAAATTGACTATACAGTTATGCTGTTCTATTTCGTTGCGGTACTGGGTTTCGGCCTGTATTTCGGTCGATATACTACCACTACCAAAGACTTCTTTTTCGGCGGACAAAGGTTTTCATGGTGGCTCATCTCTTTTTCCTGCGTTGCCACAGTAGTCGGAAGCTATAGTTTCATCAAGTACAGCACCGTCGGATTTAAGTATGGCATTAGCAGCACACAGTCCTACCTCAATGATTGGTTCTGGATGCCAATTCTCGTCCTGGTCTGGATACCAATCATTTACTATATGAAAATTCAGTCAATTCCCGAGTACCTTGAAAGACGTTTTGACAAAAAAACACGCATCGCCGCAACGTTTATTATCCTGCTCTACCTCGTCGGATACATCGGTATCAATCTTATCACATTAGGAAAAACCCTGCACACACTTCTGGGCTGGCAGATTATGACCGGCGCGATAGTAACAGCAGTAGCGGTGGCCTTATACGTATATATTGGAGGCCAAACGGCCGTTATTATGACCGACCTTGTTCAGGGAATTATATTGCTCATCGCAGGCCTGGGATTGTTCGCCGTTGCCATTTATCACTTTGGCGGCTTTGGTAAATTCTGGGCACTTCTTCCGAAAGAACATAAATATGCTTTTTCGGATTTCAACGCGCCTCCCAATTTCAGTTTTATCGGCATCTACGTCCAGGATGGCCTGGCCAACACCGGGGCCCTTATGCTCATGCACCAGGGTTTTATCATGCGATTTCTCTCGCTGAAAAGTGTCAGGGATTCCCGTCGGATGGTTGTCTGCTGGATCCTCGTCCTGGCTCCGCTTGCCGCCATCGCCACCAGTTGCGGCGGATGGATTGCAAGGGCGCTTGTCAACAATGGCGAGGCATCTATCGAACCTTCCGATGCTTTTGTAAAGGCCGCTCATTTTCTTTGCTCACCGGGTGTTTTCGGTTTCGTTCTCGCCGCTTTGACCGCCGCATTAATGAGCACCGCCGACACCCTGATAAATGCCGTAAGCGCGATATTCGTAAATGACATCTGGAGGCCTTACGTCAAACCCGGCAGCAGCGACAAACACTATCTCCGCGTGGCACGGATAACAAGCCTGTGTGCGGCCGGTCTCGGCCTGGCTCTTGTCCCGATATTCATGAAAGACACAATTTACGGCGCACACAGCATGTTCACCGCCGCTGTCACGCCTCCGGTTCTGACTGCTATTTTTCTCGGGATTATATGGAAACGTTACACCCCTGCGGCCGCATTTATCACTATCACCGGTGGTGCCGTTCTTATAGGCTTATCTTTCATCTGGCCGGATTTGTTGGTCGGCCCTTTTGATTTCGGAATGGGTCCGGACAGCTATAAGTTCATGCGGGCCTTGTTCGGTTTGTCAGCGGCAGTAACTCTTGGTATTTCTGTAACACTATTTACCAAACCAAAAGCCGAAGCAAAATTAAAAGGCCTCGTCGCCGGAACCCAAATTGACGCTATGCGTAATTTTAAAGGAGGCCAGCCCAATCTCCGGCCGGGTGAAAAAGTCCGCCTCAAAGCCAAAATTGATCAAAGCCTCGCAGGCAACGACACGGTTATCCTCCCTCAATCTGCGCTGGATAAAATGGCTGCCGAACCGGGCGACCTGTTATACGCCAGCCATACCCGCTGGTGGTATGGAGGGTTGCGTTCCGTCCACCTCAAAGCCGGCCTCCCCGCCGCTGAACATAATGAATCAATGCTTATCAGCCCGGAAGACGCCGCTACCGCACATTTTACTGATGGCCAACAGGTAATAGTCGAAAAGATTATATAATGAACCTCGATAAATTGCTCGATACAACCTTTACTTGCCAATGCGGACGCAGCCACAAGGTCCCCATAAGAAACATTATCTATTCGGAAGATGCCCTTGTGCATTTACCCGAGGTGCTAAGCTCTTTAGTTAACGGGCGTCACATCGTCTTAGTTGCCGACCTGCGAACCCTTGATATACTCGGTCGCCATGCCAGGGAAGTCCTCGAACAAGCAGGCTGGTCCGTACACCAAATCATTGTCCCTGATTCTTCTCACGGCAGCCCTGTTTGCAATGACACTACTCACAACTGGCTCAATGAGCATTTCCCCCCCGCCGACATCGCCCTTGCAGTCGGTTCCGGCGTCATAAACGACCTCACCAAATGGTCAGCCTTCGAACACGACCTGCCTTACGCCGTCGTTGCGACCGCCGCAACCATGAACGGCTATACCGCCGCCAACGTCGCTCCCACACTAAAAGGTGTAAAAACATTAATAACCGCCCGTGCCCCGCTGGCCGTATTTGCTGTCCCATCTGTTATTATCAATGCCCCATCTGAGCTGACCGCCGCAGGTCTGGGTGACACCATTGCAAAACCCCTCAGCTCCGCCGACTGGCTCTTTAACAACATCTTTTGCAATGAAAACTTCTGCCGGTACTGCAGCGAGATTATCAATTCTTTGGAGCCATATTATTTTAACAAACCCGAAGATATAAAGACCCGCCGGCCTGCCGCCATAGAAGCCCTTTTCAACGCCCTGTTGTACTCCGGAATTGCTATGACCATCATCGGTACTTCAGCACCAGCCTCCGGCGGCGAGCACCTACTAAGTCATACCCTTGACATGATGTCCAGTCTCGACGGCGTTCCCCATGACCTTCATGGTAGGCAGGTGGGCATCGGCACTATTTTTTCCGCAGCCCTCTACGAACGAATTTTCAAAATCGAAACTCCCAAACCTCTCTCCCCTCCCTCTGACATCGATAGTACCTTCTGGGCTGGCTTGGCCGAAAATGTCCGCGATCAATACGACCTGAAAAAATCTGCTCTTAAAACCATATATGAAAAACTAACCGATGCCCAAATATGGCAGTCCTTTATTTCCGCCGCCCGTCAGCAAGTTCGTTCTCCTGACGAAATCAAAAACTGCCTCAAAACCGCCGGCGCCGCACACACTTATGCAGACATCAAATGCTCACGTGAACGTTTGATGACCGCCGTCCTCCATATGCACGAAATCCGAAAACGCCCCACGATTATTGACCTCGCATGGATACTCGGCATCCTTCCCGATTCCGCTAATGAAATCATTGATACTTGGCTTACAGCTTGATTTGCCTTAGAATACCTCTTTTGGAGACACAACATGAAAATCAAAGATTTTATCACAACAACAACCATTACTTTTTCAATCATCGCCTCTCTTGCAATAAATGATTTTACTTACGCAGCAGACAACTTCGATCAATCGATTGATATGCCTGCCGAGACACTTCGTGACAAAATCCGTGGCGGCCTGCTCGGCCAGTTACTCGGCAATCTAAACGGCCTCGAACACGAGATGAAATACATCAACGCCCCCGGTAATGTAAAAGAATATACCCCCGCCCTCCTCGAAGGCGCCCGAACCGATGATGACACAGACCTCGAATGGGTTTACATCGTCGCAATGCAGCGTAACAACACCGTCCTGCTGCCGCCTGAGCTGATTACTCAATTATGGTTAGAGCGTATCAACAATCGTATTTGGTGTTCCAACCAATACGCCCGCCAACTGATGGACATAGGTTTCCAGCCGCCCCTGACAGGCAGCATTGTCTTTAACCCATGGGCCAATTTCAACATTTCCGGCCAGTTCATCTGCGAGTCATTCGGTCTCGTCGCCCCTGCAATGCCCCAGACAGCCGCAAAAATCGGCCTGAACTACACCCGTGTCACCATCGATGCCGAACCCGCTCAGACAACACAGTTATTCACAACCATGATAGCTACGGCTTTCATAACAGACGATATAGACAATATTATCGACTCCGGCCTAAAAGCTATTGATAAAAATTGCGCTATCAGAACTATTGTAAACGATGTCCGCAAATGGCATCGCTTATATCCCCATGATTGGCGCACAACCCGCCGGATCGTCAAAGAAAAGTACAGCCTGCACGGCGGCGAGATGCGAGATAGAAACGGACACGAACTCAATACCGCCTCGACCATTGCCGCCTTGCTATACGGCCGGGGTGACTTTGTAAAGACCCTTATCACCGCATTCAATTTCGGCTGGGATGCCGATAACAACGCAGCTACTTCCGGCACCATCATCGGTGTAATCAAGGGCTGCCGCTGGATGATGCAGCAAAACTGGCAAATAGTTGACCGCTACCATAATACTACACGAGATAACATGCCTATGGACGAAACAATCACCAGTTTCGCCGACCGGATTATCGACCTGGCTGAATGTGTCATCATAGAAAACGGAGGTCAAAGAAAAAACATCTCCGGCCAAATAGTCTATCAAATACCTACCGAAAAACCAATGAACATCGTCCCCCTGCCCAATCTTGAAAATCAAATAGCCCACTTGCAGACCGAACAGAAATCCGCAATCATTAACACAATAAAAAACGAAACCGACACCCAAAAACTCGCCTTTGCCGCCTATTCCGCAATCTGCCTCGACCTGGCCCAAAGCCTTAATGAGAACTACCCCAAACAATGGTCCAAAGCCTTAGTTGCCTTAAACAAATATCCAAAAGTAGTACAGGTCCTCTTCTTCCACAGCCCCTTCACAGAAGGCGACCTCCTCCGAAAAAAAGCCCTGACCGCCGGCCTGAAAAAACCAGAACAAAAAATCAAAATCTGGTAAAAGCGGTTATCTTAATCCGTTTCATTTCGACCGGAGTGAGCATGTCAATTAGGGGCTTGCTCTATAGGTCTCCATGTGGCCACCCTAATCCTCCCCAGCTCCAAAGCCACGACATAATCATAGAGTGACGTACCACCCAGGCGAAATCAACACCTGTAGGCAACCATAAGCGGCGTTTGTTCACTAAGGGCGTTCCGGAGTGTTGCCATTCCTCTGCGGTTCTTCGAGTCTTTGTGCCTTCGTGGAAAGTTCCGCGACGAACATCTCTGCCCTGTACCAGACATCGTACCCGGCTTCAGCTAAATGGAGATAGCGGTCCAGGTCGATGATGCTCTTGCAGATATCGCTGCTGACCGCATTGCGGGCCACCTCGATTAATTCATCCGAATTGGTCAGCGTCTTGGCCGTCTCACTTCTCGGGTAGTGGTTGGCCGAGTACTTGGGCGAGAAATAGTGGCCCTTGGCCTTCAGTTTGGCCAATCTTTTGGCGAATATGAAGATCTGTAATCTAGACACCCGGTTCCAGAAGTCCGGCTGCTTGACAATATCGATATTGCCGCCGATCATCGCGTGGCAGCACGCCCTGCCAGCCAACAAAGGGCAATGCGATTCTATCGCGTAGTCCATCGCCGCATCCGAAAGCGAGGCGCACGCCCCGAAGAAGACAGCCGCCGACGGCTTTGCTTCCGCCTTCGGATTGAATATGTCATCCTTAATGAACTCATAATTGCCCGGCGTCCGGCTCCATGGCCAGCGGTCATAGAACCGGTCATATCGCGGATTGATATCCGTCGCAAGAACTCTCCAGCCCGGCAATCGCTTCGCCAAATCCCGCGCGTGTCTGCCCCACACGCAGGCCGGATTAACGATAGTATAGTTTTCGCCCTCGATCCCTTCGAGCAGCTTGGCAATGATATCTTTGAGATACTCGTCTCTGACCCCCGGCCCGGGTATTCTTCTTTTATGGGCGTGCTTCGGCCACCGGTCGGGAAGCCCCGGAAACCTCTGTTCCCATCGCTTCGAAAGATCCCCCAAATGTCGCCCCAGCCTGACCTTCTCGACACCCGGCTGCCCGATATTCCCCGCCCGAAACTCACACAGCAATCCCTCAATAGCCCTTTGTCCTGTCTCCAATTGCTCCTCACGACTCGCCATTTACAAATTCCTCTGAGTTCAGATTTCCCATTTACAGTCCACAGAAACACTCCTGAAAACTTCAGTTCTCGTAATATCGCAATTTAATCTCAATTTCAACAATATTCTGACAGGTTCAACAAGACATGTCAGCCATTTTCTATCCCCAAAATAATCATATGATTCACTTTGCCATTATTGTTGTAGGGGCGGTTCGCGAACCGCCCTCACTACGTATCTGTCTCGCTGTGTTGTTCAATGTAGGGACTTTCCCCGCGTGGTTGCCCCGATTTGTCATTCCTGCGAAAGCAGGAATCCAGTTTCGTAGGATAGGCTTTAGCCCATGCGGTTAATCTAAAAACTCAAAACTCAAAACTAAACTGCGGCAATCTTCAATCAAATCATCAATCTTCAATCTAAAGACTTTCAGCCGCCTGGTCATTAATTGTCAGGATTGGAGATAATATGTCTATTTCTTTTTTTGTAGCAATGCATCAATCTTCTTATGGTATCTTGGATTGTTTTCGTATCCATCATCGTAATACCATAGTCCATCA
>JACNGQ010000291.1 GCA_014384025.1 Planctomycetota bacterium | reverse complement strand
GGGTGCTTTCCCAAACACACCAAAAATACCGTTGAAGTTTTCCCTAATTTCCCAGTGGGGGGGCCAGTCCATATATGCAAATCCCACCAAAGAAAACCATACTGAAACCGCCGGTAACCGAGCTAAGGCCAACAGTAATCGAATTGACATTAGTAAGGTTAACACCTTGGTCGGCAAACGCCTGTAAGGGGATATTCCATTGCGTCCATCTCGTTATCGTTGCTGCGTCCGGGTTATCGTTATCTACCCTTGCAGTGTCGTTGAGAGCAACGTATAAAGTCTCAGCAGCGTTGGCTGAACTACCTCTGAACCAAATTGTCAGTGTATCAACACCATTGACTGTCCAGTCACGATTAGAAGTCAATGTCAAAGTCGCCTCAGATTTGCCGACTGCGTTCTCGTAGGCCATCGGCATCGATTGAATACCGCTATTAACGATAGTTTGCTCTGCAAATGGGGCATTAAGGTTACCAACAACAGAACCGTTCGTTGCCGGATTGTCGAATCCGTCTATCCAGGCAAGATATATCCTGTTGCTTTCCGGTTCATCTTCATTAATGTCATTGTAGCTCTCCATATCATCAATGATAAGGAAGTTGGCCGTAGTGAAGCTCCAGAGTGGGCCTGACCACGGGCTGTCTGCGTTGGCGTTGTTGGCCTCATCTACACGCCAGTAGTAAGTAGTGTTCCATTCGAGTTGTCCGGGGTCGAAGCTCTCTGAGCCGAGGTTTCCGCTGCCTTTTAATTCCAGAGAAGTTGCATCAGTGCCGAAATAGATATCATGTGAAGCACCTAAGCCCGGTGCCCATGTGAGAACAGGCGTTTGCGTTACATCCACAGCACCATTAGCCGGATTAAGCGCCACAACAGCACCTTCGGTCGTGAAGCTCCAGACATCGCCTTTATATGTTTCAATAACATCAAATTCATCGACTCGCCAGTAGTAAGTCTTGGCCATTTTAAGTGTGCCGGGATTATAGGACAAAGTTCCCTGAGGCGAACCACCTGTAGCATTGTCCACTTCGTCAAAACTTTCACCGAAGTAAACAGTGTGCAGTTTTGCTCCGTAACCTGGCGTCCAGGTAAGAGCCGCATCCACACCTACAGATGCTTCACCATCAGCAGGAACGGGGAAGTATGCAGTCTTGGGAGGAATACTAAAGCTCCAGGCGTCGCCCTTGTAGACGGTTTCGTCCGGCAGTGCATTGACCTCATCGATTCGCCAATAGTAAGTCATACCCGGAACAAGACCATCCGGATAGGCAAATCCGGGGAATCCAGCAATGTAAAACGCAGCCGTCTGGTTGCCTCGATATATATCAGAGTCCCGAGTACCCTCGTTCACATCGTCGAAAACATCGCCCAAATACAAATCGTGCGACACGGCCCAATCACCCGGGTGCCAACTCAGGTTCGCCCAGTTAGCCTCGAGTAAGTCACCATCCGTCGGGGAGGGTCTGTAGGCAAGTCTTATTGGTCCGCTGTTGTCTATCAGCCCGCCAAATGTGACCTTGCGCAGATTGGCGGCATCATCGGGATTTAGGCCATCCCAATCGATGAACTTACCCGCTTCGGCACCTTGAGTGCCTTCTTCATAGCCGGGCATCATGTTGAACTCACCGCCCTCTGCAGGGCTCATGTTTGTCATAGAACCCAGAGGGATAGCGACCTCAATAATTCTGCCTGCATCCCCCAATTGAGGTTCCATGACAATGGCAAGTTCCACATCCTCAGGTTGCACACCGCCAGAAGCGGGAAAGACAGTGGGTTGGCCATCTAACAAGAAGAAGCAAGGCTTGTTATCAATGGTACTGTCAGCATCGGCGTCTATGTAGAGGAAGAGGCAATCCCCTGTCCACGGTTGGCTGGCATCGGCCGGCTCCTGGTAGAAGTCATCCCAGATGGCTGCCGCGAAGTAGAATGTGTTCTCATCCCACATCACGGACCATACATAACTCAAATCATCAGGCCCACCCCAATTACCCCGGTACACATCCTTCTGCTCCCCGATGAACCTGAACGCTACATTCTTCCAATCGGAGAGGTCCCCATCAATGGTTGGCATTGTCTTGGCTCTGTAAGCAATCGATTCCATATCCGGCAAATCGGGTGTTGGTTCAGGAATGTAACCTGCCAACACCAAAGGTGAGAGCATGAGAGCCCCAATCAAGAAAGCGATTCCAAAGTGTGCGGATGTTAAGTGTGTTTTTAATTTCAGTTGCATGTTCATTCTCCTTTATTCTGATTGTGTTAGAGTACATGTCAAGTAGGTCAGGTTCATAAAGCCCTGGTCGCTCTGCATGCCGTCTTCATCGCAATCCCGGCTTTCCGTTACCGGTAGCTCACTCGCACTCACGGTAGTCCCGACCAGACTCAACACCAAAACAAAAGAAACAAAATAAATCAATTTCCTACACATAATAGCCCTCCTTTAATAAAGAGTTAAAATAACCATGCTTTGACCACACTAAAAGACTCATTCCCACAGAAGCAAGATATGAATTTATCGTTGAAACGTTAACACCTCCTATCGCGAAGCAAACAGTCGCCTTTACGACGAACTCTGTGCCTTGCATAATTACTCCTCCTCTTTCAAGAAGCTCCAAAGTTTCCACATACCAGCTTATGCAGTCACAAACTTCACTAACATTATTTATACCAAACCACTCACTTCGCCGTCAAGGAAAATACTTTGATTATGTTTTAGCAGGCCTCGTGTCGCGCTATAAGAAAATGCGTTACCTTTCCATTTCGAGATGCCTTAATTATGTAGAGGCTGTTAATAAAAAGTATTTTGCAGCCAATGAGACTTATCTAACAAAGAAAGAGATTTGGAAAAATGACTTCGAAAGCAATTATTGAATTCAGATTATCAGTACTTGAACAAGACGTGGGGTGACTGCGAAAGTGCAAACCAGATTTATGAAGGAGAATAGAGATGTCTTGGGATGAAATTTACAGACGATTAGAAGAGGAGCTTGGGCATGAACCCGACTCTGGTGAAGTTCAGAACAGAATTCTAGAAATGCTTGATGGGCAATTTAAAGATTTGGCGTGTGATTTACTTGAAAGGAAGGTGACAAATCCAGAAGAGAAGATCAAAATTCAACACAAACATTAATACCACAAGTTACTCTTCCCATACCAGCATAATTCGAACCAGTACGTGAGCACGCACGAAAGTTCACCCTTCCCACAAGCTCCAAAATGCCAAAATTCCGCGAAAAGTCATCTCTTTCATGAGCTGGAAAATACCCTAATTTCCAAGTGACATCTTGTTACCATTTTGTTACCACAAATGTTGATTTTGCCTATATCGAGTCCTAAAAAAAGTCAATTTTTTACGAAAATACAATGATTTTAAAATTTTAATCGGATTAAGTATCTGGTAAAAAAGAAATCTAGTGCTATACACTCTACTCTGAAACGAGTACAAATTGAGATTAACTGACCAGACAAACTAATGAAAAGGAGGCCATTCTATGAATCAACGGACGAAGGCAATCCTTGCTATCTGTGCTCTAATAAAGGTTTGCTCAACGGTTGCGACAGCTCAACCACCGACTTGGATTTCTGGCACAAAACCCCTAACACTTGAAGGAGACATTGCGTCTTACCTAGTCGCGGGGGTCGACCGATTCCTGCTCAGTGAGCTTGAGAAATCAATCGATCGACGCGGGCGGCACTGGAGCTATGATTTCTCTTCACAAGATGCCTACAATGCATCCATGGAGCCCAATCGTAAGAGACTGGCACACATCATCGGTGTGAGAGATGAACGAATACCTTTCGATGCTCCAGAGCTAATCGGAACAGTAGAGCAGCCGGCGCTAGTTGGACATGGCGAGGGTTACGATGTGTATGCTGTGAGGTGGCCAGCTTTCGGAGACGTTCACGCCGAGGGCCTTTTATTGGTGCCTTCGAAAGGCGCTCAGGCGGGGGATATTGTCGCAATTGGTGACGCCGATCAGTCACCTGAGATGCTAGTTGGGCTGATCGAGGGCATCCCCATCGAATCACAGTTTGCTCGACGATTGGCCGAGAGTGGCTGCCGAGTTCTTGTTCCGGCTTTGATCAGCCGCCAGATGGTCAAGCGAACCGCGACTGGAGGAAGCCGCAGTGTGACATTAACTAATCGCGAATTTCTCTACCGCTCAGCATTTGAGATGGGCCGGCATGTGATCGGTTACGAAGTACAAAAAGTACTCGCGGCAATAGACTGGTTCAAGAAGGCAAATACTAAGGTCGGAGTCATGGGATGGGGTGAAGGTGGATTAGTTGCATTTTATACTGGTGCACTTGATACTCGTATCGATGCGGTCTGTGTGAGCGGTTATTTCAATAACCGTCAGAACGTATGGCGCGAGCCGATCGGACGCAATGTATTCGGACTTCTTGATGAGTTTGGTGATGCGGAACTGGCGAGCATGGTGGTGCCCCGCACACTCATAATCGAGGCGTCGAGAGGCCCGGAGATAGTAATATCTCCTGGCACCAGTGCGGCACCAGGTCGGCTTACGACACCGGAGCTTGAAAACGTCCAATCGGAGTATGAACGGTTGAAGAAGCTCATAGCTGGATCGAAATTTGAAACCGACATCAAATTGCTTGTCAGCGGTAATGGCTCCGGTCCCTATGGCACGGATGAGGCGTTGAGTGAACTGTTGGAATCCATAGCAGGTGTAAAGCTTGCACTGCCCGGCCCGGCTCCACACCGTCTGGCGAAATCATTCGATTTGAAAGATCGCCAAAAACGACAGGTACATGAGATCGATCGACACAGTCAGTGGCTATTGAGTGAGAGTGCTTATGTGCGTAGACAGTTTTTTTTGAAGGCCGATACGAGTTCAACAGAAAAGTTTGAAAAGACCATTGAATGGTATCGCAAGTACTTCTACGAAGACGTGATCGGCAAATTTAAATATGACCTTTTGCAACCGAATGTGCGCTCGCGTAAGGCATACGACGAGGCAAAATATACTGGATATGAGGTGGTGATGGACGTTTTTCCCCATGTAATTGCATATGGAATTCTCCTCGTGCCAAAAGATATCAAGCAAGGCCAGAGACGACCTGTAGTCGTCTGTCAACATGGTTTGGAAGGACGACCACAACACTTAGTGTCAGGTGATCACAGAGCATACCATGATTACGCCGCCAAACTGGCCGAGCGCGGCTTTGTCACGTTTGCACCGCAGAATCTGTACATATTCAAGGATCGATTTCGTACGTTGCAGCGCAAGGCCAATCCGATTAAGAAGAGCCTGTTTTCAATCATAGTACCTCAGCATCAGCAGATCATTAACTGGCTTTGCTCACTGCCATATGTAGACACCGACCGAATAGCATTCTACGGTCTATCTTACGGAGGTAAAACGGCAATGCGCGTGCCACCCCTAGTCAGAAATTATTGTTTGGCAATTTGCTCTGCTGATTTCAATGAGTGGATCTGGAAGAACGTTTCGACCCGAAGCCCTTATAGCTATATCTGGTCCGGAGAATACGAAATATTCGAGTTCGATCTAGGCAACACCTTTAATTATGCAGAGATGGCGGCGTTGATTGCACCGCGACCGTTCATGGTCGAACGAGGCCACTTCGATGGAGTAGCGCCCGACGAGACCGTGGGATACGAATTTGCCAAAGTCCGTCACCTTTACCAGGCTCAATTGGGGATCGGCGATCGCTGCGAAATCGAATGGTTTCCCGGCCCCCATACTATTAACGGCAAGGGAACATTCGAATTTCTTCACAAGCACTTGAGTTGGCCCATTCCCAGTAGATGATCTATCACTACAGATTAGTACAACGAGAAGATTCTCTTACTGTTCTCTGATCTTGTGATGATCCTTCCTCCGGCGGAGAATACGCAACACAAAAACTTGTAATTGATTAAGTAGACGGTGCCAATCCTTGTGCCGAACAGGATTGATGCTGTCCCCGGAATTCCAGTGGAAATTAAAGTTTTAACGTCTGAATTTAAAGTATTTAACATGACCACATGGTTGACATCATCGTCGTCAATGCTAACATAAGTACAAATAGGCCGGTTGTGACGGTCATACCCTGCACCGCCACAGTGACATGGCCATTTTCACCTTGTATAATGGACATGAGGAAATACGTAATGAAGAAGATAATTTTTCTACTGTTATTGCTCATTCACATCTCATGCGCGTCTGCCAAGCTTACCCTTCAGGAAATCCATACCGCGTCCAACAAGGTGTTGGTGGTGGTTTTTGCGAGCGAAAAAGTTGTGGCAACCAACTACAATCAATGGATCAAGGAAGTGGTGGATGTGAACGAAGTGGAGACCAAGGATATATCGGCATGGAAACTGAACGGCCGACCACCATTAGCCATCCACAAATTCGTGACCGAATCCTCAGCTACATGCTCTGACCCTAAAGGGTGTGAACATTATATCTATCTTGAGATACCCCCATTTATCAACGGCACACGATACACCCTCGAGACTCCTCATGGTGATAAAACCTTTGTATTTAACGATCGCACCATGTTTTGCGAGTCCATCAAAACGAACCAGAACGGCTATAGCGCCTTATCGAAAGTTCGGTTTGCCAATTTTGCCATTTGGCTGGGAACAGGAGGAAGCAAACAGATCAGTGGAGCACTTCCGGCATATGAAGTATTCGAGATATCTACCGGGCGCCTTGTCTCCAGTGGCAAGCTTGTGGAAATTGGTCCAGATGAGTCATCAGGGGATTTTGTGTACCGCATTGATCTTTCAGAGGTTCCCGAGGGCGGCCCTTATAAAATAACGGTAAAGGGCTTCGGCTGTTCCTGGCCTTTCGGCGTGGGTGGTGATTTTTCAAAGCGGCTGGGCTATATTGCATTTCGCAGTTTGTACTATCAACGATGCGGCTGTCCGCTCATAAAACCTTATGCGTGGGAGGATATAAGGCCTAATCCGTGTCATACCATCTTATATGATGTGAATGCTCCTCCCGGAGAAGCCAATTTGGACGTCGTTGGCACGGAACCGAGCTTTACTGTTTATGGCGGTTATCATGACGCGGGTGATGCGGATCGGCGCAGATATCACCTTGAAAGGGTACCGCCCGTTCTGATGACCACCTATGAAGCGTTTCCCGAATATTTTACCGATAACCAGTTCAATATTCCTGATAAGTTTGATGAGAATTTCAACATTTTGGGCAAGGGCAACGGCATCCCCGACATCATCGACGAAGCGGAATGGTCGATCCTGATATGGGAATATCTCCAGAAGCCGAACGGAGGCGTTCACTGGGGCACGGAAACGAGGGGCTATCCAGCAGAAAAGATACCCATGGATCAGGATACCAAAAAATACGGCACTATACGTATCGATAATACGGCAACTTCTATGGCGGCGGGAATCTTTATGCACCTTGCCAGAATAATAAAGCCATACAAACCCGATCGTTCTGAAGAATTGCGCCAGCGTGCGGAAAAGGCTATGGCATACGTGGGCAATAATGCAAACGATCAGCAAAAACTCTACTTTGCGGTACAGAAATACCTTCTGACCGGTGATCAGACTGCTCACCAGCAAGTCAAGGATTTGGTGAACCGTTATGTCACGAGTGCGGCGAATAATCGCGGTAGCTCGAATAACGTCCTGGTCGGTTATTTCTATTGCTATATAATCGAAAAGAAACGGCCGACCGACCCGGAAGTCGTTCAGCACATGAAAGACATTTTACGTAAAACGGCGGACAGGGAAATAGAAATATTCAACTCGTTCGCATATCCGGTCTGTAATCCCTTCACTACCAGAAGGCGTTGGGGAAATAATGTTTCTCAGGGCCAGCATGCCTATCCCTGTTTATTAGAATGGGGACTTACAAAGGAACAGAAATATATTGATGTCGCATGTCAGTTAATGGATTATAATCAGGGGCTTAATCCGCTGGGCAAATGCTATGTTACGAGAACAGGCTTTAACAGGGTCAAAAATCCTCACGATAGGGAATCGGACTATACCAAAGCCAAAGGATGGGGACTCAAGCCGGGCATTCAGGTCTATGGGCCGGGCAACCTCCCGAGGAGAATCCAATTTGCCATGATTCCCAAAATAGCTACATTGCCGAGGGAACGTCAGTGGGCTGATCATTATTATACATATGGAATGAATGAGTTCACCGTTCATGAAACGTTAATTTATCCGGCGGTTGTTTATCCTGTCCTGGCCGAGGGAGGGACGTGGGATGATACCAAGGATCCATTTGTCGTTAAACGCCGATAGTTCGTCCATTATCAAAGAATGAGTCATTAAATTCGAAATGAGCAGATGTATCAGTACATAAACCTGCCAAGCAATATGCTCTGGAAATATTGTCGTATTAAGAGTCACTTCATCTCAAGTACGACCGAGCGGTGGCTCATTGTTATTGAAACCGAGCGTATACCCGTAAGGATTTCGGTTGGGATAATGCCGGTCGGGGATGATACAGCTTCACCAACGCATGGGATCTGCCCAGGTTCACGGTTATACGGTTCGTACCTTCCGCCTTCTCACTCCACAGAACCAGCTCAAACGCGCCGTCGTTCTTACGCAACAGCAGGTCATTCACAATGGCTGGCTGATCCGTGATCGCGTAGTTGAACCACCCAGGTGGTGCCACGCTGTCATCGGAAAGGATCATGGCCAGATTGTGAAGGTACGTCGCAGCTTCTTCGGGTGTTAATCCTGCTCGAACAGGGCATAAACCGAATTAATCAGTACAGGCCCCAAATTGACACAAATCCTTATATACACGACAAAATCAGATGCTGCCTACAATTTATGATATTACGAGCTATGGTGCATACAGGCGGATATCATCGAACAACACCATACCTGAACCGCCAGCTACCGGATTACTCCTGTTACCGAAACCAAGAGTAATCGAACTGACATTGGCAAGGTTCACACCCTGGTCTGCAAATTCCTGCAGGGGGATATTCCATGCAGTCCAGGAGCCTGTCTGCGCAGTATTAGGATTGGTCACGGCCGCATTGCCATTGAGAACAACATACATCGGCTCGGCGGCGTTGGCCGAATTACCTCTGTGCCATATTGTCAGTGTGTCAATGTTATTCTGAGTCCAGTTACGAAGATCAATCAATGTCAAAGTAGCTTCGGATTTTCCGACAGCGTTGTCGTACGTGAACGGCATCGACTGAGAGCCGCCGTGAACGATGGTCTGCTCGGCGAAAGGGGCATTGGCATGACCGACAATTGAGCCGTTTGTTGTCGGATTGTCGAATCCATCCACCCAGGCCAGATATATCCTGTTACTTTCGGGTTCATCTTCGTTAATGTCATTGTAGCTCTCCATATCGTCCACGATAAGGAAGTTGGCAGTTGTAAAGCTCCAGACACCGCCTACCCACGGACTGTCTGAATTGTTGTTATTGATTT
>JACNGQ010000288.1:5728-9542 GCA_014384025.1 Planctomycetota bacterium | reverse complement strand
GCCAACTTCCTTATCGTGGATGATATGGAGAGCTACAATGACATTAATGAAGGTGAGCCCGGGAGCAACAGGATATATCTTGCCTGGATAGACGGATTCGATAACCCGGCTGTCAACGGTTCTGTAGTTGGCCACGCCAATCCTCCACTTGCAGAGCAGACTATTGTTCACAGCGGTAATCAGTCGATGCCGTTTGCCTATGACAACGCTGTCGGTAAATCCGAAGCGACTATGACGTTAGCTTCCAATCGTAACTGGACAGTGAATGGTGTCAACACACTGACGATTTGGTACATAGGCAGTGCGGCCAATGCTGCCGAGACGATGTATGTTGTTCTAAATGGCAGCGCAGTGGTTACTAATGATAATCCTGACGCGGCACAGGCGGCTACATGGACGGCATGGAATATCGACCTGCAGGCGTTTGCCGACCAGGGCGTGAACCTTGCCAATGTCAATTCGATTACTCTTGGTGTTGGTGACAGGAGTAACCCGGCTGCAGGCGGAGCAGGTATTTTATACTTCGATGATATACGTTTACATCCACCGTCGCCGGCAGAGTAAGAATGTTTTATGAGTAGTTCATATTGAGTAGTTGATATTGCAGATTAACTCGGGGCTTATATCGAAAAGGTATAAGCCCCTTTTAGTTAGTACCTGGCAATGGTAAAGTCAGGATGAAGTCGAAGGTCTATCGTGTTTTTATTTTGATATCAGGGCGGAGTAAATAGTTCGGAGTCAGTGTTAAGGGATCTTCGAATTTGTTGGCGAGAGCTTTTTTCAAGCCGAGGAGAAAAACATTGGAAGCTCGGGGACTCCAGTATTTTTCATCCATAAATCGGACTGTGCCGGCTTTGAATATGTCCTTATAATAGAGCAGGCCATCGCCGAGCAGCCAGATTGGCTGTTCATCGTTAGTGAACTGTTTGAGAAATTGGGGTGCGGTCATCAGGGAATCCGGAAATATTTTTTCCCAGGTTCCATTGCTATCTGTTGTTTGAGTGTTGCTCGTATTGCGTTGATAAGCAGCAATGAAGAACTGGCCTCTTTTTGCGTCGAGGATAGTGGCGATTCTTTCCGGAGAATCTTTTCCCGGCCGGCCTTCGATTTCAGAAGGGACTAGGTGATTGCAGGGAGATTCGGAATGAGAAGCTGTGGTTGTTTTTTTTTGCTTAATATAATCGTTTGCATTGGCGGCGATTACGTCGAGTGTATCGACGGCGATTATTTTTGCGGCATTGGCCAGGTGCATTGTCTTGGCGAGTGTTACGGCGATTCGCAATCCTGTGAAACTGCCGGGGCCTGCGGAGATGTGTATCTGCTCAATATTATCGGGTTTTCTGTTAAATCGGTCCAGTATGTCACTGATGGCCGTAAAAATTTCCGCACTGTGTTTGATTGGAGCAGAAAAAGTAGTTTCAGCGAGAATATTTTTGCCGACAGCTATAGCAACAGAGCCAATTCTGCTGGAGGTTTCAACGGCTAAAACGAGGATTTTTGGGTTCATAATATATTTTATTTGAATGACAATCTTTTGTTAAAAGTTCCATTATGGTCGCAAAAAAGGCGTTTTTTAAGTGACAATTTTTTACTCAGTTTGCTCAAACAATCCATTCTAACGAATGAAAACTTGAATATTATCGGCCAAGTTGATATAAATCAAATTTTTCTCTTGCAATATTCGAGATTTTATTATAAACTCAGTTATCTAAAGCTGATCGATTTTGAGAACTGGAGGTTGTAAAAAACCATATAATTTGATAAAAGATTCCTTATGAGGGTGTTTTTTTGGCAGGAGGTTAATTTTGAACAAGCCGAGTTTTTTGACCGAGTCTATTGGCAGGAGGTCCCTGTCCATTGTTTTGGCAATAATTCTATTGCCGATAATAACATTATCAAAGGTGGCTCCGTCGCAGGAAAATGAAGGGTCTGAGAGGCGCGAATCGATTCGCCGAATAGTGCAGACATATCTTCAGACCGGGCAGGAAGAATACGCGAAAGGTTTCTATGACCAGGCGGCAAAAACCTTCCAAATGGCCCAGGGATACGAAGAATATCTGACTGTGGCTATGCGTGAGCAGCTCAGCGGATTTCTGGAAAAGAGCCAGATAGCTGTCCTTAAGAGGAAACGTGCGTTAGAGACGTTTAAGGCAGTCAACGATTTGATAAAGCGGGACCAAATAATTCAAGCCAAAACGTATCTTGAAAAGATCAAAGACAATGAGTTTTTGACAAAAGAAGAGCTTAAGCAAATCGCCGAGGTATTCAGGCAAATAGACGCTCAGGTTCTTGCTGCCCAAACCCGGCTTGAAAAGGCTGAAAGTCAAAAGCTTTCGATAGAGAAGCCGGCGCAGCCTGCGGTGGTTAAGGAGCCTGTCGTAAGTCCTAATGAGCGGGAGAAAGAAACCTCTGATCTTTTGAACCAGAGTACCGCATTATTCTACACCGGTCAGATTGAGAAAGCTCGGGAAGGTTTTATAGAAGTTATATCCAGCGGTTTACTCTCGCCGCAAGTTAGAAAGACAGTAGAAGGATATGTGGCTCAAATAGATAGACGCTTGCCAAGGCGAAATCTTGTTCCGGAATCAAACAGAAATGTAGTTGTTGCTGTTGAAAATCCTGAGGTTGGGGAGGCAGATGCGCTGGGAGCTGCGCCAAGAGTCGCTTCTCCGGTAACGGGTGAGAGCAGCTATATCGATGTAATTAACCGCAAAAGGAATATCATACGCAGTCATACCAAAGCTGTTGTTAGTGATGCTGTCGCTAAAGCTGGTGATTACATGAGCAAGGCCGAATTCGATAAGGCAAAGAACATAGTTGAGACGGCTGCGCTTACTGTGAACAAAAACCAGATGCACCTCGGAGATGAACTTTTTAAAGAATACAGCAGCGAGCTGAAAGTATTGAGTGGGGAAATAGCTGATAAAGAAAGCGAAAAGATTCGACAGCGGGAACAAGAGAAGCTGGCCCAGGCATCAGAGGCAAACCTTCAGTTTAGAAATCAAATGGAGATTGACAGGGCCAGCAGGATCGCTGAATTGATGGCGAACACGATGACTTATCAGAAACAGCAGCGTTATGAAGCAGCTCGTGATCAATTGATAATGCTGCTTGCGTTAGACCCGCAAAATGAGCAGGCGCTGGTGCTGAAAGATACTCTGGAAGATATGATTTTCTTCCGAAAGCAAGCTGCGATAAAAAAAGAGTCGGATAAGCAAAGAGCGGAAGTTTTGATGAAGACGGATGAATCCGGAATTCCATACGCGGAGGAACTTACTTATCCGCCGTATTGGAAAGAGCTAATCGAAAGGCCCACTCGCCAGCCGGACAAGCCTATCGGCTTGGACCCGCTCGATGCGGAAGTCTATGAGCAACTGAGTAAAATCGTTGACCTTCCGAATTTAACGCCGGGTATGTCTTTCGGTGAAGTGATAGAGATGTTAAAAAATTCTGTAACACCTCCGATACAAATACAGCCAAACTGGAAAGATTTACTCGACAATGCTGAAGTCGAACAAGCCACGCCGGCAGGTTTGGATCCGCTGACGGGAATCAGGCTTCGTAAAGCGATAGAGATTCTAATAGCCGGCGTTACTTCGAGTCAGCTTGGCGAATTTGGAGAACTCACGTATAGTGTGGACGAAGGAGTAGTTCTGATAGGAACATTAGATATGCTTCCGCCTAAAATGGTTCACCGTGTTTATGATGTCACAGACCTTGTTTCTGAGCCGGCCAATTACGGACAAATAGGCAGGATGTTAGGAATGCAGAACATGATGATGAGCGGCCAGGGCGGTATGATGGGCGGCATGGG
>JACNGQ010000288.1:0-5651 GCA_014384025.1 Planctomycetota bacterium | reverse complement strand
GGCGGCATGGGCGGCATGGGCGGCGGCATGATGGGCGGCGGCATGGGCGGCATGGGCGGCATGGGCGGCGGCATGGGCGGCATGGGCGGCGGCATGATGGGCGGCGGCATGGGCGGCATGGGCGGCGGCATGATGGGCGGCATGGGCGGCATGGGTGGTGGCATGGGCGGCATGGGCGGCGGCGGCATGATGGGCGGCGGCGGCATGATGGGCGGCCAGGGCGGCATGATGCAGGCACAGAGCCTTGTGCAGCTTATACAGGAGACCATTGAGCCGGATAGCTGGTTTGAACTTAGTGATACTGGAGAGGGAACAATAATGACTTACCCGATGCAGTCGCCAAGGAAACTTGCCGTGATGCAGACCCACGAAGTTCATATAGAAATAGAAAAGCTGTTGAATGCGATGCGTGAATCGCTTGGAAATCAGGTTTCCGTCGAGGCCGTATTCCTGGTAGTAAGTGAGAATTACCTCCAAGATATTGGGCTGAATGTAGATTTTTCGGTTAACCTTGGCAGTAAATGGGGTCAGCTTAGTTTCGAACAAGGCTCTGCAGATGCAACTAGAGCGGATACATCAACAAAGATCGGCGGCAGTCTGGGTGGTATTGCAGCATCAGCTACGGTTGGCGGAGGTTATGGTTCGATACTTGACGATTTGCAGGTTTCGTTCCTTCTGCGAGCGGTTGAAGCTCATACAGACTCCAAGGCTTTGGTTGCTCCGAAAAATACGGTATTGAGCGGGGAGTCTTCGGCGTTCTCTGTTTCAGATACTATTACTTATGCACTACCACCTAACACAGGAACCACCACAACGGGGATCGGTGTCGGTACTGGTACTACACAAAACCAAGCACAACAACAGATAGGCTATATATCAGTCGGCAGTATGCTCAGTATTACTCCGACTATTTCTCATGATAAGAAATATGTATTGCTGAATATAGTTACTACTCTGACGGACCTGCTAAGATTGAGAACGCATCAGGTTGAACAGGTCGTAACAACAGGCACGACAGCGTCAACCGAGCAATACGAAGTAACTGTTCCCGAGACGGAAACGTCAAGTGTCATGACTCGCGTGAGCATACCCGACGGCGGGACATTACTCTTGGGCGGTCAGAAGATAACGTCAGAAATTGAAAAGGAAGCGGGTGTCCCGATATTGAGCAAGATCCCTGTTATTGGCAGACTGTTTAGAAACCGCAGCACACTAAAAGACCATAAGATACTGCTGATATTAGTAAAACCAGTCATCATGCTACAGGAGGAAGGTGAAGCTGACGCGATTGCCGGAATGGAAGGCGAATTTTAACCTTTAGTATTTGCAGGGGCTTTATGAAAGTTTCCACATTTTAGCTCGTGGAATACCTTGCTGAAAAACGTTGCATTTGGTATCAACAGCGGCAATTAAATGTTGCCTAAGCTGATTAATTTTCCAAAATACTTACAGTTTAAGGAATGATAAACGAAAGTTTAGAAGCGGAATAATGAAGCAGCACATTTTGATTAGCGCATTGATTTTGTTGTCCATAGCAGGTTTTGCATGGGCAGAGAATTTACCGGGTTTAGGGTTTGATTACTCATCTGAAAATGATTTCGCGGCTTATAAGCATGGCGAACTGATTGTTCGTTTTGCCGACGTGGAAGCTTATTCACAGTTGACCGAGGGTCCTCTGTTAATGGGGCCGCTGACAACTCAGGCGGTCAAAGGAGCGCTTTCAGATTTTATCCTTACCGGGGCAGAGATAGAAAAAGAATATGGTGAGGTTGCTCCTGGCCTTGCAGTTGTAAGGCTGCCTGATGGCACGACGGTTGCGGAGGCCTTTGTCCGTTTCAACCAATCGGCCAATGTTTTGTACGCCGAGCCGAACTATAAGTATAAATTGTTTGCTGTTCCCAACGATCCTATGTTTTCGAATTTGTGGGGATTTGACAACACGGGCCAAACAGGTGGAACCGAAGATGCCGATATAGACGCACCTGAAGCGTGGGACCTTGAGACCGGTGATTCGGCGGTTATCATAGCCGTTGCCGATACAGGAATTGACTATAAACATCCTGATCTGGCTAATAATATGTGGATTAACAATGCAGAGCTGCGTGGCACGCCGGATGTTGACGACGATAATAATGGTTATATAGATGATATTTATGGCTATGATTTTGCCGGTAAAGTTGCATCAGACCCCGGAGATGCCGACAGCGACCCGCTTGATAATCACTTTCACGGTACCCATATAGCCGGAGTCGTCGGCGCAGTTGGTAATAATGGCAAAGGTGTTACCGGCGTTTGTTGGAACACCAGATTGATGGCATTGAAGGTGTTTGCTGATGATTATCGTGTAGAGCCGGAAGTTTTTTCGAGTGACGCTGTCGAAGCTATTCACTATGCTATCGATAATGGAGCTAAAATTATCAACGCCTCCTGGGGCGGTGACTTTTTTTCGCAGTCTCTGTATGATGCCGTCAAAGAGGCCGGAGAAGCAGGGCTACTTTTCGTAACCGCGGCAGGTAACGATTATGGCAGCGATAATGATGAGGTTCCTGTCTATCCTTCCGGTTTTGATCTGGATAACATCATTTCTGTAATGGCGTCTGATCCCAATGACCAGAGGTCGGACTTCTCCAATTTTGGAGCGACAACAGTCGATATTGCCGAGCCGGGTACCGATATTCTCAGCACATCTCCAACGACTCAAAATTTTGCGATGCTCGTTTTTGGCGTGCCGACAAATTATGCCACCCTAAGCGGGACATCGTTATCCGCTCCATATGCATCAGGTGCCTGTGCGCTGATCTGGTCCCAGTACCCGACCCTGGCACATAGTACTGTAAAGGGTATTCTACTGAAGGCTGTTGATCCGGTATTCACGTCACCGAGGCTTAATCTTTCCGGCGGACGTATTAATTTGCATAAGGTATTAACATTAGTCCCCAAGGGAAAGGCGGGGAAAGTCCTCAACAGCAAAGATGATCCGGCGGATTCTGCCAATCTTTATCCCACCATCCAGGACGCTATAGACGATGCCAATGACGGTGATGTACTAATTGCCGAGGCCAATTCGCTTTTCCTGGAAATTATTGACTTTAAGGGCAAAGCGATAACGCTTCGCAGCGGTGATATTACAAATCCGGACGATCCGAATATCAGTCCTGAAGACACATTGATTTTAGGCATATTGAATGAGGATTCCGTAGTAACATTCCAGAATAATGAAGGCCCCGATACTGTTCTCAAAGGCTTTACAATCAGTTGGGGCAGTGCCGATTACGGCGGCGGCATCAGGTGCTTCAGAACGTCACCAACAATTACCGATTGTATTATAAAAAATAATTTCGCGAATTTTTATGGTGCCGGTATCGATTTAGTTGAGAGTTCATCGACAATCAAAAACTGTACGATTATCGAGAACCGAACGGCATCAATCTCCGGTATAGGCGGTGGAGTGAATTGTGAGCAGTCATCGCCGACAATTACCGACTGTATTATAAGCAATAATTTCGCTAATAACGTCGGTGGCGGTATAGCATGTTATGACTCTAATCCGGCTATCATAAATTGTGTAATTGCAGACAATTCGGCAATTCATAAGGGCGGCGGAATCGATTTGGAGTACTCATCGCCGACGATTACCAATTGCACAATTGTCGTTGACGACCCCAATGCTCCGAAAGACGGCGGTATCTTTGCCTTTCATGATTCTTCTCCGGTAATTACCAATTGTATCCTTTGGGGTAACGGTGACGATTTATACAACTGTTCGGCTACATACTCCGACATTGAGGACAATGACAGGGGTATAGGGAATATTCATTCAGACCCGCTCTTTACGACAGGCCCATTGGGCAACTACTATCTAAATCAAACTGCGGCCGGACAACTCGGCAGTGACAGTCCCTGTGTGGATGCGGGCGACCCGGCTACCGATATTAATCTTCAGATAAACAGCTGCTATACGACCAGGACGGATGGAGTTGCCGATGCAGGCATCATCGATATAGGTGCTCATTTTACTGCTTTGCCGGCCAGACTTGTACAGTTGGATGTTACTGTTGTAAGTGCGAATGAACCCGTTGACCCGAACCTTGCTAAGGGTCGTGTCGAGCCAGGCAGCGGTGCTTATCGCCCATACGAAGTAGTGCTGCTCGAAGCATATCCTGATGAGGGTTATCGAGTCAAGGCCTGGACGGGAACGGATGATGATTCATCGACGGGGACCCGTAACAAAGTTACTATTGTTGCCGATACAAATGTAACGATTGAATTTGAACAGGTTCCTCTTTATCAATTACGTACCGAAATTATCGGCGGCCGTGGAACAATATCACCCTATCACAAGAGAGGTGCATATTATCCCGATGGGACAGTGGTAACTCTTATCGCGGCACCGGACCAGACCTACATTGTTGACCAATGGTCAGGGACGGATGATGATACATCATGGTCTAATACAAATACTATAACGATGGACTCAGATAAGGATGTTACTATATTGTTCCGACACCCGAAGAGTCTGTTAGTGCCCGGACAATATCAGAGCATTGGCGCGGCAATCGATGCAGCCTACGACCACGGTGACAAAGTCATCGTTTCGGCGGGAACTTACAGCGGCAGTTTTGATTTTCAAGGTAAGGCACTTACTATCGCCAGCGAACATCCGGATGACCCTGAATCTGTTGCTAAGACAATTATACGAACTTTCGGCGCTCCTGCCTTTATCTTCCAAAGCGGCGAAGGCTCGGAATCTGTCCTGGATGGCTTTACTATTCAAGGTATGGGTGACCTCGGTCCTGTTGCTCCGCCGGCTGCCGGAGGTATCGGTGAGAACGGTGCTGCGGCTCTTGGCGGGGCGATAACCTGCCTTAATGGAAGCAGCCCAACTCTATCTCACTTAATTATTAGAGATGTTGTCGCAAGGGGGCAGGATGGTGAGGAAGGTACATTTGCTTTCCCGGCTCCCGATCCTGCTCCGGATCCATTGGATCCGCTCGATCCACTCGATCCATTGCCCCCACCGGGTGTACCGGATCCGAATGACCCGAACCAATGGGCTCCTGCAGATCCGAACAGGCCTGAACAGCCTACGGATCCGAATGCGCCGATAGATGGTTTACCCGGCGCGGATGGCGAACCTGGTGCGCCTGGTGAGCCTGGAGCGGCTGGCCTTGATGGTGCACCTGGCTTTTCCGGTGGAAACGCAGGAGTTGCCTATGGCGGTGCGATGTACTTCGATGAAAATAGTTCTCCGACTATCACTTTCTGTAAGATAATCAATTGCCAGGCGATTGGTGGAGATGGCGGTTTCGGCGGGGATGGTCAGGATGGTCAGGATGGTCAGGATGGCCAGCCCGGTCAACCCGGTCAGGATGGCCAGGAAGGCGGCGAGGGCTTGAATGATGGTGCGCAGGGAGCCGGTGGTAACGGTGGAGTAGGTGGTGACGGCGGCCCAGGCGGCAACGGCGGAAGAGGCGGCGACGGTGGTATAGGCGGCGGCGGGGGGGAAGGCCTGGGGGGGGGTATGTATTTTGGCCCCGGGTGTAAGCCTGGAATACGGTTCTGGGAAATTCTGAAATGTTCTACGAAGGGGGGAGTGGGGAATTACGGCGGGTAGGGGGGGGGGCAGGGGGCGGGGGGGGCGCGGGCGACGC
>JACNGQ010000182.1 GCA_014384025.1 Planctomycetota bacterium | reverse complement strand
AGTGCCTTGCCCCGTTAGAGTGCCTTATACTCTAATGGGGTTTTTCTGCCCTCACTAAATAGCCAATATTTAACATTTATCTGAAAGGCATGAGCATCGAAAATCCAACTTTAGCTCACTTTAGGCACTTTAGCTCACTCTTAACTCATTTTCCCTCTACAACTGTAGAGAAAGCTCTACAAATCCACCCTTTTTATGCAAAACAAAGCCAATTTTAGAAATGACACAATGAACATAAACACTTTCATAACAATGAGATACGTAAAATTAGACACTTGGCTGGGTGGAAAAACAAACCCAATTCAAAGCCAATTCAAAGCCAATTTAAGCCAAAACAAACCCAATTTAACCCAATTCAAACCCAAAACAAACCCAAAACAAAGCCAATTTTACCACCCTAAAGGATGCTTGCCCAATTTACCAGAATGCCTTATACTCTGGTCTCTAATCAACAAAACTTTAGGAGTAAAACAAATGAAAAATGATATTACTGAATCAAAAACCTTAAACAAAACCCATAAATTCATCCTCTGGGCATCATTCCTTTCGATGATTATGCTTTTTCCATCAAAACCGCTTTTTGCCGCCTTCTCAGATGATTTCAATGTACGCGACTATGGCGCCCTGGGAGATGGAAAAACAGATGACACCCCGGCCTTTCAAAAAGCACTGGACGCCGCAGGCCAGGCCAACGGCGGAGTCGTTTACGCCCCTGTCGGCAACTATCTCTTCGCCGGCCACCTGAATGTACCAAAGGCCGTGACGCTGGCCGGCGTCTGGCAATCAGTCCCCGCCCACAACGGTATTCGTAACCGCGGCCTTCCAAAGCCAACCGACGACGGCACCACATTTATGGTAACCGAGGGCGCAGGCAAAGAAGATGCCCCCCCCTTCATCACTCTAAATACCAACAGCACCCTCAAAGGGGTCGTCTTATACTATCCCGAGCAAAACGTGGACGACATCCCCAAGCCCTATTCCTGGGCCATCGCAATGCGAGGCAAGAATCCCGCCGTCCTCGCAGTCGAAATGCTCAACCCATATAACGGCATCGACGCCAGCCGGAACGAGCGCCATCTCATTCGAGACGTACACGGCCAGCCCATCCGCCGGGGAATTTTGGTTGACCACATATATGACATCGGACGCATCGAGAACGTCCACTTCAACCCCTGGTGGAGCATGAAACCGAAATTGTTTCAATGGCAGATGGAAAACGGCGAAGCCTTCATATTCGGCAAGTCCGACTGGCAGTACGTTTATAACACCTTCTGTTTCGGTTACAAAGTCGGCTACAAGTTCATAAAAAGCCAGTCAGGTCAATGCAACGGCAACTTCCTCGGCATCGGAGCCGATGATTGCCACACCGCCCTTGTCGTCGAACACTGCGCCCCATACGGCCTGTTAATCACCAATGGCGAATTTGTCTCGTTTCACGGGCCGGACCCGACAATGATAGAAATCGAAAAAACAAATACCGGCAGCGTTCGTTTTGTGAATTGCGCATTCTGGGGCCCGTGCAACCAAATCGCAAAGATAGCAGGTACCGGTACCGTTGGCTTCAGTGATTGCACGTTTGTCCAGTGGGGCGGCAAAGAACGCTCTCGCCCGGCAATACAGGCCAAAAGCGGCACCGTGCTGATTCGCGGATGTGAATTCCGGCAGGACCGCCCGCACATCCTGCTCCAAAAGGACGTCACCCGGGCGATAATTGCCGAGAACATCTTCACCGGCCCGGAACGTATCACAAATTACTCCGAGGGAAATGTAAAAATGGGCCTGAACGTCAGTGACTAATCTTGGATTTCGACGCTGCGAATATATCCGTCATAGCAACTATTGTGATGTTATAACCTTTTGGAAAATTAAACTCTCACGCGAGCTGTCATTAGGGTCAAAGGGCAGCTTCAAATTCGGATGTTTCTTCGTATCTACGACGTATTCGGGAAATTTATATCGGTCGGCCCACCACAATAGCCCGTCGGCGGAAACCGAACCGATAAAATAATCACGGGTTTTACCGTGCACTACATTGTCACCAAGTTCGACACGAAAATGCTTTATTGCAATCTCAACAACCAATTCCCGACTCTCCTGAGAGTATTGAACAGTCCACTTGCCCGGCTCGAAAAACCCTTCGCCGCCCAATACCATTTGCGTTGTAGTTACCTCTCCGGGTTTTATTCTCACCCTGCCGAGACTCACCACTACAGAAGAAATCTTACCATCCGGCTCAAAAACAATCTCCCACCCGCCTTTATCCGCTTTCCATCCGCCGACAAGATATTCCGGAAACTGTCCGTCGCCGTCAATAATTACTTCAACTTCGCTTTTACCGCCAGCCGGACTCTGACAGCCGCCGGGCAGAAAAATAAAGAAACCACAAATCGATAAGACAAATATTTTTTTCATAGGCCAAAATCCATCTTTAAATATTAAGCAACGCCGGCGCTCCCCGCAAGACAAAAAAAAAGAAGCAAGTCCGAAGACTTGCTTCTTTGCAAACCAAATTATGCCGGCCCTGGCCAAAACTAACAATCTTATTTACTTTCGACACAGAAACAGACCAAAGTCTTGACCATTCTCTTGAATAAGCACAGCAACTGTTGCTAATGTCATAACAAAACCAACATCAGCAAACACTGTCTTTTCATCAAAATCTCCTTCCGTTTTGTAGATGTTATTCTCTCGAAACAACAAATCCTTTAATATCCCGGCTCTTTAATTTTGTAATTAATACGAATCCTGTGGACTCTAATCACGGACAGTCCGGAGCCGGAACATCAGGAAGCTGCCAGTTGGCAATCAAGATGTCCAGGTCATTGGTCGAGACACGATACTTATTTGTACCCTGAGACAGGTGGTCGAAATCAGCACAAATCTGATTACCCGTCAGTGATTCCAGAGGCTTGTTCCATGCTGAAATCAAGATGTCCAGGTCATTAGTTGATACCCAGTACTTATCTTTACCCTGAGAAGCACCATCTGCGTCACCATGACACTGTCTCGGATTAATACTGGCAATCCAGCACTCAGGCGAACCTACTGCAAACCATTCGTCTTTGTTAGGACCGGTGTATGACTCAGTTGCACCAAGGCTGGTTTGAACATTGGTTGCCCCGGTCAAATCCACGACGGCTTCTGAAGCATCTTCCAGTACAACATTACCCCGTGTGGCATTTGTGGTAACAGTCAGCAGGCATGGTTCACTGCATGTAACAGTGCAAAGCCTTCCCTGCTTGGGTGGAGCTTTAGTGTCATAGAGTGAGCCCATTTCGATTGTGATACCATTCGTACCCAGGCCGCCAAGCGCACCCGGGTCATTACCATCAGCCACGGGCGAATAACCGGCCACACCCCAATCGCTGACTTCACCGGTCGCAGGGTCCACAGTAATGAACAGACTGAAATTACCCGGAAAAATGCCGTAACCGTTGTTGTCGTCACCCACCTTGAAATCACTAATAGCATCGATAGTACCGGAGTCAACTATAATGTCCAGAGCAAACGCTCTGACCAGTTCAGTCTCATCCGACGAGTAGTCAATCGAGACTACTCCTTCGCCCAGGTCAGTGGCAGTAATGGTAACCGTAGCCCACACTGGTGAAGTGAGCACTGCCACAACCAGAACAAATAACAATTTTCTCATAGTACAACCCCTTTCTTCTCGTTTTGTCTGCACAGAGCAATACACTCTGGCCTCTTGGCTTTGTTTCCTGCCTTAACAAAAAATATTAAGCACGCTTGTTCATTATGACAGAAAGTACTTTAATCATTGAACATAGCGCTCCAGCGCCGGCAGGAGCTGCCGGAAATAAACAAAATCCTTCCCGATGCATCCTCCTTTCTCGCTGATTAAGCGAAATATGTGCCCTACAATATAAGCACAAAACCTAATTGGTGAAGATCAATATTATCGTAACAGAAATTTTTATAAATTTCAAGAGAAATTTGCGAAAATCCGGAAATTGAGCCTGAAAATCCATTGAAACTACCGGTTCTCGGCAATCAAAGAAAATACACAAAGAAATAAGAACCAATAGCTCAGGGGTGAAAATTAAGTGCAAAAACACCACGAGTGTGTGTAAAAGTTATAGAGAAATATAAAAAAACCGAAAAAAATCAGATTTTTATATATAATTGCCCGATTTAACACATAGAAAATATGTGCTTGTTTGCCTTAATAAAGTAAGTTTTTTTACAACTTTATAGTATGTGTATGCAATTTTAATGTTTCTATGTTAATGTTGCCATTATGTACAATTTCCTAAAGGGACGACTAATAATTGTAAGACTATGCCTGATGGCGGCCTGTTTGGTGCTGGTAGGTATCGGTATAGCTACTATCTATTCTGTCGGTAATCCCGCGGAACTAAGCCCGGCCAGTGAAACCGGTAATTTGAGCAATCTCTGGAAAACACAGATCCAATACATCGTAGTCGCCATATTAGGCTTTATAGTGGTTAACTTGATCAATTACAGGCGTTTAGGCTCGATAAGCTACTGGTTTTTCGCCGGTGTGCTCGTACTGCTGGCTTATTTGCTGGTCAGCAGATATCTGGTCGAGCTGCCTTTTGCGCCGCCCAGCAGACAAGGAGTACACCGCTGGATTGTGCTGCATCCAAGTCTGCCCAGGATCCAACCCTCAGAGTTCTGCAAACTCGCATACATAGTGGTTTTAGCCTGGTATCTGCGCTATCGCAGCAATTACCGTAGCCTTAGCACCCTAATCGGCCCTTTTGCTCTAACCCTCCTGCCAATGGTCCTTATACTCCTTGAGCCTGACCTGGGTACAGTGCTCTTAATGATGCCAATCCTGTTTACAATGCTGTTTGTGGCCGGTGCAAAGGTCAAACATCTTCTGATTATTATACTTATGGCACTTCTGGTCAGTCCGCTGCTATGGAATAAGATGAAGACCTATCAGCGAAATAGAATCAGCAGCGTCGTACTGCAAAACACATGGGTTCGTGAAAAGGCCGAGAAGTACCCGTGGTTGGGCCAGGTCCTTGTCGGCACAAAATTCAGTGAAAAGCAATGGAAGAGTGATTGGGGCTGGCATCTGATTCGCTCAAAATACGCTGTTGCTTCCGGCGGTATCAAAGGATACGGTTTTCGAAAGGGTCCCTTTGTCAAATACAACTTTCTTCAAGAAAGACACAATGACTTCATCTTTGCCATCATTGCCCAGCAATGGGGCTTTTTGGGCTGCATGGTCTTACTCATCCTTTATACTATTATCGTTAGCTGCGGTCTGGAAATCGCAGTGCACAATACCGACCCGTTCGGCAAATTGTTAGCAGTCGGTATTGTAGCGATGTTTGTCGTCGAGGTTATAGTCAATGTGAGCATGACGCTGGGACTTATGCCTATAACAGGTCTGACTTTACCCCTGATAAGCTACGGCGGCTCAAGCCTGTTGGTTAATATGGCCTCCATAGGTTTGTTAAACAACATCGGACGATGCAGACCTTTTACCGTAGCGCCGAAAAAATAAATGAAGAAAGCAAAATGCAAAGTGCAAAATTGAGGAGGTCATTGCCGCAAAGCGGCAATTCCACAATTTTGATTTTTTATTTTTAATTTTAGAATTTACTATGATAAAAGGGTTCAGACAAATTGCTTCCATAACGGCACTCAGCAGAGTATTCGGCATGGTCAGGGATATGGCTTTCGCCCATTTCTTCGGTGCGGACTGGCTGATGTCAGCCTGGACAATGGGTTTCAAGATTCCAAATCTTGCACGAAGACTATTCGGGGAAGGCGCAGCTTCGGCATCTCTTATTCCCGTTTACAGTGAACAGCTTCACAGCAATCCGGAGCAGGCAAAACGCCTGGCCAACACCGCGGTAACAGTCCTGTTCGTATTACTTGCGGCAATTGTCATTATTGGCCAGGTTATGGTATGGAGCTACTACAGTTTTTTCGAAACCAGAACCGGCCCTCGACTCGGATTGTTACTATGTTCCATTATGCTGCCCTATATGATATGTATCTGTATAGTGGCAATTCTGGCCGGCATTCTTAACGTACACAGACATTTTGCCACACCCGCCGCGGCGCCTATCGTGTTAAATACATTCATTATTGCAAGCTTGTTATTTACCGGCTGGGTGATGAAAATTGAAGCCCAACAGCAGGTCTTTTTCGTAGCTGTCGCAGTCCTTCTCTCAGGATTTGTCCAGATAGCTATTCAGATTCCCCCTCTGCGCGCCAGCGGAGTTTCAATCAGGCCGGCCTGGGATATCCACTGCGAACCGTTTAAGAAAGTTATCATTATGATGGGCCCTATGATACTCGGCCTTACAGCAACACAGTTAAATACACTCGGAGATGATATTATTGCTCTGTGCTTTATGAATGAGCAAGGTGACCCGTTAAGTTACGGCGCACTATCTTATCTATACTATGCACAGCGTCTTTACCAGTTCCCTTTGGGTGTATTGGGAATATCCCTTGCAACGGCAATCTTTCCGGCAATGAGCGCCGATGCAGCCAGAAAAGATTTCGACGCGCTTACAAAAACAATCGCAAGGGGAATAAGGGGCGCGGTATTCGTCTCAATTCCGGCCATCGCAGGAATCTTTCTGGTAGCCAGGCCGTTAGTCTCAGCCATATTCGAACATGGCGAATTCAATAGTGAAGACACACCGATAGTAGCATTAACGCTTTCGTTCTATGCATTGGGGCTTTGCGGTTATTTTTGCCAGCAGGTAACGACAAGAGCGTTTTATTCTGTTCAGGATTCCAAGACGCCCGCACTAAGTGCTGTCTATGCAGTCGTTGCCAACATTTTTCTGAATCTCACTCTTATCTGGTTCCTTGGAACAGCGGGACTGGCCGCTGCGACGGCGGCTTGCTCATACCTGCAGGTCGTAATCCTTGTCAGGGCACTTCGGAGAAAATTAGGCCGTTCGATATTAGATGGATTGCGTATTACTCTGACCAAAACAGTTATAGCAAGCGGCGTTATGTTTCTCAGCGGTTCTGCAATTATGATTCTGATGAGAAATTTGCCCGATGGAACATCTTTTGATGTATTCAGGCTCGCCGTTGTTGTGCCGTCGGCAATAGCAGTGTACACGCTTGCAGCAAAACTCCTCCATATCGAAATGCTTTCTCTATTCACAGGCGGCAAGCCCCGGCATGAGAAAAACGCCGGCTAAAGCCGGAACCGTTTTTATATAATTTCCTGAATAAACCAGCTATTGAGGGCAAAAAGCAATTTGCCATTAACCTATAAAAACCTATTCCAATCACAAATGGCACTTGACATATAAGCATTTAAGTGATACGCAGACGTTTAATCTGTCTTTTTGTCGTTATATCTAATCTAAAGCGAAAATGGAAATTGTCCGAAATATACTAATGCCCGTTGTCTTGCTTCGTTTGCCAGGCAAATCAGCGGCGGCAGATGAGTTTTTTTGGGATTGTTAATGTCGAAACAAATGTGTAAGAAAGTGTCTTTGGTTTCCTGTCAAGCGGGATACTACGTGGTATTTTCGGCGCTTCTTTTCTTTTTCTGTTTCTTATCTGCACCTGCGCCCTTGCTTTCAGGGGAAAGCTCGAGGCAGCAGATGTTTTCGTCTTCTGTCAGTCAAAAGTTTTATGAGTTAGCTTATGAACTTGCCAACTCAGAAGATGCCGAAGCTCCACAGATTGATCAGGCAATGGCATTCCTGGCCGCAGCTATGGAGCTTGACAACAACTTCACAAATGCTCACGCCTTGCTTATTAAGCTTGCATGTCGCAACTCACAGCAGGACCATTCCGAACTGGTGTATAGTTTACTTGCCAGTTATGTAGATGAGTCCTCTGATGTTGAAGTGGCCAAAAAAGCTGTTGTGTATTTATTGGCTCAACTGAATACCCGCGAGCAAAGAGAGAAGCTTCTTGAGCAGATATTGGGGACTCTCGGCGGTAAGAACGTCGTACTCGGTTCCGAACTGACAACCTTGCTTGGCCAGTTGAAGGCTGAGAAGGCGGATGTGGAAGCTGCTGAATTTTACCTTATGCAGGCCTACAAAAAAAATAGATACAATAAGTCGGCCTTTACAAAGCTGATGGAAATTAAACCGGAAAGGATTGGGCCGCCAATATATCTTGAACGCCTGCGATTGGCATTGCGTGAGAATCCATCGGATATCAACGCCGCCCTTGCCTTTGCGCAGCAGGCTGAACGGCTGCAACTTTATGATACCGCCGCAGGTGTTTATGAATACTGTGCCGGTTTGTTTAGTTACCTTTATCCGTCGCAGCCCCTTCCCGCCCGCATTTATCTGCCCTGGGCTATTAGCAGCTACAACACCAAGCAAAATCAATCCAAATGCCTCCAAATTGCACAACGAATCCAGCAGGAAGGCCAATTTGACCTCCTTTTAGAGGCCATAGCAGGTAAAGTAGTAACGAAAATGGGCAACGGTGAAGTGGCAACCCAGATATTCCAGGACGCCGAAAAAAAAGCCCAACAGCTCCTCTTGCAAGCCCCGGGACAAACCATAAACAACGAAAACCTGCAAAGCAGTGATTCGCAGCAGGTAAGTGTTAACAAGCTCGCCTGGTTTTATTGCTTTGCCCTGCCGATTCCGGACAAAGCATTACACTGGGCTAATAAGGCAAACTTGGCTGAGCCTAATTCGCCCGCCTCACGTGCTATTTTGGCCTATGCGCTGATGATGAATAATCAGACGGAATGGGCCAAACCTATTATCAATAATTTTCAGGACAATCAAATTGCAAATTTAACTCTGGCTCAGATTCAACTGGCACAGGGCCAAAGGGACTTGGCAATAGAAACTCTAAACACTGCAATCGCCAGAGACCCCGGATCATTTGCCGCCGAACGTGCCAAAGAAATTCTGACCCAACAGGGCCAACAATACACCCCGCCTATTGACCCGGATGCTGTCTTAAATATGTTGGAGAAAGTGTTTGAGCAAACTCTCGTTCCCGTATTTACTCCTGCGGAGAATATGTTTTCGGCCCAGCTTAATATTCGGGGCGATGAGTTTCCATTCGGCAGTGAATTCAACGGCAATGTCGAAATAACAAATAATTCCGCCGAGCCTCTCGTCATCAGCGATGATGCCTTATTTAAGGGCAATATCAGGATTGACGCCGAAATCAGCGGAGATCTTAACAGAAAAATACCGAACCTGTTCTCTGCAAAAATTCGGACGGCCTTGTTCATCGAGCCCGGCCGCAGTATCCTCATTCCCGTGCGCCTTCTCACAGGTAAGTTTAGAGAAATGCTTTCTACCTATCCGCAGGCAACTTTGACCATAGACTTTACACTGTATCTCGACCCTATAGCAACTAATCAGGGTAATATAACTAACAGACTTACGAATCTTCAACCAACCAGACTGCAAATAAAACGCCCGGGAGTCAAACTAACCAGTCAATACCTGAGAAGCCGGTTTAATTTAATCTCGAAAGAAAACATCAATGAAAAAATCAAAATCGCCCGGCTTTTCACCAGCCTTTTGAAAGAACAGCATGAGATGCTGAATAATAAGCCACTTTACAAATTCATGTATGCTGACTGGATGGGGCCTTTATTGAGGAACGCACTATTACATGAAGCCGGACTGCTGCGTAACTCTGCAAACGGCCAGTGGATTGTAAAGGTGCACACTATGGCCGAGACGCTTTCTTTGCCGCTGGATTATGAACTTATAGGTGCGCTGGCAAAGAATCTGAACGATAATAATTGGGCAGTAAGGATGATGGCCGTTTACCTGCTGAGTAAAACAAATGATAGAACTTTCGATAAGGTCCTCGACTGGACGGCAAAAAACGACGCAAGCAAGCCTGTTCGCGATTTGGCAATTGCCCTTAGGTCATCGATCTCTGTACGGTAATATCAGATGTAATACAGCCTAAATCCCCTTATAAACAACTGTTGTTTAATTGAATTTGGCGGAATTTACATAAAATTTGCCCACAACATAAAATTTCCTCAAAAAGAGGTTGTAAAATCGATATAATCTTGTAACATTCCGTTTCCTATTTCGTAACTAAAGTATTGTAAAGGTTAGTCAATATTTAGTAAGTTTGGAGTTTTTTTGAAAGGGTTGTGTAAATGCCGGCTAAAGTAGATGAAGAAAAATGCACTGGTTGTGAAACTTGCGTGGCAGAATGCCCAAGCGAGGCTATAAGCATGGCCTCTGAGAAGGCCCTCGTGGACGTTGAAAACTGCATCGATTGCGGCGTTTGCGTTGATGCATGTCCTGATGAAGCAATCACTATGGAATAATCCTGGTTGGCCCCATCGTCTAGGTAGGCCTAGGACACCGGGTTTTCAACCCGGCAACAGGGGTTCGAATCCCCTTGGGGCTATTTGATTTTCAGCCGAGAATGCGTTTTTTAGCGTGTCTTGGCTGTTTTTGTGTCTATGGTTGTCTATGGAAATCTCCTGTTTTCTGCACACTTTGTCCAAGCAGGTGGACAAGACAAAATTCCCAAAGTTCGGCAGGCAATTTATTGCTTTCTGCTCAGCATCCTCAAAGGTTCTTGCATAGGTATTGAAAGTCAATCGGGGGTCTGAATGCCTTGCAAGTTTCTGGACAACCTTGGCAGGGGTCTGGCTGTTCGCAAGGAATGATATGTAGCTGTTTCGCAGACTGTGGAAAAAAATCTCATTGCCTTCTCTGTCTATCAGTTCAAGTTCCGCTATCCTCAAATCTTCTCTGATAAGCTCTGCCGTGTTAATCCACTTGCCAAAGGACAAGAATACTCTATCACCAGCGTTTGGCCTCACATTGGCTTTCAATGCCGTAAGAACGTTAATCAGTATCGGGGGGACAGGCTGCTCAGCTTCTTTTCCGTTTTTAGCTATTGAAGCCTTTACCTTGACAGAGTTATTATCTGCCGACAAGCTTATGGCATCCCAAGTGAGATTCAACAGTTCTTTTCGTCTAAGCCCTGTCAAACCCGCCAGAAGATAAAGCACAGCCCGCTCTTGTCCTGTTGTCCTGCCGATGAGAATATTCTTTTCAGAGGTTGTCTTAATTAGGTGGACAAACTGCTCAGGCTCCAGTATTCCCTTTTTCTCTGAATCTCTTGCTGGTTTTTCCATCTTTGCTATCGGGTTTCGGATAATCCTCTGGTCTTGCTCTGCCCAGTTCAGGAATGTTTTAAGAGCATCAATATAATGCGCTCTGCTGGTTTTGCCATAACCGTCTTTGTTAAGCTTGCCTGAATAAATCTCGACCGCTGACTGTGTAATATCTCTGAAATATGTTAATCTGCAATCAGTAACAATCTTTTTAAGCCGGTTTTTCGTTCGAACAACATAGTCTTTTGAGTATCCTTTAGCTTCAAGGGTCTTAACATAATCGCTGATATGCTGAGTTAAAGGCTTTGTTATCTCTGTCCGCTGCCCTTCAATTATGCCCCATGACACAAATTTTCTCAACAAACTATCCGGCAGGTTTTCTATCCACTGGTTCAGTTTTACATCAGGCTCAAGACCTGAAATCCTGCAATTGACAAGGCTTTCGATATTCCGCATCAAACCATCACTCAATCGCTTATCGGCAAAGGCCGGTATCTTATGTCTAAGCTGGTTATGGTCAGAAAAGTCAATATACCATTTAGCCGTTTTCCGCTTCTTGCCGTCCCTGTCTTTATAGGTAGCTTTATAAACTCTCATAATATCACCTTACCTTTTTTAGTGTGTTTTCGAGCGTATGATCTACATTCACTAAATATGTCTTAATGAATGTTTCTATACCCATAACAACCGACTCTTTAAGTTCAGCCGGACTTTGTGCAACCCACACAGTAAAATTATAAAAGTTTTGCGAATCCACTTTAAGCCACTTGCTGTTTTTATCCAAAAACACAAGCAAAGTAGTTATCGCAATCCTTTTGTTGCCATTCTGAAAAGGATGGTTTTTAATCATAAGATAAAGAAGCATACTTGCCTTTGAAATCAAAGAAGGATATAGCGACTTGCCGGAAAATTTTTGGAATGGTGTAACCAAACAGCTCTCAAGAATATGCGGGAATCGTGTCGAGAAATCGGGAATCGGCTCGTCAAACGATAGATGCTCTCGCGCAAGCCGGAAAGCAATATACTCAACCTCTTTTACTGTGATAAGTTTCATTACTCTTTACCTAACTTCTTTAATACTTCTCCGTATTCTCGCACTGTTTTCCTAACAGCAGCATCAACACGTTTTTTTTCTTTATCACTCATTTCCTTACCCAGAATATGATTTATATCACGGTCAGAAATTGCATAATTCCTGCCAATCTTAATAGCCGGTATTTGGCCTTTCTTGACCTTCCTGTAAACCTCGATACGGCTTAGTCCCAGTAATTTCGCCAATTCTGGTATTGTTATATATTTCTGCTTAACCATTTGTCCTGCCTGTAGTTATGATGTTATATTAGTTTTATATAGGTAACATAGGTTACTTAACACTATAGAATGTAACATATAACTTCGGCAAAATCAAGCAGAAAATCCCAAAAATTTTTATATTTTCTTATATCTCTCCATTATGTTTAATCAAATACATTATTCTAACCTGCTTCTAAGCTGCGCAGAGTATAGGGGGTGGAATATACGTAAGGCGCAGTTATAGACAACTGTTGAAACTACTTTTCTAACCCTTTTTCTAACTCTATTATCAAGCATTGTCTTTACTCCGTCTTTGTTACAACAGTTACCGACAACGGTTACTCAACAGTTGTCGATAGACGTTGATTCTATTTTCGCTTGCAATTTCTGCCATCGGCACTTACTGAGAAGACCTGACAGGCAGCAGCAGTTCTCAAAGCCAAAAAAGCCTTGGATGTTATCACACTTCGGGACACAAACATCCTGTCCCATTTCATTGCTCTAAACCGCTGCTCTCTGGTTTTCAGAGAGTTTACTTGCGCTCTACGTTTGTCGTTCACAATCACCCCCAGATATTCTCAAATCTATGTACTTCCTTAGCTTTGAGTCAAACAACCACCAAGTCTCTTTTCGCTGTTTGTCCCCGAATAATAAAAGTTCACCAATGAAAACTTTTAACCTTGACGATTGTTTGGATTCAGGATATGCTGTGTTGTGTAGTTCGTTTTTCTTGGCCGTCCCCACGACGGCCTTTTTTGTTTTCATAATTTAGTCTCCTTTTTTTGTGTTTGCCAGATTTTGCGGTGTGGGCATCCCGCCTTCAAATAAGCATCCAGTTCGATTCGAGAATAAAGAACCTTCCGAAGTGTCCCCAGCTTGACGGGTAACAAGCCGAACGCCCCTGTAGCTTTAATTCTGTAAAAGGTCGGCCTTGCGATATTCAAATATGCACAAACCTGGTCTATCGTCAAAAGTGCAGGGGCTATTTTTTCAGGGGCTTGATTATTGCTCATTCTTTGCCCCCTGCTCTGGAAGTTTATCAAGAGCTTGTCGGACTGATTCAAGATTAAAACGGAATCTACCCTTAACATCTAAGCAAGGAATTTCAGCTTTTCGAGCAAGCTCTATCAAGTAATCTTTTGGTAGTTTCAAGCTTCTTGATAAACAACTAAGTGAAACAAAATATGAATTTGTTTTTTCCATAACTGCTTTAATTTACAGAACGAAAAAAACAAATAATAGAGGATGGGTTAAAAGTGGGTAAAAGTATGTAAAAAACTGTAAATCAATCCTTGAGATTTGGCAGAGATACAATTTTTTCTTTTAGCTTTGGCCATATTTGTCGGAGTTCTTCTTCGACATAGAGTTTTGTTTGGTTGCGTTTGGGTTTATTAACGGGTTTAGGCATAAACTTAATTTTGCATTTTTTAACGAGTTCGTGTATTCGATTAACTTTACTTGAAATGCTTGTTGTGTCTTCACAATTATCACGAATGAAATCTGTTAGCTTTGTGATTTTCTTTTGCTTTTCATCCTGTTCGCCTTTGTTCTGCTCTGTTTCTACTCTCTTACTTTTTCGGCAAATTGATTCCAAAGCATTTTTCCATAATTCAACTCTGCCCTCAAAAAATGCTGCCTCACTGGAAATACTCCACCAGATATACCTATATACATTTTCAGGCACAATAGAATTGTTTATCTTAGTTTGCCTTCCTATTCTGACTCGGCAATTATCATAGATACATGCAAGCCCTATAAGGTTTCTTTCTTTCGCTTCTCGTTTGTTTAGCTCAGTTAGCTTCTTTGTAATTTTTCCCGGAATACCATCTGGACAAAAAATATTAGACGGCACTTTTTTCAGTGGGAAGGTTCTTGTTTTGTCCACATGAAAATATTTATAAGCAGGATCTTCGCATTCATCGGGTATCTGCATATTACTCGATATAGATGGTTGTTCCTTCATGTATTCACGATGTTTTTTGCATTGGTTAGCAAGGTCTCTCAGGGCTTTCCGAAGCTGTCGCAATAAATTCCTGTCTTTATTATCACCAAAGACACGGCTATAAACCTCTCTGGCAATTTCTAACAGAACATTCTTGTATTCTTCAAGGTCGTCTAAATTATTCAAGTCTTTTTGAGTGGATTTTAAGGATTTGTTTTGCTTGCATGTGTTCATTTTTCACCTGTCCTTTTCGGGTCGGCCTGAACAGCGGCAGGTTAGACAGGTGAATGAAAAACCTTACCACTGCTCAAACCGCTTGACCGGTAGCTTGCCGGTCGTCCCGATGTTAAGCATATACGGGATTCTAAGCATTTTTGCCCTAAATGGCAATATGTAGCGTTTTTTCTTGTTTACCCACAGTAAATCAGTTATTGTAAGATTTGTGAGTTGATAGCATTACTATATTGAGCTTTTTTAGAGTTTCGGCTAAAATCACCAGAGCCTACTCCAAAACGCAGAAGCTCAATGCCCCAATTATGGGGTGCTGTGCGCATGTAGAGCTTTCAAAAATTAGATGAGAGGCTTTTTTCGGAAAGAGATTATTATGTGCGTAAGAAATTATTATATCATGCTACTTGTTATTATCACTGGTTGTCACAATAGTTCTGACAAAGTTACACTTGCTCCTTATGAACAAGAGAAAACAGAACTAATAAGAACAGCAACCGAATCATTAGATAGCGTACCAACACAAGGCCAATCAATTTCATCTGCTCAGAACACCCAAGTCACTGTTTACAATAAAAGTGAAGATACAGCCCAGTATAATGATATACAAGAATTTGACCATGAGCCTAAAATCAACATAAATCTTGCTGTTGTCGCTAAGGAGCTGAAGGATGCAGCAGAACAAGGAGATGTCCAAGCTCAATATGAACTCGGACATATGTACCTTGAAGGTTCAGGAGTGCCAGAAAATCCGACAAAGGCCGCTTATTGGTTCAAGAAGGCTTCGGAAAAGGATTTAGGCTGCGCACAGTTTTACCTTGGGATAGCATATTTACATATTCACTTACCCAAAAATCTTCAAAACACAATAAAGGGATTACCAGACGCAAAAATAAAAATGGACAGAACCAAAGAAGAAGTCAGCAGGCTGATTAGGTTGGCATATCCCCAGATTAAGAATTTGGCGGTGAATGGTAACGCAGAAGCTCAATTTATACTTGCAAGAATGTATATGGGTATATTGCCTGATATTGAAGATAATGTTGAAGCAGCGATATGGCGATGGAAAGCCATACAAAATTACGAGAAGGCCGCTCAACGCGGAAGTATCAAAGCTCAACGTGCTTTAGGTCGTATATATTCTTTCGCTCCTGTAAACGAATTTGAACAGATGAAATGGTATAAGAAAGCAGCTGAGAAAGGAGACCCTGTCGCTCAGTATCACCTCAGTTCCCATTATAAGAAGAAAAAATATTATTCTAATGTGGTTGGATTGTTAAAACAAGCTGCACAAAAGGGGCATATTAAAGCTCAATATGAGCTGGCCAGTACATATATGTATATTGAAGAAGTGAAGGATTGTAACGAGGCAATAAAATGGTATACGAGAGCGGCTGAGCAAGGATACCATGAAGCACAACATTCTTTGGCAGTGATTTACAGCTTAGGAGAAGATGTACCTAAGAATCCAAAAGAATCGTTTAAGTGGTGGCAGAAACTTGCGCCACACGGTGATCAGATGGCTCAATCTGCTCTTGCACAAATGTATTATTATGGAAAAGGTGTTGACCAAAATTACGAATACGCATTCAAATGGTATAAAGAAGCTGCAGAGCAGGGACACTATTTGTCCCAATATAGTCTGGGACGTATGTATTACAGAGGCGAAAGCACAACAAGAAACTATAGAAAAGCAGCGGAGTGGTATATAAAGGCCGCAGAACATGGATATGACTTGGCTCAATATGAACTTGCTCGTATGTATTATCGTGGAGAGGGTGTAATCCAAGATTATGTTCAAGCTTACAAATGGGCTATCCTCGCTGCGGCGAAAAGTGATAGATACTATGGTTTTAGAGATACTTTGAAGGAAGAAATGACAAAAGAACAGATAGCAGAGGCACAGAAGGCAGCTAAGGAATTTTATAATAAGCAATCGGAGAGAGTACGATAACATAAGCTAAATTCAAAAGGTATTTATTTCTGCTCAGAAAGTCGTTCCTCTATAATTGTGAGTCGTTTGTCGAAATCCTCGTTCTCTTTGTGCCGGACAATAAAGTCAATAACGTCCTTAGCCGCCAGCCTCTTGAGCCTGTCGTCTTTGTTGTCCAATAGACCTGCAAGGGTTTCTACAGCTTTGGTCAGGCTTTGGGATAATATTCCAAATGCCTCAGAAGCTACCTCATCCCTCTGTCTATCAAGCTCAGTCTTAAACTCTGGTATCTTGAGCCACTTATAAAATGTTGTCCTGTTGAGCTTGGCTTTCCTACAGCCTTCGGTATAAGTAGCGTTTGCCACAATTACGGGAACAACTTTTAGCTGTCTGTCTGTTAGCTTCTTTTTTTCGGCAATAATTGAGGTTTACTGCTTCTATCAATCATGCAATTTGACATCTGTGGAGACATTTTGGTGACGCGAATTTGTCGAAAAACATTGGCCTTTTCCTGCATATGTGAAATCCTTGCTGAATCAATAATACAGCGGTCTGATGCCTGCTTAAATTAAAAAGCACACATAGTGAAGGAATCTCCGGCGATTCACACTCCGCATCGGAATTCTCCGTATTCACAATGCATACGTCATCACGTGCGAGTGCGCGATCAAGGCGATGGTCCGTCCTTGTACGTGACGAATTCGACAACCGCGCCGTCAGGGGTCTGGTAGAATCCGGCCACGGCAAAGCCGGCATCAAAAGGCTCGAGTAAGACCTTCATACCTTGGGCGGCCTCAGTAATGGCTTCTGCGTTTTCCACACGGTAGCCGATATGCGGAATCTCTCGCAGGGGGCCGGCGCCATTCGGGACGCACCCTATTTTTTTCCTTCGTAAGAAGGTGAGGGGGAAAATAAAACGGACCGATATGAAAAGGTTGCAAAGACAATGCAGAGCTTTGATATACCCCAAAAACATGCTTGTCGAAGGCAAAAAAAGTCTCTTAACAGAAAAGTGGATTTGTCCAATTCACGCTGAACCAGTACATCTTAAGTCTTGAGTCTTAGCTCATTTTTCGGCATGGTTCAATTTCATATGCCCAGAGGTAACACTTTTCAAGATGGTGCAATGGCCACAAACAATCATAACAGTCTATTAAAACAGGAGTTGCGGAGAAAATGGTAACTTGTAGGGCATAGAAAAGTGTTACCCTGTTCTGAACCAGGCCGAATTTTCGTTCAAAAACGCGCACTGTGAAAAACAAAAATAAAATATTTCCAAAATTTTTATCTCCTTTATCCACATCGAGTTACAAGAATCCAGCATCAAAAATCGAGACTTTTTTCGGCTCAAAACTGCACACCCGTCTAATTATAGAGGCAGTGGTTTTTTAGCCTCACATAAGACATGGTAAAGATATGAAACTATACTTTCAAAGTACGAAATACGCTTCACGAGATACGAGATACGAATTTGAGATTTCCTCTACAATTGTAGAGAACTCTCTACAAATCACACCTTTTTATGCAAAACAAAGCCAATTTCCACAAAACCGAAATGAGCGCAAACTTATTTACCACAAAGGATTATGAAAAATATGAAGATTTTAGACATGGAAAAACAAAGCCAATTCAAAGCCAATTAAAGCCAAAACAAAGCCAATTCAAACCCAATTTGTCGAAAGGCCAAAATTGATGCAAAGTGTGTATTTACAAAGGATTATGAAGAATAATGCGGATATGGCCAGAAAAAAACAAACCCAATTCAAACCCAATTGCTTAAAAGGGCAAAATGAACGCAACTTTAATGTTATAGAGGAATATGAAAATGAAAACACCCGACCGTTCAAACTTTCATACCGGATATGGCCGTTTCAAATACAATAGCACCATCAACGACCCCTTGCACACTTGTCGTAACATGGGCGGTATCTCTCCGGCGTTTGAATTTCGTTATATGTCCAAGCAGATACAATCTTTGGCCAGGCTCGACAACAGAACGGAACTTCGCGGAATTGATACCGGCAAAACCCACGAAACCCCTCAGTTCATAAACCTGCTTCATAAAAAAGCTCGAAAGCTGGGCTGCCGCCTCAACCATTATTACACCGGGCATCAATGGCCGACCTGGGATGTGCCCGCGAATCCAGAATTCGCTATCCGTTACATCCTTGTAGCCTAAAAGCAAACGCTTGTCCTTATCAATCCAAAGGATACCATCAAGATGCTGCATCTCAAATCGCTGAGGATTTACTTTACAAATTGCCTCTCTGTCGAATACAGGCTCGGCTTGAAGATCTATGGACGATAAATCAAATAATAAGGGAGGGGGCATTATTCTCCTTAATAAAAACTTCGCGCGCCTTCATATTGCGTATTATCACTTACAACTGTTCATACGCAATACTTCAATGCGCGCCATACACAACGCATGATGCATATTGATACAAGTACTTAACGAATACTTGTGATGGCTATTGGGCTGATCTGATTTCAAGAACGCGATTGCGAACAACTTGAGCAGCCTGCTTTACTCCCTGCATTTGCTTGCGAACCCGCGTTCCTGCTGCCTTATTTCCGCCTTCGGCTTTGCTGATATCGTTTTCAACTTCGGCAACCAGCCTTTTCAGGTCTTCATACTCTTGCATTTAAGATACCTCCACTTTGTGGATTAAAATTGCTCTTTTTTGATTAGAATCGCCCAAAACTTAACTATGCTTTACAGTTTTGTCAAAGAAAAATGCCTTTTTTTTAAAAAAACGACATTTTTTTTCACAATTTGATGGTTTTTTACGTAATTCCGGACATTTGAGAAACCTGAAAAGCATCTCAAAACATAATATCAGCCTGTTAGGCCACAATTTTATTGGTCATTTCTGCAACTCTTTGACCGCATCGCTGGCACTGTTTTTCTACCCGCTGGTCGGGCTTATTGATGGAAACCGGCCCATAGTGATCACCTTTAGGATCACCCTGTACCACCATACCACAGATAAGCATTGCCCCTAATATACCCATAATCGTAGTCTCATTACCACCACCGATATTTGCTGAACTCGTAAATGCCGCCCCCACTTTACCGTCGAGCTTACCGTGCCTGCCTACCAAATCATCTATCAACTGTTTAATCTGAGCCGCCATCTGACCATAGTATGTTGGAGAGCCGATTACTATTGCATCATAATCGAACACGTCCGTAGCTTTTACTTCACTGATGGGCTTGCATTCGGTAGGCAAATCAGTCTCATTCATAGCCTTTGCTATTATCTGAGCCATTTCTTCGGTATTACCTGTTCTTGAGTAATAGATAACTATACCCTTTGGCATTTTTACCCTTTCCATTTTCATCTACGCAAGTAAACAAGTTTGTCCGGAAGAGGAGTATTGTTACCGAATTTATCCTCGCCATACCCCGACTCTGCCAATAATTTTATATCAGCCAGCACCCGCTTGTCCCCGATAAAAGTTGCGGTCAGATTGGCATCCACGTCAATCTTACCCATTGCCAGCAGCCGGGCTATTTCGTCGGTGACCTTTTCCAGCAGCGTCCCTTCCTTTCCAGCCGGCTCTTCCGGCAACTGCAAAGGCTGCTCGTACAGGATTAGTTTACCCCGCTCTGCCAATGTCAGTACAATGCTTCTAACGACGGGATCAATTTTGTTCTGGCCGGCCTGTTCCATTTCCCTGATAATCTTAAGATGAACAATTTCCGAGGCCAGCCACCGTCGTTTTTGCGCATTTACCTTCTCATTGGCACGGAACAACTCCAGCGGTGAGCCTGCATCATAATCCTCCTCATCCATCTGCATACGAACTTCGCTTCCATAATGCAGGACAAGCTTGGAAATCAACGTGGACGGGCGAACATGAAAACCGCGATAGGGAGGAACGGAAACCTCGACTCGGCCAACCTCAGCGTAACGCTTGAGCATCCTTTGACACAGATGCTCGGCACAATCAATATACAGACTTATGCTCGTAACCGAGTAGTTCATCAGAATCCCCAGCAGTTCCTCGGCTTTTACGAGCGGCTTAAATTGAGTCGGTGAATCGCAAATATCCTTATTCACATGCCGTTCGTAATAGTGGGCGAATGATGTGGCCGTTTTGAGCAAATGAAAAACAACGCTTATATGGCCTCTCAAAACGGGCAAGTCTGTATCCAAATCTTCTGCTTCTGTACCTGAGACGTAGGTATCGTACAGTGACTGAAGATTGTGGAATCGAAGCTCGAGACTTCGCAACATTTCCTCACTAATCGAGTCCAGAACGTAGGAAGCGTATGTTTCAGGCTTAGCCCGACTGGCAGCGCGAACATCCTTACTGTCAGCAGCCAAATTCAAAAAGGCTGTGGCAAGTAAAGTTACTGTCTCGGAGACCGTCTCTATCCTGCGCGTGCCGCAGTCATGTGGCAGTCGGCCGGCCGGCAGATCTTCTGCGTAAGACTTCTCACGTAAACTTCCCTGTGGAATCGCAAGGCCAAGCTGACCGGATCTGTCGATCATTTGCTTTCCAGCCCGCAAAAGTATGTCGCCGGTAAACTTAAGTGCCTCTTCCGTCGCCTTGTCGAAATCTCTCTCGATCGGCAAAAGCCGATACGCAGGCAATGAGTGTTGAATGTGGAGCAGCTCATAACTTACGTCAGAAAAAAGCTTCATCGCAGCCGTCAGTGACCTGAATGAGCACCAGCGGCAACTATTGCCTGCATCGTAGGCGTCGAGAAGCTCCTCAATCTGCATAGATTGTGAAAGCAATTGGCCCAGAAACGGACGTATCATAATTTTCTCGTTCGTTTTGCACTCCGACAGGTGGCGCGCAAGGCCGAGCAATGTCCGGGCACGTTTTGCTATCAGCTTCTGAAAAGCTTTATCAGTAACTGTTGCTGAACCCATATTATTTTAATTCGCCTTTTTTCGGTAACGGCATTATTTCCGGCTCATCGAAACCTGCGGGTATCTTAAAGTCGAAAACCTTCTTGTCTACTTTTGCATTGAATTCCGGCTTGAGAAATTTTATCTCGAAAACATCTTTCAGCTCTACCGGTTCAGTAGCCGGCTCAGTCGAAACCGTCACTATTTTGGCCGGCAGGCCCAATTTCTTATCAATCCAGAAATCAATAGATACGTAGTTATCTTTATAAATCGAATTCGGCTTAACTTCCAAATGCACTTGAATAAAATCTTCGGATCCGGACTTTTTTTGCTCAACTAACGTAATCTCAAACTGCTTTTTTATATCTTCAATCCTGGAAAATCCAACCATTGGAAAATTCTTGTTAATCAAATCAAAAACATCCATCGGCTTATTCGGGTCCTGCACATCGGCTAATTGAATATACCTGACTGACTCTATTTCGTAGTCGATCTGAACAGCCCACATCCCTTCGAAGCGGTAGCCGGGATGAGAAAGATTGTCGCCGCCGAGCACGATATATTCCTCGACGTATTTTTCTTCTTCCTCATCATCTACTGTCCTTGTTTGAAAATTTAGTCTCAGCTTTGAACTGTTGCCGATCTTGGCATAATAAAAAATACCTTTCTGCAGCTTTTCTGATTCGAGGAGCGGCTGAGTGAATTTATACTCAATCTGTGCCTGAATGGACGTAAGCTCCGATGTCTTCTGATTCAACTGTTTTAAGACTGTATCAACTTCATTAGTCTTTTCCTCTGCCGGCTGTTTTGTATTCGAACAATTCGGACACTGACAAGCTACCTTGGCCTCAGAAGCCAAACAAGTGCTCACCACCCATAACAAAATAATGGCTGATTTGATAATTATCTTTTTATTCATTATTCCGAGTTCCTTTTTCTCTATTCGCTATTTTTTCCATCGATTATTTCAAGTATCCGGCTGATATCTTCAACACAAAAATCCGCATGCTCGACAAATTCATCGGCTTGACTGTGATTAGCCAGAAGCACTGCGACAGCACCTGCCGCCTTTGCACTGAGTAAATCAAAGAGGTAATCGCCTACCAGCATAGTTTCCTTAGGTTCCACACCGAATTGCTGACATATATGCAAAACCCCGAAAGCATCGGGCTTGACCGGCCCGTCTTCCCGACCGATAACAATATCGAATTCCAGCTCATGCATGTTGGCGATAGCAAAGGCATTTTCACGCTTATTACGCGTCAATATCCCGATATGAATACCTGCTGCACGAAGCGCAGAAAGCGTCTGTTTTGCATTGGCGTTAAGCCTGGATTCTGTTACTGCTTTTTGCTCATGATAATAAAGTATTTTTTCCGCATCCTGCCGCTGCTGAGCGGTCATCTTTTCCATCGACTCCAGTAAAGGCCCGGAATCTCTGTCTAACCCTATTTCCTCCCGAATATCGTCAAAATTGAAGAAGGGCTGGGTTATTGTTCCGTCCAAATCAAATATTACAGCTTTAATCTGCATTTTCGTACTTCGCGGATGCGGTTATAAGCCCCATAATCCACCCAGTTAAGTTTCACGTTTTTTTCGCAGCAACTCAATAAAGTATCGGCCAGCCTGGCCTATAATTTTACCTTTACGAAGAATTATTCCGGTAGTTCTAATAAATTTTTCATTAGAAAAGGGTATTGCCTTTATTGTTCCACTGCTCAGCTCCGGAAGGATTGCCGTTTGGGGCAATATACTTATTCCTGAATTTATTTCCACCGCCCGTTTGATCGTTTCGATGTTATCGAACTCCATCACCTGCCGGACAGCAACATTATAGCGCTCCAGAATACTATCTATCCACGCTCGCGTGGGAACACTTTTCTCAAAAGCGATGAATTTTTCAAACTGTAGCCTGTGAATATCGACCTGCTGTTCGTGTGAAAACGGATGTTTCGGGCTGCAGACCATTACCAGCGGCTCATCCTCAAAATCATGTACTTCGAGTCTTTTGTCCCTTTTAGGGACAGCTACAAGGCCGATATCGACATTACCGGATAAAACCAGCTCATAAATCCTGCTGGCACTAAAATATTCGATATGGACATTAACATTCGGATAGCTGACCATAAATTTCTTAACATAGTCAGGCAGTGTATGCATCCCAATACTGAAAATCGCAGCTACGTTTACCCTGCTCAAAGAAGACTTCCGTAAGGCATTCAGCTCGTTCTTGAGCTGTTCATATCTGTCAAGCATATCTTTAGAGGCCTCGTAAAGCAACTGCCCGGCCTTAGTAAGTTCAATAGGTCTTTTTTTGCGGTTTATCAACTGACACTTATGAGCAAGCTCAAGTTGTGCAAGCTGCTGTGAGACCGCAGATTGACTCAAAAGGTGTTTTTCAGCCGTTCTTGAGAAACTTCGCAAATCCGCTAAATCACAGAATACCTTTAATATATCTATATGCATTATAAGCTGACCTAATAAAATGTATTAACATTAATGTCTTGTGCTATTCCTTAAGTGTGCTATTTTAATGGTTTACTTTGGCTGTTAGCAACACAATTATGCGGTTTACCTATTAGTTTAACTTATTTTAATAGTTGCAAAAACAATAAAAAGACAAATTATGATTGTTAATGGAGATTACTTAAATGACTGCAAATACTGTTATTAACGCCGTTTACGAGCAGGTCCAAAAACGTAATTCCGGCGAATTAGAATTCCTCCAGGCCGTAAAAGAGGTTCTGGACTCTTTAGGTCCTGTACTGGAAAAACATCCTGAATATGTCGATGCCAAAATTCTTGAGCGGATTGTTGAGCCGGAAAGACAGATTATGTTCCGGGTACCATGGCAGGATGACAAGGGAAACATCCAGATCAACCGTGGATTTCGGTTCGAATTCAACAGTGCCCTGGGCCCATACAAGGGCGGACTCAGATTCCATCCTACTGTTACTGCAAGCATCCTGAAATTCCTCGGATTTGAGCAGATATTCAAGAACGCTCTTACCACCCTGCCGATGGGTGGAGGTAAAGGCGGGTCAGACTTTGATCCCAAAGGCAAAACTGACAACGAAGTCATGCGTTTTTGCCAGAGCTTCATGACAGAGCTTTACCGCCATATTGGTCCCGACACCGACGTGCCCGCAGGCGACATAGGCGTAGGCGGTCGTGAAATCGGCTTTATGTTCGGCCAATACAAACGTCTCCGCAATGAGTTTACCGGCATACTGACCGGTAAAGCACTCAACTGGGGCGGCTCGCTCATTCGACCGGAGGCCACCGGATACGGCTGTGTGTACCTTGCCGAGGAAATGCTGAAGACCCGCAACGAGAGCTTCAAGGGTAAAATCTGTGCCGTCTCCGGATCCGGAAACGTAGCCCAGTACACCGTAGAAAAACTTAACCAGCTCGGCGCAAAGGCTGTCAGCCTCTCCGACTCCAACGGCACAATATATGACCCTGACGGCATTGACGCTGAGAAACTGGCTTTTGTCCTGGAACTAAAGAACATAAGACGCGGTCGCATCAAGGAATACGCCGACAAATTCGGCGCTGAGTATCGCGATGGCAAACGACCCTGGGACATTAAATGTGACTGTGCATTCCCAAGTGCAACTCAGAACGAGATTGACGGCGAGGATGCAAAAACACTTCTCAAGAACGGCTGCATTCTTGTCGCAGAAGGAGCCAACATGCCAAGTACACCCGAGGCTATTGAGCAGTTCCTCGCCAAAAAGATACTGTACGGTCCTGGAAAGGCCGCAAACGCCGGCGGCGTCGCCACCTCAGGCCTGGAAATGTCGCAAAATTCGCTGCGCCTTTCCTGGACACGTGAAGAGGTTGACGAGCGCCTCCACAACATTATGATTGCCGTACACAAACAGGCCTACGACGCTGCCGAAGAATATGGTCAGCCCGGAAACCTGGTAATGGGAGCAAACATCGCTGGCTTTACCAAGGTCGCCGACGCAATGCTCGACCAGGGACTTGTATAACTAAAACAGCTTCAAGATACTCCAAGGGCGCTTACTGATGTAAACGCCCTTTTTTATTGCGTAATTTTCAAGATACCGTTACAATTCGCTTCCGATGGGAAAAGACGTAAACATTGATAAAGTTGTTCGTCAGCACTTTGAGATGGAGCAGTTTTTTTCCGGCTTTTCTCTTAAGGGCACAGCCGGAACACCCGAACCACAACAACAGAAAGAAGATGATATGCCCGCAGCCCCAAAAGCCGCCGAGCTTGAAACAATAGCCGCCGAAGTTAACAAATGCCGCGAATGCGACCTGGGCTCGACACGAACAAACTCAGTCCCCGGCGAGGGCAACCCGAACGCCCGAATTATGTTTATCGGTGAAGGTCCCGGTGCCGACGAAGATGCACAAGGCCGGCCATTCGTAGGAAGAGCGGGACAGCTACTGGATAAGATAATCGCAGCCTGCGGCCTTAAACGAAGCGATGTATATATAGGCAACATCCTGAAGTGCCGCCCGCCGGATAACCGTGATCCCCGCGCCGATGAGATAATAAACTGCCTGCCGTATCTTCAAAGACAGATTGAGATAATAAATCCCGAAATCATCGTAGCCCTGGGTGCACACGCAGCCAAAACACTTTTGAACACTACCAAATCGATAGGCCAGTTGCGAGGCCAATTCCTCGAGTACTATACCGGAATCGACAAACCCCCTATTAAGCTTATGGCAACATATCACCCCGCCTATCTGTTGCGAAATTACTCACCGGATAATCGCAGAAAGGTCTGGGAAGATATGAAGAAGGTCCTAACCGAGCTCGGCCTGCCAATCCCTTAACATTCGTTATGACGAAAATCAAACTTTCTACTTGACGGCCCCGGATCATTTTGTGTCCATGTATCCTTCTGGAGTGACGAAGAATTAATAACCACCAACATCGCCGAAAAAGATTCTATCCCTATTTTCCTCGAACCATTGTTTCCAGCCCTCTGTATTCCCGAAGGACTGGTTTGTTCAGAAAACGTTTGACGGTTACTGCTGTATTATTTTAGTGTCGATGGGTATGCTTTTATCGACAGAACGGATATGAATATCACGCTGTGGAAATGCAATCTCGATTCCGGCCTTTCGGAATTCCCGATCGATGGCGCAGTTGATACCGTGCCAAACCGGGACATAGTTATCTATACCTGCGATGTAAACACGCAGCTCAAACTCCAGGCTGCTGTCCCCAAAGGCCTTGAAAATAACCTTCGGCTCCGGTTCCTCTAATACCAAAGGATTCGCTCTTGCAACCTCATAGAGAACTCTCTCTGCCTTGGCCGTGTCCGAACCATAAGCGATACCCACGAGGAACTCCCGTCGCAGAACATTGTCGGACAAGGTCCAGTTTATCAGATGGCCCGTAATAAACTCCTTATTAGGTACAATAAGCTCACGCTGGTCCCATCTGCGAATGGTCGTTGCCCGAATTCTTATCTTGGTTACATTCCCAGTAACCTCGCCGATTGTAACTACGTCATCGACACGGATGGGCTGCTCGAAGAGTATAATCAGACCGCTAACGAAGTTGGCGAATATCTCCTGCAGACCAAAACCCAGCCCGACAGTCATCGCGGCTATAAGCCACTGGACCTTCGACCAGCCTATCCCAATTTTACCGAAGGCCAGGACCATTCCAATGACGGCAAGCGTATAGCGGAAGAGAGTCGTTATCGCAAAGCGCACGCCGCTTTCGAGGGGCAGCCGCCTCAATACGATAATCTCGAGCAGACCCGGAACGTTCCGTGTAACAATCACAGTCAATACCGCCAGAAACAACGCCATCGCCAGTGACCCGAGAGTTACAATTTCCTCGGCACTCATTCTCCAAAGCTCGTTTTTCGCCAGCTCGCCGAGAGCCGGTAAGACATCATTCCAGACGTACCAAATCCCCCCGATCGGCAGAAATACCGTAATCGCATCGATCAGCCGGCGGGTCTGCTGCGATATCTGAAAAATTGAGGTATCTTCTTTTGCCTTGCTTTGCTGGGATTCTTTTACTAAAGCAGATTCCTCCTGGGACAGTTTCTCTTGTTCGGCGGCCTCACGTTTTTGACGCTCCAGCAAAGCAAGCTTGCGTTGCGCAACCATTAACCAGCGGACGAACATGGCCCGGACCATTATTGCAAGCAATATCAGGATGATTGTTACTATTAGTTTCTCGGAGAGCTGCCGTGCCGCGTAGAAATAGCCCATGCCAGCTAAGACGGCAAAAACCACCGGAAGACAGAAACAGAGCGGATACCAGACATAGCGCAGACGTTCTACCCAGCCGCCGTGCCTCTGCTTAAGATAAGGTTTCATCAGAATTCCCGTTGGGCTCAGCAGGATAAATAGAAACAAGGCAAGTGCCAAAAGACCGAACATAAAGAACAAACGACCCGCGGAGTTATACCATTGTTCATTCGTTTGCTGGGTCTGCATGACTTCGACTAAAAAAACAACTGGAATCGCCAGAACAAAGTACCAGCCGAGCAGCCGCCGAAAGAAAGACAGCGGCTCATTACGCATGCGCAGGTGCTCCTGAGCCAGACCGTGCGGCATTGAGAAATGGCGAAGAAAGCCCAACATAAAAACCACCGGAACTACGGCCCGTAAACCCGAAGCGATCGCCTGCGAGAAGTCTTCATCGAAAGCGCTCGAAGACAGACGCCATTGAATCAAAAAGAGGACTATGGGCCACGTTGAAGCCAGAAAAACCGTAAGCCCGAGTGTCTTTAGAGTATGCAGAAAACTGTCGGTCTGCACCTGACGGACACGCTTTGAGATATTTTCAACGGCCTTATGCGCCTTTGGATGAAGCACAACCAACGAAACGACAATTAGCAAGACTGCCAGACAAGCCAAGATGTCTTCCTTGAAATCCATCCAAAGGTTGATTGCAACCTGGTGCCAGTTAGCCGGAGAAAGAAACCAACCCAATGCAAATAAACTCGCACGAAGGTCGGACAAACCTAAGACCAGACTGCTCTTGACCCACAGGATGTTCGCATCGATGAAATCTCCATACGCCTGTACAGTATCAACGTACTGGCGCTCTACAGCGTCAAGGTTTGCCAGCTTAGTCGAGTAATCCCAGTGGAAGTCTGTTATCGCTTCAAGGATTTTACGCTGGCTTTCGTAGTAGTTTGTTGCCTCCTGTTTAATGGCCTCGCGTTCCGCCTCACCGACGGAAGGATCGAGCTGGGAAAGAACTGCTTCCAGCTCGTTAGTAAGGTCGCTTAAGTCAGACCTTTCCTTGCCATACTCCATCCCATGCAATTGTGCGAAAGAAATTTCCGAGGGTCGGTTTCGCATGCGCCTTTGATTTTCTCTTACATCAGGAAGCTGTTCGCGCTGGCCCAACAGAGCCATTCCCATTGCATCCGTCACTTTCCCGGCAGTATCGACTTTGGCGCTTACTTCCTCAAAGCTCTTTTTCACTGCCGCAAGCTTGGTGTTGATTAACTCATAATATTTCGTAACAGTTTCCATCTCGGCAACGAGTTCTGTCTGGGTTTGCGCAAGCTCCACATTCTTTTGTGCAATTGCCTCAATGGCGGGATGGGCGTATTTTCTTGCGCGGATGGCCTCCTGTTTGGCAGCCTCTGCCTCCCTCTGCCGCAAGTCATTCACCTTTTGCTGCCAAAATTCCACGGTCTTTTCTGCCACAGCCGACTGCCGAGATGCCACGTCCCTGCGAACAGTTAGAAGATCTCCGGCAGCTTCATAGAACAACAGCTCTTCCGTATTGGTGGCTATCTGACTCTCAAAGACACGCTGTTGGGCAAGCAGCAACGCCCGGCTGGCCTGAGTCATTTCGGCTGTCTGCCCTTCAGGTGCGCCGAGCGCAAGTTTGCTCTTAATATCTTCGAGCGCCTTCTTAACCGTGCTCGTCTCTTCGGGAATTTTGGTCTTTCGATCTGCCCTTAGTTTCGGCTCGTTTTCCAAATTGGTTACATTTTTCCTGGCTTCCTCAAGGTTTAGCCTTACCGTTACGAGTCTTTGCTCTGCTTGTGTCAGTGTGGTCTCAGTCCCGGCTTGAGGCGCGGCAGCACTGGCCAGCCCGGCCAGAAGTTCCTTAAACTTGACCAGATTGCCCGGGATATCTTTCCGGGCCTGACTGTATTGTTGTCCTTTTAATTCGAATTCGGCAACAGATTTTAATTGAGCGATTGCTTTGTCGTAAATCTCTGCAATTTTCGCTTTGACCTCGTCAGTCAAGTCCTGCGATTCGGTTATTTGCTTCTTCCTATCCTGGAGTTTCTGCGTAGTGATCTGTTCGGCGGCATCTGTTGTCGCTGCTTCCTGAACAACCGCAGATTTCAGGCTGGCCGAGTTGGCATCCTGCACTCCACCGGCGATTATAGAAGTGTTTTGCTGGGGTTGACCTTGAAGAGGAACAAAGATAGCCAGAGCAAAAATAACAGCGAAGGTCACCATCAAGACTCTGCTTGTGGTTTGGACATGCATAAATCTGCCTGATAACTTATCGAGCATAAACTGTCTCTTAAGCCTGCGAATAATGTTTCGTTAGTTACGTTGTCCTCGGTGTATTTAATCATTGCAACAATCTTTTAATAAATTTGACGAATTGTGCGCTTGATTATAGTCGGCAAAATTTCTCAAATCAAGCTCGATTTCAAAAACCACCCGGAATGTGATTTATTTCCTGAATATTTCACCGGCCTGAAAACCACTATGAATCTTATGAAATCAAGGTCGAAACACAATGTAAAAGAATATTTCAAGAAAATTGATGAATTTTGTGTATAACATTTGACTTTTCGGGCCGTCTTGTATAATAATAAATGTCTGTAGCATCTCAACGCGGTTGAATCAACCTGATTCGGGCTTTTTTAGCGGAAGGAGCTATATATGCGGAAAAAACCGTTTTTCTTGAGATTCTTAATTCCCGGCACTCTTGTAATGTTATGTCTTTCATTAATGCTGATTGCATCCGGCTGCAAGGAAAAAAAACGGGAGATCAGTAGCAAAAAACGGGTCGAAGTGGCTGCCAGTAAGAAACAGACTAAAGAGGTCGTCAGAGAAGAGCCGTTGGATGGAATGACCTTTGAACTTGAGCAAGTCTCCGTATCCGATGGGGACTTCTCAGGCCCGTCACAGCCGCGTCTTCTAAGTCGCTCGGGAACGGTACGCAGAAGCCAAATAAAAATTGACGGAATCGATTATGATGTTTTCCTGGCTCCTTATCGCGGGACAGATTTTTGTCTGATACCAAAAAACAACCCACAGAATTATCCCCGCTGGATTGGTGCTGAACAGTTGAAATCTATGCACTTGATAGGGGAGAAATATTATTCTTTTAATATAACACCAAATGGCGACAAATTACTCGTTCGTCATTATGAAGGTGAGTTTGGAATTTTCGAGGTGCTCGCCGGTGGACGTAATATCCAGGAAATAGGAATGCAGGGTTCGCTGCGCTCCAGAGATGCCTTCTCCATAGCTGTCGGCGGAGAACTGGATGAAGGCTGGCCGGCACCGGTGAGATCGTGTCAATTACCTGTTGGCGATTACACCCCTGTCTATCTACAAGTGACAATCGGGAAGGTTCAGGTAGCTATTTCGGACAACTACTATCATTTAAATAGCCAAAATCAAGTTTATCGAAGCCACAAATCCTTTCATGGTATTAAAATCCGCCAAAACCAGCCATACGTTCTTGACTTTTCTGCCAAACCCCAGGTGTTGATCGCCAAGCCAGATAATGACCAACGTCTCAGATTGGGTCATGAATTAAAATTTGAAGCCGTTCTGGTTGACCCAAAAATGGATATTATGATTCGCCGTCTCTACGATACTACGAAAAAGCAAAAACAAGAATACGTAAGTCCTGACGGCGAAAAACACACCTACGAACGAAATCTATCACTCGACCCTAATGTGGTCATTACTCGTGCCAATGGCCAAAAGGTCGCCGAGGGCGTCATGCCTTTTGGCTGAGGCGGTACATGCGGGTACTCGTGGCGGGTACCAAACAACCTTAAACTAAACGGCAGCAAAGAAACCTTCAACGTTCAGGTTCAATACGATACGCTGGAGCTTTACGGCAAAGTAACCGCATCACGGCAAATTGTGATTTATAAAGATTAACCTGATTCGAGCTTTTTAGCGGAAGGAGCTATATATGCGGAAAAAATCGTTTTTCTTGAGATTCTTAATTCCCGGCACCCTTGTCATATTATGCCTTTCATTGATGCTAATTGCATCCGGCTGCAGGAAAAAGATTGACGAACAAGCCGATCAATTCGTAATCAATATGAAGGAAATTTCCGCGTTCATGGCGCCATCGCGAAACCGAATGGACTTTACCGGAGGGATATATGCCTGGCCCAAAGATGAACCTTTCAAGGAGGTGATACAATATCCCGATTTGCACACCGATAAACCCTTGTACGGCGAGCTGCCGGTGTATAGTGATTTGCTGAACGTTTCCAAGACTCTGTACTGGGTGATTGACGAATCGGCCGGTCCGGGTAAAGGTTATGACACCTTCTTTGTGGACCTGAACAATGATCTGGATCTGGGCAATGACAAGCCGCTGACCGTTCAGAAATCACCACCGAAAGGCGCGGTATTGAAAAAGGAATACATGAAACAACAAACGTGTTTTTCAACTTTTATCCTCGAATTTGATAACGACAACAACAGCAACCATTCCATTGAAGTCATGCCGCGATTGTGGTTTGACAATGGCAGCCCGCGGCTCAAATTAGTACCGACAACAGTACGCAGGGGACGTTTTAAGCTGGCCGGCAACAAATTTGACGTTTACCTTGGCTATGACTCAGTACGGGACAAGCTCAATGATCCTTTGTGTTCTTTCTTTCTGGTCAACAAGAATGATCCAGAGACTCCGGCCACATGGGAATGGGCAGGATCGCTTATCGCGACGCACAGGATTGGCAGCTCCTGGTATCAATTCTCGGCTACCGTCCATGGCGACAAAGTCACTGCAATTAAGTATGAAGGTGATTTCGGCACACTTGAGCTCGGAGCGGGCAGCCGCGACTTTAAAAATCTGGGAATAAAGGGATCGGCGTTTTCCTCCGACCGCCACGGACTGGCAATCGGCAGTGATATTACTGAAGCCGGAGCGATGAAGTTGGCTCGTTCCTGTCGTTTGCCCACAGGCGATTACACGCTGTCATCTACGACGATTCAATATGGGCCTCTGTCAATCGGCATCTCAAAGAATTACCATAGTGATGGTCAACGAATGGCAAAGATCCGCCCAAAATTAGCATTTGAAAAGTGGGTTTACGGCATCAAAATTAGAAAAGACCGCCCTTTTGTCCTGGATTTCTCGAATGAACCGGAAGTTCTCTTTATTGAGCCGACAAGAACCCAACGATTCAAAGACGGCGAAGAGGTCAAGGTAATGGCCGTCCTGATAGATCCAGTACTCGACATCATGATTCGACATCTCAGCAAAATGATGGACACGTATTACTCCGATGGCAAAAAAAGACGAAATCAAAAACTTACCTCGCTTGACCCAAAAGTAATCATTACACGGGCCGACGGAGAAAAAGTCGCCGAAGGTGTAATGCCCTTCGGCTGAGACGGCACATGCGGGTACTCGTGGCGAGTGCCAACCGACCTTAAACTCAACGGAAACGAAGAGACTTTCAACGTTCAGGTTCAATACGATACACTTGAGCTTTACGGCAAAGTAACCGCATCACGGCAGATCGTGATTTATAAGGATTAACTTGATTAGATATTCTTTGCATAAGGAACTGAATATGAGAACAAAGGCAGAATGTTGGAAGTTCTTAACCACCGCAGGCCTTATAATCTTATGCGTTTTGGTCGTCACTGTATTTGGCAAAAAAAACGAAGCCGAGCAGCTTGCATTCAATCTGGAAGAAATCTCCGTCTTTGATATTGATGAACAGATAGTCGGTAGATTTGTCAGAGGACACGTTAGCGGCTGTGAGGAACAGCCCCAGGCCGATGTTGGAACCTACCCCGCCTTCAAATCCGGCAAGCCGCTCTACGGCTCTGTCTGGTTTGCAAGCGAATACGGCAATATGAATTCCGGAATTCAATACCATTTCGCGATTGACTAATCAGCAGGGACCGGTATGGGATATGACCGGCTATATTTTGACTTGAACCGCGATCTCGATCTGACAAACGATACACTATGTCAATCTCTGCAGAATCCTCCGGATGGAGCTAAGCTCGACTACGAATGGATTGAGCAGCAAGTCTGCTTCGATTATCTTAATGTGAATTTTGATTTCGGTTCAGACGGCCTGTGCCCTTTGGAGATTATGCCGCGCCTGACGATTTCTGAAAAAGGATACTCAACTTTGGCCTTCATTACTACTCAGGTGCACAAAGGCGAAATCGAGTTCGCTGGTAAAAAATACACAGCTTACCTGGGACATAATTATCTTTTAGACGGGTGGTTCGACCAACCATCGACGGCTTTGCACCTCATGCCGAAAGATGATAAGAATTATCGCTCAAGATGGTTGGGTTCGGATCAGCTCAGGGGGATCCATAAAATTGAGGGGACATATTATCGCTTTTCAGCTACACCGGCGGGTGACAAACTATTCGTGCAGCATTATGATGGAGACTTCGGCATATTCAGGATCGGTTCTGGATGGCGCCTTGTCTTCAACAAGAAAATGAAAGGTTCCTTACTCTCCAAGGACGCAGCCCTGGTTGTCGGTAAAGGTTTGGAAGATGGCTGGCCCAAAGACGCTCGAAGCTGTCGTCTTCCCGTCGGTGACTATTTGCCTGCTATGCTGAATATAACATTCGGGTCCCTGCATATTAATATCTCGGATAATTACCATTCAGACGGCAAACCACGTGACAGGGGTGGGAGTCCTGCGGTCTATGGCATAAAAATCAGAAAGAATAAGCCGTTTGTTTTGAATTTCTCCAATAAACCTGATGTCATTTTCGCATCCCCGGCTGCGAACCTTCGTCTTAAGCCGGGGGATGAACTGGACGTAAAAGCTGTCCTGGTTGACCCAAAACTGAACATTATGATTCGCGGCCTCGAGGCCAAGCCCTCTTACGCAGATTCTCTCTTGCTCGTAAAGCTATCTATAATAATCCTCATCCTGCCCGGAGCCTTGTGGCTCCTGTTGCCTAAACTGCGCCGGCGATATCGTTTCCTGCCTTTAATATCAGCATTGGGAGCCGTTGTCCTGATTGCCTGCCTTATCGCCTTGCCTGCTTTAGGCCCTAAAACAGGTTACGACAAGGTTGTGCCACGAGTCCTCATCACACGTACCAACGGCGAAAAGGTCACCGAGGGCGCCATGCCCTTCGGGTGAGACGGCACCTGCGGGTACTCGTGGCGAGTGCCAACCGACCTTAAACTAAACGGAAACGAAGAGACTTTCAACGTACAGGTTCAGTACGATACGCTGGAGCTTTACGGAAAAGTAACAGCAACACGGCAGATTGTGATTCATCAGGATTGAAAATACAGGGGCATAGAAATCTTTGTTTTTTTGTAACGCAAAAGACCGCTTTGCGTCTATAATATTAAATAGATGAGCAGCGAGAAAGGTATGAAAAAATGATATTCGCACAGAGCCCCAAATTCAGACGAATCAATCAAATTACAGTCATTTCACTTCTGTTGATAACTGCAGTATGTATATGCCCGGCGCAGGAGACCAATAAGCAGGATTCTGCCAAAGGCGAACTAAAGATCGAGGGTAAATATATTGAGCGGCTGGTTCTGAGGCAAAGAGATGGACGAACGCAAAGCTTAGACCATCCGGACGAAATCGTAAAATTGCCAGTGGGAGAATATCATCTGCTGGAGACACATCTGATAGACGGATACTCTTGCCGGAGTAATCGCACACCTTCTGGTGATTGGGTAACCATTGCCGAGGATAGGCCGGCAGTGTTAAAACTCGGTGCCCCTCTGACACAAACAGTGAAAGTTAAAAGACGGGGAAGTGCTCTTATATTGAATTATGAGCTGCTTGGTGGTGGTGGTGAAATATATACCAGCTCAGACAGGAGCAAACCGCCCACTTTTACTATTTATAAAGGGGACAAAGAAATAGCATCAGGCAAGTTCGAGTTTGGCTGAGGCGGCACATGCTCGTACTCGTGGCGAGTACCTCCAAAAACCTTTGGCAAATTCAGGATTGTCGCTTCACAGGATATCGGAATACTGGGAACAAAACAAAGTGCAGCAGTCATTTATAATTGGATGTGGCATTACTCAGCGCCAGGAGTGCTTTTGTGGCTGGCATTGATTGTTGCGTTTGTATTACCCAAGTCAAACCATGATCGCCGGGCGCTGCTTATCATTGCGCCGCTTGTGATTGTGAATCTATTATACCTGCTCTTAAAGAATATCTCAGGCATGTCTTCCTCAGTTGTCCAACAGTATGATATGCTGTTTCAATCTATATCTATAAGTATCACTGTAATGGGTTTGATAGCACATAAGCTTGGAAATCGCAATCACTTTCTCACATTTCTTCGGGCTCTTGCCCTAATGGCAGTCATTTGTCTGGTAGGCGAAATATCCTACTTCGGACTTAACTTTTCGCAGCAAACCTTCGAAACCCTGATAATGTCAATTATGTCGGCATTGGTAATTCTGCTTGGCTTTGTCCTGGCAGGTTGGCGATGCCGAATTCGTTACAGCAGCTTACGATTTATGCTATATCTTGCCTTCTGGACTATAGTGGTCTGTCTTGTGAGTATGTTTGTGCTTTTCTTCAGTATGTGTATTATTCAAAAAATAACTGTTTCCATTTCTTCAGTATTGATTATGATCCCCATAGTAAGCCTGATTTTAGGCGCCTGTTTATATGTTATTGTATTTCCCTTTATGATTTTGGCATTTTACAGTCCCTTTTTCCGAGAACGATTTTATGCATGTTTGCGTCTCAAATCGATGCCGACAACTGCAGCGCAGTCTGATACCAACCTCTCCTCTGAGCAATAAAGACAACGCCGGATAAGACTTGGAGACAGTAATCCGGTCTCAGAAAACACCGCTCGCGTCACAGCTCGAAGAAAGTGTAATCTTCTTCAACTTCACCCACGCATTTTTATCAGTGGCTATGCAGATTCTTTAATAGTGACGGATATTGTGAACCGTGCGGAGTATGGCAATAGCTGCAGCCATCCTTAATCCGTGAAAGGGCTGAGCCCAGGAATTCTTTTTTGTCGAATCCGGTGCCCATGGATTTCGCAGGAAAAGACAGGCCGTCAGGCGGCTGGCCATCGTGACAGGTCAGACAGAATTCCGTACGAGTACCCGTCCAGGGCTCAGCGCCACCGGAATCCGGGTCAATCAGACTTACGACACCGTTGCGATGTTTACTGTTGTCATGACATAACAGGCAGCTTTTGTCTGTAATCTCGCCGGAAATGTGCTTCGAAGCCAGATCAAATTCTCCTTCCGGTCCAAGGATTTGTCTGCGGCCATACACACCTTCGCGGGGATGGCAATCGACACACACCTCATCCTTTTCACCAAAGTCATCAGTACCAACTTCTCCTACATGGCAGTACTCACAGTTTTCATCCTTTACGTGGTGATAATCCGACTCACCGTGACAATCGATACACCCCTCCTGATGAGGCAGCTCTAAATCGATAGCAAACTTACCCGAACTGAGTTTACCTTTCCAAGCCCCTCGTGCGGGAGCCGGCTCGATTTGAGCCAGCGTATCGTCATTGACTTCGTTGTTGTACACAGCGCTGAATTGCCCCACAGCAAACACCGCCTGGTCGCCGGGAGCAACGACTGTACCTTCGACTTCGGCTTCAAAAGCTTTTCCGGGGGCAATCCTCTGAACCGGATTACTGCTCCTCGAACGCATTCGACTACCACCACCGGCTTTAATGCTCAAAGCCTGTCCGCTGCTATTAATAATCTCAATGTTTTTGGCAGCGTCGGCAGCTTTGTAATAGAAGTCAATTGGTTTGTCGGTCGTGTTCTCAAATATTAATTTGGCCGCAACTACGTCACCCATAACCAGTTTTTCCGGATCGATACTTAGCCCGCAGCGCAGACCGTTAACCGTCTGTCCCCATTGCGGCACCGGTGGTGGCGGCATCCGGCCGCCGTTGGCGATAAGTTTTTTCAGTACCCTTTCAACAGGCGGAAGTCTGAAATCAAAAGGCCCGGGCCCGGCGTAAAAGGCAACCTTGCCGTCAATATCAGTAACGGTAACCCGGACAGGCCAGGCCTTATAATCGTCATTGACCTTGCCGTCCATACCGTCTATGACCATCGGTATGGTAAATTTGTACCTGGCTACACACTCGCTCGCGAGAATAATCCGCTCATCAATATCTTTTGGTCTGCCGACGATGCCCGTTTTGTTGCCCTCTCTCAACATTTCAGGGTGGGCCTCGCGGATGTAAACAATCAGGAACTCGATATCTTCATTGTACGACGCGTACAATCTTTCCATGTCTGCTGCACGGGATGTAAACGGGGGTCACGTATAGCTCGACATAATCATGCAGACCGGTTTTTTACCCCGGAAGGATGATAATTTCACTGTATCGGTTTCGCTGATTACTCCCTGAGATTTTCCCGTTTCATCGGTTTCAATCACCAGTCTGGGCAGTTCGAAATCGGGTGGAAATTCTCCAATATTAATCTTGGGATTATAACCGCGAGGCATTTTGCTTTGTTGACCTTCGCCGATATTTGCTATCAGGGATACCAGTAGAAATACGATTGTCAACCAGAAGGGAGTGTTTCGGAAAGCTTTTCTGCAAACTTGTTTCATCGTTAACTCCTTATCCTAAATCAGTAGAACACTATATATTCTGCCGGATTTGATCCGCTAAATCAATAATAATTATCGCAGTTTACTCCCGTTTCTCAATATCGAGAGAAGTGTTTGTTTTTGAATTTTCAAAGATACTGCCGAGAGTCAATGCGCCCGGCTTGCAGCCGATGCACTCAAGGCAGCGAACGCACCGCGAATCATTCGGGCTCTTTTCCGGCTCTATGCCGTACTCGCACATTTTATGGCACTGTTTGCATTCGGTACACTGATAAGGATTAAATCGCAGGAAGAATGCGGATACACGATTGAAAAGTGAAAATATCGCACCAAGCGGACACAATATCCTGCACCACGGTCTTTTCATAAAGAAAATAGCTATTAAAAACAGCCCGAGGATAGTCAGCTTCAATGCGCTCGGCCAGATAATTTTATCGCCTCCAACCGCCTGGCCGACCATATTTGGCACCGCCGCTTCAAGCGCTCCGGCCGGACAGACCCGACAGACAAAAAGCCAATGCCCTTCGCCGAAAAAATAAGGTACTGCAAGCACTGTGACAATTAAAACTACATAACGCAAATTACCAGTCCATTTAGGCAGGTCGAACCTGGGTGTTGGAATTTTGGCGACAATATCCTGCAGAAAACCAAAGGGACAAACCCAGCCGCATATAAGAGTCCCAAATAAAACGCCGACCGCTATTAACAACCCAACTGCTATAAATGGAAAGATATGCAGTGCGCCGAACTGGGCGATGATTCCGATAGGACAGGCGAAAGTTGACAACGGGCACGCATAACAATGAAAAACAGGCGAGCAGACAGTGTGCATACGCAGACCCAATGGGTCCAGCCAAACCAGAAGGAATGCCGATTGCACCCACATCCGCCAGCCGAGAATTTTTGAAGCGAAATTGCTTAATTTAGTCTTTTCGACCATGGCCACCATGGTCCCCTTTTTAAGTGCCTCACGTAGCGCATGCTTGCGGAGATTGGCCGGTGTATGTTTGCTTAATCTTGCCCGACTCATCTCTCGTTAGGCCGCCAACTGAAGCATCTTTGATAAGAGCCGGTTCAGATTTGGCAACCGCCGGAGAACCGTCCTGGTTTTGGGGTAAAACGTTCGTAGAATGAAAAACCGCGCCGTACGTGATTAAAACCGCCCCGAGCAGAATAAACAGGAAAAAAACGATGATTTTTGTATTTTTTGTCAGCATGAAAACGACTTCTATTATTCAAATACTACATTCTGATTCATTATACTTTAATATCGGCCAAGGACAAGCAAATAGTCCTGTTTTATCCGGCCCGGAAATAAATGGCGGAGGCGAATGGGAATCGAACCCACCCGGGACCTTATCAGCCCCACACTGGCTTTGAAGACCAGGGGCACCACCAGGCACCAGTCACCTCCGTATATTTTTCCTATTTTATCAGCTACCATAGTAATGAATCTGCTTTGCCCTGTCAATGAGTATATGCCCCGTTTGAAATTGGCTTTGTTTGGGTTTGTTTTGGCTTTGCCAGGCCTTAAAATTGGCTTAAATTGGGTTTGTTTGGGTTTAAATTGGCTTTGAATTGGGTTTGTTTTTCCATGGGTATTATCCGTATATTCTTTGTAATCCTTTGCCAAGTCTAAACTTATGTCCATTTTGTCATTTTCAAAATTGGGTTTGTTTTGCATAATTTGCTTATAATTTCGTACGTAAGAATTCGTAGAGATTTGATAGTCGTTAGTGAATAGTCGTTTGTATTTAGTCATTAGTATTTGGTATATAGTCATAAGATTTCCTTAAGGGAATCCCGATGTAGACAATCCGGGACAAGTTTGACTTGGCTTTCCGGCCTGAACTTCGCCTACTGGCGATTTGCGTTAGCCTGCTGGCTAATATATGCGTATTATAACATATTACATGTAGAATTTCAATTGAAATCACAAAAAATCTCCGTGACTGCCAACTGTCTCCCTGAAGTTCAATGACGGCTGCGCCTATCTCACGAAGTAAACCCAAGATACAAACCACATAATAAAGGAGAAAGGTAGAATGGGCTCATTTTTTCCCCGTTTTTTCTTGCTCAACAGAGGGACAGCATCTATGATTGAAGATCGCGGACAGCTCTGAAGCGGTAACGTCGCGATTTGTGGTTTCATACTCGCCTGGGATGTTATACGGAAACCAGATAAACATTGTTGGGCGAGACCGGGAACCACCAGATATGTTTGAATGGAGGATTAGACAATGACGCGGCAACTACTTCACAGATTACTGCCTTGGGGATTTGCCCTTGCTATCATGAAAACCATCTTCCTGCTGACGCTGCTCACAGCAATCCTTTCGCCTTGCATCTCACTGGGGACGGAACCATCTGCTGCTCCGAATGACATTCGACGCGGAGTGACGCTCTACGTTTCCAAGCTGGGCGACAACACGGACGGGCGGAGCTGGAAAACCGCTTTCCATACCATTCAGAAGGCACTTAATGCCGTGCCCGATGACAAGGGCGGCCATAACGTCATTATCCGGCCAGACACCTATGTCGAGGCCAATTTAGCGCCGGCCCACAAAGGTGCAACAGCAGCATACAACAACCTGATCGGCGATTTCGACGGCAGTCACGGCTCCGGCGCCAAAGGCTGGACAGTAATCGATTCCGGAGATCCCGAAAAGGGATTCAAGAGCTGGGATTGGTGGGGGCCGATTCGCGCCTCTGACAAACATTGGCCGCATGGTAACAACCAGGAGACCTTCTCCAGCATCATCTGGGATCGATGGAACCTGCGTCATCTCTACACGGCTGGAGGAGACGCCGGCTTCTTCTGGGACCTCACCAACAAGAGCGGTGAGGGATTCACCGTTGTGGTCGAGGACTGTGTGGGCACGGGCCGCGCTTTCGGCGGCGGAGTGGTCTATCCGACGGTGCGAGAGAATGAGCCAAGCGTGTTTCGGCGGTGCTACTTTCTCGCCCTCGACTGGGTCGGTGATACTGCGGCCGTCCTGGTGGGAGGATGGGAGAAGGCGATGCCCAAATATCCCCACGTCGTTTTCGAAGATTGCACCCTTGTACATTCTGACAATGCTGTGGCCATTTCCTACGCCAGCGGCTGTGCTCGGGCGAGATTTGTCAACTGCCGCATGATCGTGCTGAACTTCACCCAGCCGGAAATGGGCGGGAAGTCCACGGGTATCATCTGTACGCAAGGGCACGCGCCCACTGGACGACTGCATGTCGATGTGGAGGACTGTATTCTGGCCGGTTACAGTGTCTTTACATCTGGAGAGGCGAGGAAAGCAGTAACTTATACGACCCGGGGTAAAACGAGAGCTTACGTGCAATTCAAGCAAGACGTGCCCGAAGGCTTCGAGCGGCTGGGGCTGTGGCCCACGGACCTGTTCTTTCAGATCGCCCCACCACGACTTCCCTCTCAATCCCCGGCGAACTCCAAGCGGCCCAAGTTGACGAAATTGCCCTTCGCTATGCCCAGGGCCATGGAGAACACGCCGGTCGTCTTCACAGGTGGCCGGCCGCTGCATGTGCTCAATTATCGCGATGACACCAAGAACAACACCGACGACTATACTAAGAGCATGTATCTCTACGCCATCGACCTGAACACGGGCAATGAATTGTGCCGCTTCGGCGAAGGTCACTCCTTCGCCAGCGCTTTTATGAACGGGCCGGAACTCCACGTGTTCGCCAGCGAAGGGAGCAACCATGACTGGTTCCAAAGCCTCTATCACTTCTCGAGCCGCGATCTCAAGACGTGGAAGCGCGAGCCGGCGATTCCGAGGGAAGGAAACGAGCACCTTTTCAATGCGTCTGTATGCCGCGATGAGAAGGGCTTTCTGATGGCTTATGAGTCGAACAAGCCCGTGCAGTTTTGTTTCAAGTTCGCCCGGTCCGGAGATCTGTCGCAGTGGGAGAAGATGCCGGGTCTGATCTTCACCGGTGTGAACCACGAATACAGCGCGTGTCCGGTGATCCGATTTTTTTCGCCGTACTACTATGTTATCTACCTGCACTCGCCCATTAAAGACCACA
>JACNGQ010000362.1 GCA_014384025.1 Planctomycetota bacterium | reverse complement strand
TGCAAGGTATTCCCATCATCATTGCGGCAATAAATGCCAGCACGATTGTTCTTGTTAAGCTTCTCATGGTTTTTCTCCGAAATATGATTAGATGCTGAATCGGTACTGTTAATGAATTGACTTTATGTCTTGGGTGATTGGATTTTTTCATTTCAAAATAAGCGAAAAAATATTTCTGATGGTTCATTGGAAAACGGTGCAATCGGGGTGATAGGATTCGAACCTACGGCCTCCTGCTCCCAAAGCAGGCGCTCTAGCCAAGCTGAGCTACACCCCGGTAATTCTGGTACTGCTGCCGGATATCTTTTGCACGATACAACATCGAGCGAAGCATATCACATATATCAGGAAAGGTATTTTACACCAGGCAAATAAGAATTGCAATAGAATCCTGATTTAGTGTTTGAATTGAGTGAATTGGAAAAACAAATAAGCTAATTTTGGGGATTCATTACGATAGCAGCTACATCCGTCAGGCTCTTTATATCGCAGGCCGGTTGAACCGTTATATCCCAGACCAGAGGATTTTCATCGTCGCTTTTGCATTCAGCTACCGTTCCAACAATCACTGGTGTACTAAGGAATCCGGGTCTTTTCTGGGCATAAACAATATCGCCGATGTTAATTTTGTATTTTGTCGGGACCAGTTGAACCTTGGCAGAGCTGTTGCCGTCACCCTGCATTATCCTGTCCATATTAAATTGTGCTATTTTTACTGCAATTTTGGATGCCGGGTCGCTAATCAGTTTGATCTGAGCGGTGCGGTCGTCCACCTTGAATATGGTTCCGACTATGCTCTCGTTGGCAAGAATGAATTGGTTTTTAGCCAGGCCGTCTTTTTCACCGCGGTTGATTATAAGCTCACCGCGCAGACCGTTAACAGAGGCGGCAATCACCTCCCCTAATACGAAATCCACACCTTTCCAGACAGGTCTGTCTCGCAGTCCCGTTAATTTTTCAACCTTTTCTCGCTCCTGTTTCAACCATTCTGTAACATTGGCGAGATGATTATGAAGCTTCTCGTATCTCTCTCTACTTACGACATCTTCGGTTATGCTCTGTTCCGATGCCATCAAACGCGAAGCTGAAAGCGAAAAGTTTCTGCCGATACTTAAAGGCTTGCGAAAAATGCGGACAAATCCGAACTGAAACTTATTCGTTATCTTTGGCGGGGCAAAGAAAAAAATAAGTCCGGCTAACATAAACCAGATAAACAACATTCGTCCTGAGACTTTGCTCACATTCCGTGCCATGGTTGTATCGTGTATTTATCACGTGCGACTGAACTACGAGTTATTCCCATCCATGCTCGTTATGGTTCATTGTGTCCTTCCACAATTCCAGGTTTTCCAAGTAAACACTGGTACCGCGGGCTACTGAGCTGAGGGGGTCCTCGACCCTTTCGACTCTAAGGCCGGTTGCATTTGCTAATGCTGAGTCCATTCCACGCAGTAATGAGCCGCCGCCGCAGATGTGAATGCCGTTGTCGATAAGGTCGGCGGACAATTCCGGCTGGGCCTTCTCCAGAGTTGTCGCTACCGCATCGATAATCATGGAGATTGGCCCTCGAAGTGCCTCGCGGACTTCCTCACTTGTTATGACGATTTTTCTCGGCATGCCGGAGATGGTGTCCCTGCCGGCTATTTCCATAACTAATTCTTCTTGCAATGGTACCGCAGAGCCGATTTGTATCTTCACTTTTTCAGCTCGTGCCTCACCGATGAGCAGATTATAAGTCTTCTTCAGATGATTGATTACCGCATCGTCCATATCGTCACCGCCGACGCGGATTGATTCGGACGCGGCAATATCGGCCAGGCTCATTATGGCCACCTCGGTTGTTCCGCCGCCGATATCGACAATCATTGAGGCCGTCGGCTCGGAGATTGGCAGATTGGCGCCGATTCCCGCAGCCATCGGCTCATCGACCAGATAGACTTTGCGGGCACCGGCACGTTCGGCGGTACCTATTACCGCCTGACGTTCGACATCGGTTATGCCGCCAGGAACGGCGATTACAACTCGAGGTCTGCAAAGGCCGCTCCTGCCTTGCGCTTTCCTGATGAAATAGGTCAGCATCGCCTCGGTAACTTCGAAGTCGCTGATTACACCGTCTTTGAGAGGCCGAATTGCACTTATAGAGCCGGGCGTTTTGCCTAACATATCCCGTGCAACCAGGCCTACGGCCTGACCGTTATTCAGAACGATATTGGTCCCTTTGCGAACAGCAACTACCGATGGCTCATTGAGGACAATACCTTTGTCCCGGACACATACCAGAGTATTGCATGTACCCAGGTCGATACCCATATCCATACTGAACATGCCTAATATTGAGTCCGTTATCATTTCGATTCGTCCTTAAATTCTTATACTTGTCGTGTGCCATCGCCTTATTTTATATTCACATCTCGGCTGGCATTATCGGGATGAGAAATCCTTATCACAATATTTCATTGCTCCCAAAAGCCGCAGCAACGGGCATCATGCCAGGATGCTAAATCATTCTGTTGTTCGGCTTTATAAAAAAGGCACTTTACACGGATTCCTCTTTATGTGGATACCTGTTATGCAGTTCGTGTTGTGACGTTTGTATCGAAGAAACCGAATTTAACAACACAATAAAACCGCTCAGCATGACTACGCCGGCAATCATATCTGCTATATAGACAATAGGTTATGGCAGCTTGACGCTTTTTATAAACATAAAGAATCTCTATTATTAGTGATGCTCTTTCCTTTTGTTATGTGCCAAATCCTGTGATTTTCCCGAGTACCGATAGTAATTATAAGCCGACCGGATTAAGTCCTATAAAAATCCAAAAAAGGTTAATCCGAAAGTTACGGGAGTATAAGCGGTGAGGTTCTCTTCTTTAGAGTCCTGCTATTGCCGGCTATCCGCATAACTTATGGATTCCGGCTGAATGTTGAACTTTCTGCACAGGCCTTCGACAAGCTCCTCTGTCCTTTTTACCTGAAAGTCAGTAGGAAAAGAGTTTTCGTTATCGGCTATAACGCAGATATAAATAGTCTGTCTCGTTGGTGTTTCGAAAAAATCCCGTTCATCGTTCCGGCTTTGTTCCGGTATGATCGTAGATTGTCTTTGCCATTTTTCAGTTGGTTGTATCTGGCCGTCTTTCCCCCCGTTACCATTGCAGATAACAAAATGGTAGTTAAAATCCTCGGGACTGTCCACCTTGCTTAATAAGGCCAGCTGCTCGATATTGCCGGATTCGGTACCGCTGTAATCAACCTCGATTTGGCTCCAGCGTCTCGTGGATTGGTCGGCTCGGGAAAGAATGGCTTTTTGAACAGAGCCAAGACGATAATAGCGTGAAAGACAAAAAGCACCCGCCGATGGAGGATTATGGCCCAGAGCATTGAGAATTACTGCGCCAAGTGTGATGGAAATACCCAGAATCACAAGAACTTTTTTTTCTCTTGAGTGCGTCCTCATCAGTTAATCTCTGCTACAATGACCTTTCCGGCCGTGATATTGTTTTTTATACTCCTTCACGAAATGGTGAATTTTTAGCTTCCTGCCTCCAATCCGGTTCTTTTTTACTATCGGCCTTGCACAAAAGCCCCTTTAGATAAGTTCTTTTTTATCGGATAATACCTTAAGCACCTTTCCATATACGGGCTTTTTTACAGAAACCGGTCCTCTACTACGTCCTATATAGATGTATAGAAATTTTTAGACGTTCCCTGAAATTTTGCGCTTGTTAGAAGCTGTGAAATAATGTTTAATTACGGTCTAATTGTTGGAATAGCAAATTAACGTATGTAAACAGAAAAGCTTGTTTTATTGAGGTGAACTGAGATGGCGGATTTGAAAGCATTAGTTGATGCAGTTATCAAAGGCGACCAAAGCGCAGCGGTCGAAATCACAAAAGCCGCTCTTGAAGAAGGCACACCCGCTAAAAGTGTGCTAAATGACGGACTTATTGCCGGTATGGACGTCATCGGCGCTCGTTTCAAGAAAAATGAGGTTTACATACCTGAGGTGCTTATTGCTGCCCGGGCAATGAAAATGGCGATGGAATTTCTTGAGCCGGAACTGGTAAAGGCCGGCGTCAAACCTATTGGAAAATGCCTGATAGGGACCGTCCAGGGTGATTTACACGATATCGGAAAAAATTTAGTGGCAATGATGCTCAAAGGTGCCGGCTTTGAGGTTATAGACCTCGGAGTGGATGTCAATCCGGATAAGTTTGTCGAGCAGATTAAAGCTCAGGGTGTCCAGGTGGTCGGTATGAGCGCACTTTTGACTACGACAATGCCCGGTATGGAAAAAGCCATAAAGGCAATTAAAGATGCCGGTGTTAAAGCCAAGATTATGATAGGCGGTGCGCCCGTAACACAGGGCTACGCGGACAAAATCGGTGCCGACGGCTACGCAGCAGACGCCGCCTCAGCGGTCGATATAGCCAAAACCCTCGTCGCATAAAAGAATAAGCAAAATACAAAAGCAGGGAGCGTAGTAAAGAATCCTTGTCCCCGAATGCCGTAATCGGGGATCAAACCGAATAGTCAATCGAAAGCCCCGGTGTCTGCTTACCGTTATCATTGTAGGGGCTTCTGCGCGAACCGCCCTTACTACGTATCTGTCCAAATTCCTTCTCTCCATCCGACCTTCTTAATTCTTAACTCTAAATTCACTTTTCCCTTGTGCTCTTGTGCCTTGTGTTTTATATTAACTTTGCAGCGAGTTTGAATTGTGTTTGTACAAAAAAAGGAGTTTTTCAAAAATAATGACTGTTTCATTTGTAGCTTATATTGATGAATCTGGGGACGAAGGTTTTAAGTTTCGCACAAGAGTTGGTGAGCAAATAAGTAGTGACTGGTTCGTTTTGTCTGCGTTTGTTACCCGGAAGAAAACCGACATTGAAACCGTCAAGGTAATCGATAAAGTCCGCGATGAATTTAAACTACATCCAAGAAAACATATCCATTGGAAAGATTTGAAGCATCCTCAAAAAGTTCGTTATGCTCAGATTGTGGCAAATCTGCGAGCTAGACTTATAGCTGTTTGTGTTCATAAACCATCTTTGCTGGAACCTGAGAAATTTCAGCAAAGATATCGTTTATATTTTTATGCGGTTAGATATCTTATTGAAAGGATATCTTGGTTGGTTCGTGATAGACATAATCCCAAAAAGTGGGGAGGTGATGGTACTGCTGAGTTGCTTTTATCAAATCGACAGGGAATGTCTTATGACGAAATGCGAGATTATCTGCGTTTGCTTAAAAAGCAGCAGGAATCAGGGCAAGATATTCGAATTGAGTTTGATAAGGTTCTCATTGATAAAATTAAAACATATACACCAGGTAAATCTATGGGTCTCCAGCTTGCAGATGCAACTGCCGGAGCATTTTTTAACGCTTTAGAACGTGATAAGTTTGGCAATACAGAGCCGCGTTATCTTCAAACGCTTGCGCCCGTTCTTTATTGCCATGAACTGAGTATAAAAGGATATGGATTAAAAGTTGTACCAAGAGAAGCAATACCGGGTTTGATCAAAAACGAGAGTTTAAGATGGCTCTCAGAGCTTAAATAAAAAGGCAGACCTCAGGTCGTAGGAACCCACGCTATACGCGCTGCTGCCCTTGCGGACAACCTACGATTAATCCTGCACATGCCTGCCAATTATATATATTACGTCTAAAAACTCTTTATGTCAAATAAATTCTAATTTTATTTGTAGGTGGTATGTGCAACTTGTTTGCACACGCGGTTTCTAATAGTCTCTTCGATTGGCTAAGTTGTCAATAACCTCTGATAACTCTACATCGACTGAGATTGTCTGCTCTTGTGAAGGTTCTGTTTCAAGTATTACCTTGCCGCTTGGTGACACAACATGGGACGACAATTTCTGACCAAACGCCCCGTTGTTCACACTGCAAACAAAATTAGCATTTTCCACGGCTCGCGCGATTGAAATACTGCGCCAAATCTGGTCATGGTCGTTGAGGGCGTTATTGATATGAAAAACAACCTGAGCACCTTGCTTTTTTAAAGATCGCCATGCTTCGGGAAAGATAAGTTCACGGCACATCTGGACACCGAATGTTACGCCATCCAGCCTGTACACAGGAATTTCCCGCCCGGGCTTAAAATGTCTGCGGTCAAGGGCGGATAGTTCGATCTTGTGATAGAGCTGTCGCTGCCCCGAATGGTTCTCAATGACGACTGAATTCAGCCATCCCTCATCGCCGTATGTTGCGGACCCGTAAAGACAATAGCATCCGCACCGTTTTACTTCGTCCGCTATCTCGTTCATGGTGTTTGTAAGCTCTGCCCCATCCAGCTCTTCGAAGTAGCTGTCTTTCTCAGGAAAGTAACCTGACAGTGCACCTTCGGGGAAGATAATCCATTCATTTCTCCCGGCAGACTGAAGCACCGAGAGTATTTTGTCTTTGTTTGCTCCAATGTCCGGCCCAATACTAAATTGCGCGATAGTCAGTTTCATGATTCCTCCGTTTTTGATTGTCATGATAACTTTCGTTATAACAATGTATATATGCTTTCCATATAAAATCCCTTGCCTCTTCGAGCCTCAGTTTTGTAGGCTGGGGCTTGCCCCACTGTTTATTCTCAATACCGACGGAAGTAGCGAGTCGACACTGAGTTTACCCTCGACTCTAACTCGCTTGCTTCGGAGTTTACCCCCGGTGTACGCTTACCTGTTTTTCTGCCGGGGTTCGGGGGTCATCCCGACCGGAGTGGAGGGATCTGATTGAATAGCTGCCCGAAGGGCCTCCACAATTTTGCTTTTTACACTTTGATTTTTAATATTACTTGTCTATTTTCCCTTTACCCGAAGTCCATACTCATACGATATCATATTCGTTCCCGAACGGGCCAGCTTATGAGACGCGAGCTTGCGAGAGGTATCAATGAAGCCGGATGTTATCCAAATCTTATTCTATTCCATGCATGTTTATGAATTGGCTTATCAGGCCTGAGGACATCTCTGTTCCAAGTTCTTCAGGCGTTACAGCTTTTGAGCATATCTTATGTATCAAATTTCTATCATCAAGCATGTTCTGATATGCCTCAGAAATGTCACTATTTTGATTTATGGGTAATAGGGAATAATTTGTTATACCAGCAATTAAGTCTGCAAGCTGTATTAAAACTATCTTTTTCGAATCCCCATGATTTACACCTTCGATCTCAATCCCAGGAATTATTTTACATATAGAGCTTACAGTCACTTCATTTTCAATTTTCTCAAGTTGACTGACTAAGCCTTTCAAATCATGTTCTTTTACACTGTTGATTTGATCATACACAATATTAAATGTATCCACGCCAAAATAGTTGCGAATATGCACTAATAATCCGATAATTAATGCTTGGTAAACATCTGGCCTATAGCTATCTGTATTAATTTCACATAGGGCGAGTGACGGATAAGCAATAAATGGAATCAACATATCTCTGCTATTTTTAACAGCAGTAGCACAATGTGATTCCAAATCGGAAAGTGTTTCATTGTCTTTCGTCCTTATAAATGTATTGTATTTTGATAAGAAGGCATTATACCAATGATTTCCCATTTCTGACTGTAGTAGCATATTCAACATATTGGCGTATGCAAGTATCCCTCCCTTTTCAGATAGATCAATTCCATCTCTCCAAAACACAGGTTCGATACAATCAAGGACAAATTTCTCAATCAACACACTCTTCTTATGAACAATATAAACACAGAAACGATCTTTTCTTTTTTCAAGAAAGCTGATAACACCTAGCATTTTCCGCTTGTCATTTCTGCGTTTTAAGTTCTTAAACTTGATCTCATCAGCCTTGTATTGTGCAAAAACCTCGTTTTTCAGAGTATTAAAATCATCTTCACCCATCCAGTGTATACCGATGACAAAAAGAGGCTGATCATCGCTCAAGTAATCAGAACCAGTGTTTCCACTCTCGTCAATATAAAGATTCACCGAATATCCTCAGGATAACAATGTATATATGGTTTCCATTTAATACGCCGAATCTCTCTAATTATCAGTATAACACCTCTCTGCCCATAGTCTATACTCACATGATATCATATTCGTTCCCTAACACATAGGTCTGCGGCGGCGGTTAGCCGTCCGTCAGCACCTGCACGTTAGCTCATTAAGTTGTGAAGTATATCCAGTTTCGATCTGTGGAAAAAATGTTGAAATTTCCATGTCCTGAAGGCACCCAAAACGCTTCCCAATTACATGCCGTGTCGAACTGATTATATCCACCTTTATTGTTAGATACTGCAAATGATACCCATTTCTTGTTTGAGTCGAAAATGAGAATTACTCGATCATTCGCAGTAACGGTGAAGCCCGAAGGAATGTGATCAAGATTTAAGATATACTTTCCTTTAATTTCTGAGGTTCTGAAGGGATCAATGCTCATCGATCTGTTCGGGTCGATAGACATTGTTCTTCTAGGGTCGATAGACATCGTGCGGTTTGGATCTATCGACATCGTCCGATTTGGGTCAATGGACATTGTTCTTCTTGGATCTATCGACATGGTTCGGTGCGGATCTATAGACATGGTTCGATTAGGATCAATCGACATTGTTCTTCTTGGATCGATTGACATAGACCTGTGGGGATCTACTGACATTGTTTTTGATGGGTTTCGAGATGTCGGTATTCTCATTAATTTCTCCTAGCTAACATAAAAATAAGCTGCTTTTTGGGAGCCCAGAAAGGGCGCCCAAAAAGTCAGCTTGATTGCATTGTTAGATGTTTATTCTTATTCATTAATGACAAAAATAGCTTTTCCTTTTGCAACTTTTGTTTCATCTGTGCTTGCAAAAAAAGTATTTCCTGAATAGAAACCGTAAGTGTCTCCAGATTTATCATACACTATAAGAAGAATTACTCCATTGGCACCAATCTTTGATGCTTGCTTTTTTAATTCATTAATTACTCTGTCCTGTGCTGCTTGAGTAGATAATTCTACATCACTGGCTGCTTCAACAATACCAATAGTTTCATATTTCTGAGGCGGTTCAAGATAAACTTTTACTTCACTTGAACTGATAGCTGGACGTTTTTCTCCGGTAATAATGTATGAGCCTGTTGCACAACTACTTAAAAATACAGCCATTGTTAAAATAAGGATTAATCGCATATTTTATTTCCTCCACATTCTTAAATTAAGATTCTATAACAACATCTCCTTCTACATTCATTTGATGAAGTGATCTTTCAAATTGCTTGTTACAAAGAGTACATTTCACGATCATCATAGACTTGTTTATTTGATTTATATTTTCATAAATAGCATCTTTTTGATTGCACTCGGGACATTCTTTCATTCTTGATTTCATAAGAAATTCCTATTTTATATTATTTTTACATCTAACAATGTATATATGGTTTCCGTATAAGACGCTGGACCTCTTTTAGTGTCCGTATAACACTCCTTTATCCAAAGTCCATAAGTAATCTCTTGAAAACGACTTAGCTCAGTTCTCCTTCTTATTAGGGTTCTTATATGGTTTCCGTATAACATCCCGTTTTTCTTCTACTTTCTGCGTATCACGCTTTTTCCACCAAACGCATCATAATCCTTAAGCCACAAATCCAAAAGTTGCTCGCTCGATCGCTT
>JACNGQ010000121.1 GCA_014384025.1 Planctomycetota bacterium | reverse complement strand
AGTTGTTGACCACTGCTGGTTTAAGGGCGGCTGGTGGGATTCCCTTACTCTTGCCTGGAAGAACATTCAGGAAGCTCGACTGCTCGAAAACCCACCGGTTGATGGGGCGTGCCCGGGCGCTTCTTTGTTCGTGGCTTTAACATTAAAGCCCGGCGAGGAAAAAACTGTTCGTTTGATGTTCGTTTGGTATGTGCCCAATACCAGCCTGCGCCTGGGTAAGGATGCGCCTGAAGCTGCTGACTGCGAAGACAGTGAATGTGATTGCCACGGCAACTATGTTCCCTGGTATGCCGGCCGGTTCAAGGACATCAGGGAAGTTGCACGCTACTGGCGTCGTAACTATAATGATTTGCGCCGCAAAACAGCTTTGTTCACAGACACTTTTTATGACTCAACTTTACCCGCCGAAGTTATCGAGGCCGTTGCAGCCAACTTGACTATTCTCAAAAGTCCGACAGTCCTTAGGCAAAGAAATGGCCGGCTCTGGTGTTTCGAGGGTTGCAGTGATGAACGGGGCTGCTGCCACGGCACCTGCACACACGTCTGGAATTATGCTCAGGCGATACCTCATTTATTTCCTTCACTTGAACGGACTCTGCGAGAGACAGAGTTTACTGAAAGCCAGGATGAACGTGGACATCAGACTTTTCGAACAGCTTTACCCATACGCCCGACCACACACGATTTTCATGCCGCATCCGATGGGCAGCTCGGCGGAATTATGAAAGTTTACCGTGAATGGCGCATCTCCGGGGATACGCTCTGGCTCAAACAATTGTGGCCTAAGGTCAAAATCAGCCTGGACTATTGCATTAACACGTGGGATCCCAGGGGCAAAGGCGTTTTGGAAGAGCCCCATCATAATACATATGATATCGAATACTGGGGCCCGGACGGGCACTGTTCCAGCTTTTACCTCGGTGCGCTTGCTGCCGCGGTAGAAATGGGCAAAGCAATGAATGAAGATGCCTCTCGTTATCGTGAGTTGCTGGTTAAAGGAAAAAAATTCCTTGAGACCGAGCTTTACAACGGAGAGTACTTCTACCAAAAAATCCAAACGGAAGGTTTGAATGCCAAGTTTAGTCCGCTCAATACTTCACAAAACGGACCGGGTTATAACCACATCGTGAACATGCTTAATACGCAGGGACCCAAGTACCAATATGGTACGGGTTGTCTGTCGGATGGAGTTCTTGGTTTCTGGATTGCGCGCACAGCCGGACTCGGCGAAATCGTCGATGCAGAAAAGGTAAAAAGCCATTTAATAGCTGTTCACAAGTATAATCTCAAACACGACCTTTCTGACCATCCTAATCCGCAACGGCCTGCTTTTGCTTTGGGTAAAGACGGCGGTCTGCTTCTGTGCACCTGGCCGCGAGGCGGGGAATTATCTATCCCCTTTGTTTACAGCGACGAAGTATGGACCGGTATTGAATACCAGGTAGCCTCTCACCTGATGCTCGAAGGCGTAGTTAGAGAAGGGCTTGAAGTTGTGCGAGTATGCCGCGACCGATATGATGGGCGTATTCGGAATCCATTCAACGAGTACGAATGTGGTCACTGGTACGCGCGAGCCTTGTCCAGCTATGGCTTGCTGCAGGGTCTTAGCGGCTTGCGTTATGATGCAATCGATAAGACGCTCTATATCGATTCGAAAATCGGGGACAATTTTCGCAGCTTCTTTTCTGCTGAAAGCGGCTTTGGAACTGCCGGCCTGAAAGACGGAAAACCATTCGTGGAAATAAAATCAGGTGAACTCGACGTTAGACAGGTAAACGTATCGGGCCGTAAAGTACCTCTGTGAAAAGCTTATTTTGGTTTTCCTTTTTCTATTATGTCTAATGATTCAATACATCTTAGCCGGCGTCAATTTCTGTGGAGTTCGGCTGTCGTGCCATTGGGACTTATCACTTCGGTTGCTTACACAAAACAGTCAAATCCTAAAATTGAGCACATCGAGCTTTTTACCGTGCGCTATCCAACGAAAGGATACTCTAAGTTTTTCATCGGCCCGGGCGGCACGTACGGACGCGGTGCAGTAATAGTCAAGATTACCACCGGCGAGGGTGCAGTCGGCTGGGGCCAGAGTATTCCTTCGCCAATGTGGAGTTACGAGACTCTGGAAACAGCTAAAATTGTGCTGCGAGATTATCTGGGACCGGCCCTGATAGGACGTAATCCCCTGGACATTGACGGGGCTCATAAGGCAATGGACCTTGCCCTGGCGCCGGGTTTTTCTACTGCAATGCCGATAGCCCGTTCCGGTCTGGATATAGCCCTGCATGATTTGGCCGGTAAGCTCAAAGGCCAGTCGCTGTCGCAGATGTGGAATCGGCCGCGAGGTGGGCCGCTGACGCTGAGCTGGACGGTTAACGCACGGACACTTGATGAGGCCCAGGCTGTTATCGACGCCGGTTATAAGCGCGGTTACTCAAACTTCAACATCAAAGTCGCGCCTGACCCGGAATTTGACATTGCTCTTGCCAAATTGGTTCGTAAACGAGCACCGGAGGGGTTTTTATGGGCAGACGCTAATGGTGGTTACGATCAGGCCTCCGCTCTGGCGGTCGCACCCAAACTGGCCGATGCCGGTGTCGATGTGCTCGAAGCGCCGTTGAGACCCAATCACATCAGTGGTTACCAGGCCCTGAAAAAGCAGGGAGCTTTACCTATTCTGATGGACGAGGGCATTGTCTCCCCTGTCGAACTTACCGAGTTTATTCGTCTTAAGATGCTCGACGGAGTTGCAATGAAACCGTCTCGCTGCGGCGGATTGGCTCCTGCGAAAAGGCAGATTGAAATCCTACTTAATGAAGGGCTTATGTGGCTGGGCAGCGGGCTGACAGATCCGGATATTTCTATGGCCGCAGCGCTGGCACTTTACGGTGCATATGGTTTGAAAAAGCCGGCTGCACTCAACGGCCCTCAATTTCTTACTGTTGACGTTCTGGCCAAACCTTTAGAAATTATAAACGGTTCTGCGACGGTGCCGGTTGGTCACGGCCTGGGGATAGAGGTCGATGAGGTGAAAGTCATCGAACTGATGAAAAAGACGACAGGTTCTGAAAAGATTCGGATATAAAGACCAATATATACTCTAACGTGAGTTAATATGGAGGAAGCAAGTAACCATGGACAGAAGAGATTTCTTAAAAACTTCAGTAGTAGCGGGGGGGTATGCTATCCTCGGGAGGCCGTTGGTGGCCTCCGCTGAGGATTCAAAGCCGTGGTTCGACCGCCCAATGCGCTGGGCTCAATTGGTCCTGGTGGAAAACGATCCCGGGCGTTTCGATCCGGATTTCTGGCTGGATTACTTCAAACGCATTCACGCCGATGCCGCCTGTTTAAGCGCTGGGGGGGCGGTAGCATACTATCCGACGAAGATCCCCATGCACCATCGTAGTGCGTGGCTTGGGGATTCAGACCCATTCGGCTATCTCGTCCGGGGATGTCGCAAAATGTCAATGGCCGTAATCGCCCGAACCGATCCACACGCAACGTGGAATAACGTCTATCAGGCTCATCCGGATTGGATAGCCGTCGATTCGGAAGGACAGAAACGGCGCCATTGGTCAAATCCGGAATTGTGGGTTACGTGTGCATTCGGTCCATACAACTTCGAGTTCATGACCCAGGTTCATAAAGAGATTATGACATTATATCAACTGGAAGGGATTTTTTCCAATCGCTGGGCGGGTCATGGACTCTGCTACTGTGAGCATTGCGTTCGAAATTTTAAGTCGTTTTCCGGAATGGACCTGCCCCGAACGAGCGAGCGTCATGATCCGGTTTATCGTAAATATTCACAGTGGCGAATCGAACGATTAAAAGAATTGTGGTTTTTGTGGGACAAAACAATCCGCAAGGTCAAGTCCACTTCTCGGTATATTCCAAATGGATTTCCGGATAACGTCGTAACAGGTGCCCTGTCTGATATCTTCTTCACTGATCATCAGGCAAGAAGCGGCGTCATTCCGCCCTGGTCGAATGGCAAGCGGGCGAAAGAGCTGCGTGCAACGATGGGGATGAAACCTCTCGGCGGCATATTCAGTATTGGTTTGGAAGAACGTTACCGGTGGAAAGATTCGGTACAGAGTGAACCGGAAATCCGAATCTGGGTGGCAGAAGGTACTGCTAACAACATGCGCCCATGGTTTGTCAAATTCTCGGGGACGATCTATGACAAGCGTTGGCTCAAGGTTGTTGAAAGAATCTATCAGTGGCATTATAGGGTCGAGCCTTATTTGAGAAATATTGCGCCGCTCGCCCGCACGGCAATGGTCTATTCGGAACAGACCGAAAAACACTACGGAGGTGAAAAGTGGCAGCAGGGCAGTAACGGTCATGAGCTGGGTATGTACCATGCCCTCGTCGAAGCACGCGTACCATTCGAGATGGTCAACGACCGATTGCTCGACGCTGAACATCTGAAAGCGTTCAAGTTACTGATTCTTCCGAACGTTGCCGCTCTTTCCGAAATGCAGTGTGAGCAGCTCAGGCAATACGTGAAAAGCGGAGGAAGTTTAGTTGCCACCTTCGAAACATCTCTTTACGACCAGGATGGTAAAAAGCGTCAGAATTTCGGCCTTGCCGATATGTTCGGCCTGTCATATAAAGACCGGGTCGAGGGGCCGATGAAAAACTCGTATCTAAGGCTAAAGATCAATTCGGAAACAGGCCGGTTCCATCCTGTCTTAAGTGGACTTGAAGATGCATATCGCATCATCAACGGAGTTTGGCGGCTGGATGTACAACCTAACCTGGATTTCCCCTCTCCTGTGACACTGATTCCGACTTATCCCGACCTGCCGATGGAACATGTTTATCCGAGAAAGCCGGAAACCGATATCCGGGAGGTGTATTTGCGGGAATTGGGAGAAAGCCGGATTGCTTATATTCCCTGGGATATAGACCGGACATTTTGGGAAATCATGAATGTGGATCATGGCAAACTTCTGAGAAATATCATCAACTGGGCTGCAAATGAAGAGCCGCCCGTTAAGGTAACAGGCCCCGGAATTATTGATTTGACAGTATGGCGGCAGAAACAATCAATGACTGTCCATCTTGTCAATTTTACCAATGCGATGATGATGAAAGGGCCGTTCCGGGAATTTATTCCCATCGGCGAGCAAAATCTTCAGATAAAAATTCCACGAAATACGAAAGTGAAGAAAATCCACCTGCTCGTCAGTGGTACAAACCCGGATTATCAAACTAAGGATGATATTGTCTCGCTTATTGTGCCGTCGATTTTGGATCACGAAGTTGTAGCGTTGGATTTAGAAACATAACTGCCTGCATTTTTTAGAGGGAATCATTTTTCACTATTAAGTGTTTCATAAGCTGTTTTCAAGGAGAAAGAAAATGAAGATATGGTTTGCACTGCTAAGTTCGTTCCTTTTCTGCTGTGTGGCGATTGCCGACGATGCCGTTCTCGATTTGTCAAATCACCTTGGGAAGACACCGGCTTTGGTCGTCGTGGTTTGCGAAGGGGATGAGGGAGACTTGCCGACGATTTCCGGGCTCGTCAAACAAACCCCATGGACGGTTTTCTGTCGGGGCGCTACCTCACCCGGGTTAACAAAGATCCGCGATTGGGCGAGAAAGCAAGGGCTCTTGGGGGATCGGATTTATGTAGCGGGTGACAATGATGCGTCACTCTGGCTGGCGGGAGATTTGGCCGATGCCGTGTGGGTGGCGCCGGGTGTCGATGATCCGCCGTCCGAGAAGGAAATTATGCGGGTGTTGCATCCCGGCGGTGTTTGCATTGCTTCGGGAAAGGTAGTCTTCAAGCCCGCTCAATCCGGCACCGATGAGTGGCGTCATCCGTACCATGGACCGGACAACAATGTGGTATCGCAAGACCAAACTGCTCGCTTGCCGGGGGAGTTGCGTTTCCAGACGTATCCGGTATTCGCGGCAATGCCCAATCAGACACTTTTTGCAGGTGGGCGGATTTTCTTCTTCTCCGGGCATATCGCGTTCCACGAGCGCGAAGAACCGCTCTTGAACATGCTGACAGTCCTCAATGCGTATAACGGCCTGCGCCTCTGGAGTCGTCCGCTCGATCCGCGCTACGTCGTCCATAATGTCGTGAAGCTGGCAACCGACAGCGAGGTGGTTTTTGCCGAGGGCGAAATGCTGTGGATGCTGGATGCAGCGACCGGGCAGGAGCGCGGCAAGTTCAGCGTTCCGGCTGAGGCAGCCGCCAGCGGCGACACGGACTGGAAATGGATTGTGCAGGAGAAGAACATACTCTGGGCTGCATTCGGTCCTCCGGACGCTCATGTTGCTCCGCATAGGCAGAAAGGGCAGATGGGCCACTGGCCCTGGGATGTGGCTAATGATAAATACCGGAGTATCACCAACAACTTCGGAGCGGCAAGAAGACTGGCGGCCTTTCGGTATCCCGAGATGGAGCTGCTCTGGAGTGTCAGCGAGTCGGAGCCTTTCGACGCTCGAGCCCTGTGCGTCGAGGGAAATCGCATCTTCGAGTTGGCGCCGAAAAAGTACATGGCCGCTCGCGACTCAGCCACAGGCAAGCAGTTGTGGCGCCGTACGCCCGAAACATCCAGGGATATCTTCAACGCTATCGGTACTTCGATTAAACGCCAGGGTTGGGGCCTGGGATGGGCCACCTACTGCTGCACACGGGCTCAAGATGGTGTGGTGTGCATCGCGGGACCATCGTTCAATAATACCATCTGCGTCAGCTTAGAGACAGGTGAGCTCCTCTGGACGTCAAACATCGTATCTCCCCATCCTTTTTTCTTCAAAGACGCTCTCTATGTCGTGCCTCGCGTGGCCAATCCGGCGGCCTTCTGCCGAAAAGTTGATCCGCTCACCGGCAAGGTTCTCGACGAATTCAGCCTGGGAGTAATTGGCTCCTGTACCCGCTTGACGGTGACACCGAACCAGTTTTACTATCGTCCGGGAGGTGGAGAAGGACGGACCGTTTATGTCGATATTGCTGCGCGAAAGCTTGCCGACTACGAAGGCGTCGTCCGTCCAGGATGCTTTGACGGGGTGGTGCCGGCGAATGGGCGGCTTTATTGGATGCCGCTGGCTTGTGATTGCTGGCAAGTTCACGGCACGTTCTCAATGGCTCCTCGCTCGGCACTCAGGAAGCCGAGAGTACCGGAGCAATCACACGCATGGGCCGCGCCGGTCTCGAGTGCGCCGGCGGCCCTGGATGACTGGCCAATGTTCCGAGCCAATTCCGCTGGTACGGCCACAGTTTCCACCACCATCGGACAAAATGCGAGGGAATTATGGCGACGGCGTCTGCCGGGTGGCGACCTGACTGCACCTGTGTGTGTCAAGGGCCGCGTTTATGTGGGCGGGACAGACGGCACGGTACGGGCCCTCGATGCTGCCAATGGAAAAATCCTTTGGCAGGTGTCATCCAATGCCGCAGTGCTGCAGTCACCGGTTTACTTAAACGGACGGGTCATCTTTGGCTCGTGCGATGGCGTTCTTTACTGCGTGGATGCATCCGATGGGCGACTGTTGGGACGTACCGAATTGGCGCCCGAGAAGCGATTTGTCAACATCATGGACCGTATAATGTCTGCGTGGCCTATAAGCGGCGGGGTTGTCCTTAGTGACGACGGAGTAGCCTATACAGCTGCCGGAAGCACTGCTGCAGATGGTGCCATAACCGCTGCCGTAGATGTCAATACCGGAAAGCTCCGCTGGCGGCAGGCATATACTCTTGACCGGAAAGAACCCAAACTGAGCTTCGGTGTCCAGGGAAACATCCTGTTGAAGAACAACACATTGTATATCAACGGCGGCGCTCCTGTGGGAATCGTGGCACTTGACGCACTTACCGGCGGGAATCCTCGAGTTGTCTCACGGCTCGAGGCGGGAATGGAAATGTTTCTGGAGCCCGGCAACAAACCGTCGAGCACCGGACCAGAGCTTTTCTCCCACGAGCGCGCCAGAACTACCATCTTCAAACGTCACCAGGGTCGTGTGTATTTCCAGACGTCCGGCCGGCACATTGCCCTGATAGATGGCCGCATTTTCTGTTCTAACGATCCGCGAGCACTTGACCGCATAGTTGATTTGATGAACAAGGATCCCAGGACCGGCGGTAAAATGGGAGGGGGCACGGTACCCTGGGATGTGATGAAAATTGCTGTGGACGATTCTATTCTTTGGGCAGGCAATTCGGCTGACCTGTGCGGCCTGGCTGTCGGTACTGACGGACTTGTGGTGCTTCACCAAGACGGCGCCGAAGGAATCTCTCTAAACGGCCGGTCGTTGTGGACTGCCCAGTTGCCAGCGCCGCCGGTACGGTGGGGCGTAGCGCTTACTGGGAAGGAATGCGTGGTGACGCTATCGAACGGACTTGTGGTCTGCCTGGCCAAGAATTTGTAGGAAAATTGAAAAAACAATATCAAATAGACAATTAAAAGGGGCCTATATCAAATCAATATAGGCCCCGCATAAATTCAAATCTACAATATCAACCACGCAATTTTAAGGTGCTGGTTGATACAGCCGAATATCATCGAAGAATACCATACCTGAGCCGCCGGCAACCGGGTTATTCCTGTTACCAAAGCCAAGAGTAATCGTATTAACATTGGTAAGGTTCACGCCCTGGTCTGCAAAGCGCGTCAGGTTGATAGTCCACCGTGTCCAGGTGCCTATCTGTGCCGCGTTGGGATTATCGTTAGTGACCACCGCACTTCCGTTTAGAGCGACATACATCGGCTCAGCGGCATTAGACGCATCTCCATAGAACCACAGTGACAATACTCCAACACCTTCCTCTGTCCAGTCACGATTGGAAGTCAGTGTCAAAGTCGCCTCGGATTTGCCAACAGCGTTGTCGTAGGACATTGGTATCGATTGCAAACCGCCGTGAATGATAGTCTGCTCTGCAAAAGGAGCATTAGCATGACCAACGATAGAGCCGTTTATAGCCGGATTGTCGAATCCGTCCACCCAGGCAAGATATATCCTGTTGCTCCCGGGCTCACCTTCGTCAAGGTCGTTATAGCTCTCCATATCGTCCAAAATAAGGAAGTTGGCAGTGGTAAATCTCCAGAGAGGGCCGGTCCACGGGCTGTCGGCGTTGGCGTTATTGACCTCATCAATACGCCAGTAGTAAGTTGTGGACCACTGGAGTTGTCCGGGATCATAGCTCTCGGAACCAGGATTTCCGCTGCCTTTATACTCAGGTGAACTCGTATCAGCGTTTTTCACCGCATCTTTGTCTGTGCCGAAATATAACTGATATGAAGCTGCATAGACTCCCGAGACCCAGGTAAGAACAGGTTTCTGCGTGACATCCACATTGCCATTAGACGGATTCGGATTGCCGACGGCGCCTTCGGTTGTAAAGCTCCAGACATTGCCTTTATATGTACCGATACCGTTAAACTCATCGATGCGCCAATAGTAAGTCTTAGCCAATTTAAGCGGCCCGGGGTTATAGATTGTAGTTCCCTGGGGCAGTCCAACGGCTGCATTGTTCACGTCGTCAAAATTGTCTCCGAAATATACATGATGCAATTTCGAGCCTAAACCTGCCGTCCAGCTAAGCTTTGCGTCCAGAGCTACAGAATCGGCGCTATCAGCCGGATTGGGAAAATACGCTGTCTTTGGAGGAACCATAAAGCTCCAGACATCGCCCTTCCACGGACTGTTCGGCTCGGTGTCATTGACCTCGTCAATTCGCCAGTAGTAGGTTGTGCCCGGAACAAGACCATCCGGA
>JACNGQ010000287.1 GCA_014384025.1 Planctomycetota bacterium | reverse complement strand
TTTGTTTTGCATAAAAAGGGGTGATTTGTAGAGAGTTCTCTACAGTTGTAGAGCACAAATTAGTTAAGAGTGAGCTAAAGTGCCTAAAGTGAGCTAAAGTTGGAGAATTGATGCTCATGATTCCTAATTCCCCTAAGGATTTTTCGTTCCACTCAATATATTGACCGGGTTCTTATTGGAGGCGAAAAAAAGCCTGCCTCTATAATTAGATGAGTGTGCAGTTTTGAGTCGAATATTCCGCTATTTTTTTGGGATTGCGGCTTGTAAGTCGTTACTAAGAAAAGAGATAAAAATTTTTGAAAAATTTTATTTTTGTTTTTAAGAGCGAGCGTTTTTGAACGAAAGAGGGTGTAAAAAACGCACCAAGTACAAAGTAATAAGGCAAAAGGACAAAGGTAAAAAATGAGGTGTATTTAGTCAGCTTGGCGGTCTTGACATGCAAGTCTCTTAAAGCGAGCTTTATCACCTTGCCTGCCTTCGTCCACAGTTGCCCCCGACAGGGAAGGAAGTAAGCTCATATCGAGGGTAAACTCTCAGATGCAGTATATTCGAAGCTGACGAAATTCAATATTTGTGTTAGAAATCTATGATTTTGGGTTGGTTTTTAGCGTTTTTTGTCAACAATTGGGCGATTTTTTCGAGGTTTGGATGATTTTATGAGTGGGTTTGGAAGTTTGCTGGTATTTGTTTGGCCCTCGGCCCCCTTTTTAAGGGCAAGGAAGCATCTTTCTCCTCGTCAGATGAGAGGTCATAGTCGGATGACTACGAGCCTGTTTATGCTCTGGGTAGTGATAGGCTGGGGGACAGTTCATAGTCGGATGACTATGATCATATTTGTACTTTTGACTGGTGATAGGTTGAGGGACAGTGAATAGTCAGATGACTACGAGCATGTTTGTGTTCTGAATGTTGTCGGACTTAGGGATATCGAATAGTCAGATGACTACGAGCTATTTTATGACCCAGACGGTGGTAGACTGGGGAATATCGCATAGTCGGATGACTACGAGCCTGTTTCTGCTCCGTCTGCGAGTCAGGTGAGCATCTCTCCTCCTGTTGCGAGTCAAGTTAGCAGCACCCGGGGATAAACTCGCATAAATTCATGGTAAACTCAGAGCTGTTTCGGCAGGACGGGATTAACAACTCATAGGACAGAAAATGGGCTGTGAGGCCCGAGTGACGGAATATGCTGGTCATTAATTGTCATATTGAAATAGGTAAACGTTCCCTATATTATAATATTTTACCCTATTTTATATTTCCTCTCGCCTGATATCCCTTAGAGCAATCCAGAGAGGCAAAGCCGCCGCAGGGGCAAATGTGAAATCAATCCAGAACCAGACCAGTGGGAGTTCTCGAATTGGAATGCAGATTCCGGCCAATACCGGAACGAGGGCACACATAATCAGTCCACATTGCACGATCCAGACGTTGCGGACCGGATCCCTGATTGCTCCTGCAAACATGATTGCCAACACAATGTGAGCGAAGGCAAGCCAGTCGTGTGCGTACATCATGAAAGGGTGTTTTGCTTCAACGGATTCAAGGCCCTCAATCGCCTGCAGGACGAAACTGTGCAACACACCGGCCGGTTGGCTATCACCCCAAACTATGCGAACGGCTATTTTCAGTTCTGGAACCGCGGGCCATACGGTTATGCCGGACACGACGAGTCCGAATACGACTATTCCCAACATCCACTTTGCCCGTTTCAAGCTTTTCATATTTCTGAAGCAGAACAATGTATATATAGTTTCCACCCAACAATACCAAGGATTGTTGGCCTTCTTTGGCGAATTCACTGGATGGTCTTGAACGATATTTCTTCGGGTACTTTCAACTCGGTTCTAAGCTTACGAAATTCATCTTCATTCAGTGGGCCATGGACATCGCCAGACGTCACCTCGATGATGTACCAGTATGTTACGCTGGTGTCGACTTTTCTATACTCCTTTCTGGGATGTCGTTTCGCGAGTATGAAATCGTCATTCCAGCCATAGGCAAACACAGTAGGAGGAACCACTCGGCGGCCTACGGAAGATGGTCGGATGGGGTCTTTGCGGATTATACGAGCATCCTGCATTATATCTGAAGCAACAACGACATATCCGTTGTCGAGGTCCTCCAAGTAGGTTGGGGGTCCCACCCAACATCCTCCTACGAAAATCGCTACTGCAAAAATGGATAAGAGATAGTAAAGTTTTTCTTTCATTGCACATCCTTTCTATTCTTTAGACGAGGGTGGCCATTAATTATTATAAAAAAAATAGGTAACTGTCCCGAATGGCGGGACTTTAAGCCATATTTTGGTCTTTTTCGTAATTATTGGAGGTTTCAAGCACAGATTGACGAAATTACTTCTAAAGGCAGTTCTTGTTCTCTTTTGCGGCAAGAGCAGGATCTTCGAATTCATACGCGGCCTCTTGTCGATGCGGGTGGTTTCTATGCAAGAATCCCTTAAAGTCCCGCCATTCGTACACGTCCCCTATATTTAGTGCAAGAAATACTTGAATTTGATATCAAAGAGAGATACACTTCATGAAATTTAGAAACATGGATTAGAAAAGCGGTTTAAAATGGGTAAGTTTCCTTTCGACAGGAATATTATCTAAAAATGAGTACTTTAAGTACTTATAAATTATAAAGAACTCACCTACAGATAAAAAAGTCAATTATGTGTAAATATATTGGGAAAATGTTAAATCTAAAAACATTTCTTTTAGGATTGCTGTTATTTATTTTTGTAAAGGCATGCAGGGCATCACATATCATAAAACCTAGTATTAGAAACGGAGCACATATTGAATTTAGTACCATATTGCAATATTGGTGGATACTTTGGTGGACAATTTTGCTACTCGTTGTTGGAGTGGTTGTTTGTGAATTGATTATTTATGTGCGAAAGCATATTAATGATAAATTCGGATTCTTAAAGAGTATTACAGATAGATTTGGATTCTTAAATCATATTACAGATAGATTTTGGTTGATATGGATAGGTAGCAGTTTAGATTGGCCACGTATAAAAGCAGTGAAAAAATTGAAGGGAACTAGAATAAAAAAAACTGTGACTAGATTGAAACAATATATTGATAATAATGAAAACTTAGAATGGAACATTCATCTTTCAATTTTAGAAGCTTTACTGAATACTACAGAACATGATGCCGCAGTTGAAGGGATAAATAAGTTTTTTTTACATGATTGGGACACAGACCTTAGTATTTGGAAAGCAGTAGAATTAGAGAAGATATCAAAGGAAAAATATAAAATAACAAATAATTCTGAAGAAAGAACAGAGGAACAATCACGAATTATTAACGCTTTAAAAGCTATCATGGGAGAAACAATATCTTTAGGTAATGGTTTGTTAGGATATACGGGTTCGAAGTATGTTGTTTCAAAGGGTCCTCCCCTATCGATTCCCTTTACATATCCGTGGACACCAGTGCGGGCGGCTCTCGCAATGATTGAAATGGGATATTTTGAAGAAGTAAAACAAATGTTAAAGAATACTGAGAATTGGACATACAAAAGACTCTCCGCAATAATTGCTTTGGGACCGGCAAAGCTAACTTCGGAACAGGACATGGAGACTCGGGAGATACTTTTTTATATCTCAAACAAAAAGAAACGTGATGAAGAAAAGAAGGAATATAATAGGAAGTGGCGTGAAGAATTTTTTAAACGTGATATGAAGTATCCTGCAGAACCTTTTGATATCTCTAAATCTAAATATGAATACCATGACAAATATAAAGATTATGACGAACATGTAGAAGATGGAACAGCTTTTGTAAGTGAAACAATCACAGCTGCAGCTATATCTTTGGGTACAAGAGGTGATGAAAGGGCTTTGCCGATACTAGAAGAAATTATCAAAATATATCACAGTGAAAATATGGCAACCTACGAAGTAAGAGTAGGCACAGTACATCATTTTAATGAAGTGACGCAACGCTGGGGATCTGGTCCAAAACATGAAGAATATTATCGCTCTGTCTTTGTTGCATTACTCGCTACTTTAACACGTCTTAAACATCATCTGAATAAGAAAGAAACAAAGTCATGAGATCGTTCATAAAAGCCATAGAAGACTCTATCTTATGACGAATAATGTATGGACTGGTAAAAAGCTGAGTGAACAGATCCTACGATTGCGGGCAAATCTTTTTCGATTGAATACTTAATACTGACGATAGTTTTTGAAGATTGCAGTGTTGGCCTTAGGCCTCCTCGCAATGACAATTTTTAAACACAATCGTTTGCTTTCTGTTGTAAAAAAATGTAAGAATTATTAATAGCGTGAGCCAGATTTCTCCACCCGTTCGACTTCGCTCAGGACAGGCTTTCGGTCGGGGTGACAACGAAATGGATTCCGCATCAGGTGCGGAATGACAGTTCGGGTGGGCGGTTCACGAACCGCCCCTACAATGATGATGAAATTGATATAATGGGGGGATTATAAGAGCGACTGAGAAAAACGGTGACAATTTCATGAGTTTGTGATAAGTTTTATATTAGCCGGTACCTTAGTTTATTCATATTTCGGGAAGAATGATATGAAACCAATTCGAGTAATAATATCACTTGCGGTCTTACTTATATATGTTTTGGCGGGATGCCAGCCTGTGCAGCCGGTTCTGAAAGAGATAATCAGGCCTGATTTCAGCGGGATTGATAATGTAGTAGAGGAAGAAATCGAAAAAGGCAACTTCCCCGGAGCCGTTATTCTTATAGGCAAACAAGATAACATTTTATACTGGAAGGCGTTCGGAAATGAAGTGATAGAACCTTATAAAGAACCTATTGACAGAAACACGGTTTTTGATCTTGCATCTCTGACCAAACCTATTGCCACGGCTACATCAATTATGATTCTTAAGGACCGCAAAGCAATAGATTTTGACGATTATGCGGGTAAATATCTCCCTGATTTTGCCTGTAACGGCAAGGAACAAGTCCAGATCAAACATTTACTTACTCATACCTCGGGACTGCCTGCTTATACGAATGCAGCTAAATTGGAGGAGGAATTCGGCAATCCCTGTCCGGAAAAAGTCATCGAGAAGATATGTGGATTTGAAGCTCTCAATGAACCCGGAGAAAAGTTTCGATACAGTTGTCTCGGTTATATTACATTAGCAAAAATTGTCGAAAAAATAACCGGGAAAAACATCGACGATTTTAGCGGGGAAAATATCTTTACTCCGCTCGGCATGAAAAACACCACTTACAATCCTCCGGCTTCCCGGCTCGAAGATATAACAGCCACCCAGATTATTGAGGGAAAACTGCTTCGAGGCACCGTACACGACCCCTTAGCGCAATTGATGGCAGGGGTATCCGGCAACGCCGGTCTATTCTCCAACGCCTATGATTTATCGATATACTGCCGCATGCTTCTAAATGAAGGCATCTGGGACGGGAGAAGAATTCTCAGTCCTGAAGCGGTCACTATGTTAACTAATGCTCAAATAGAAGGCCGGGCCTTTGGTTTCGACGTGAATTCGAGTTATTCATGGGTGAAAGGTTCTTACACCTCGGAAAAAGCATTTTGCCATACGGGCTATACAGGCACTTCAATAGTCTGCGACCCGGCAAGCAAAGTCTTTGTTATTATTCTTACTAATAGAGCCCATCCCAACGATAAGGGGGCCGTTAAACCTGTGCGTACCAAAGTTGCAGATATTGTCTTTTCCAGTCTTCAAATGATACCTTATGAAAAGACACCTTAATTAAGGGAACCTCTAAAAATCCATTTTTACTGCGAACGGCTGCAATCTCCTCCGGCTGCGTTGTCAGGCCAAACTTCGTCCTCGACATAGCTTTGGCTATGCCTGTGGCGATTTTGACCTTCCGCCTTGCCGGAAAAAATTTCGCTCGTTCTCGTGACAAAAGCAATTTTTAGAGGCCCCCTTAAGTTTCCGCTGATTAAAATCAGTTGAAATTTACTTCTTTGAATCTTTTGACATGAATCGCGGTTTCAGATAGTATGCATTTTGAAAAACCTAATTGAGTTTTCAAGACATAAGGAGATTATTAGTGAGAACTGTCCATATTTATCTAACCGTAATATTTTGTTGTTTTATCTTCGCATCTACAGGTTGCTCAACATCGAATTTACAAGAAAAAGAGTTATCTGCCTTAGAAAAAGGAACGAAATTCAACTGGCCTGAAGGAAAGCATGGTGCAGTTAGTGTTACCTTTGACGATGCCCGGTTTAGTCAAATTGACAACGGCATGCCTATACTGGATGAATACGGCGCCAAAGCCACTTTCTATGTTTCCATTAACTCTATGGAAAAACGGCTGGATGCATGGAAGAAAGCTGCAGCCAACGGCCACGAAATCGGCAATCATTCACTAACTCATCCCTGCTCGGGTAATTTTTCATTTGCTCGTGAAAGGGCCTTGGAAAATTACACGCTCAATAAGATGCAGTATGAACTGGAAGAATCAAATATTATTATCGAGCGTTTGCTCAACGTTAGACCTGTCTCGTTTGCCTATCCTTGTGGGCAGAAATATGTCGGGCGGGGGCAGAATCTTAAGAGCTATGTACCTTTAGTGGCGGAGAACTTTTTGACTGGCCGGGGCTGGATGGACGAGTGGTCGAACGACCCGGCCTTTTGTGATATGGCACAACTGATGGGAGTAGAGCTGGACGGTAAGGATTTCGAGCAGGTCAAACAGTGGATAGATAAAACAACGGCAAATGGCGGCTGGCTGGTCTTTTGTGGCCATGATATCGGCGAAGGTGGACGCCAGACTACTCTCTCGCCAACTCTAAAGGCCCTTTGTGAATATGCTCAGGACCCGGCCAACGGCTTGTGGCTCGATACCGTTCAGACGGTCGCCGGTTATATCGTTAAACAACGCACCGGCCCAGCAGATTGATTAGAAGTATTGAATCGGTAAAACGAATAAAATAAGGAGGCTAAAAAATGTCCACTCAAAATATCACTCGCCGAAATTTCTTAACAACAAGCTGTATTGCATTGTCCGGAGCAGCAACTGGTTTAGGAACGCAGAGACTCCTGGGTAAAGAAAGAACAAAACAAACAGAGATTCCAAAAATCGATCCGGGATACATCGGGCCTCAATTCTTTGATAGACATGAAGAGCAGGCACTTATGGAGGTATTGGAATCACGATCTCCTTTCCGCTACTGGGGATCGGGCAAACCAACGAAAGTTCTGCGTTTTGAAGAAAATTTCGCAAAATATATGGGTGCCCGCTTTGCACTCGCCGTAACCTCGGGCACCGCGGCTCTGGATTGCGCGGTGGCAGGTCTCGGTATAGGGCCTGGTGATGAGGTCATCGTTCCGGCTTACACCTGGTGGTCGGACTATACTTGCGTGGTCCACGCTGGAGCCTTACCGGTCTTCGCCGATATTGACAGCACCCTTAATATTGACCCCATAGATTTCAAACGAAAGATAACGCCTCGCACTAAAGCCGTTATTGCCGTGCATTTGCTCGGCGGGCTATGTGATATGGATCCAATTATGGAAATAGCCGGTAAAAACGGCGTGGCGGTACTGGAGGATTGTGCGCAATGTGTCGGCGGTTCTTATAAAGCAAAAACACTGGGTTCTATCGGTGACGTTGGCATTTATAGTTTTCAGGTCAACAAAATGATTACCTCGGGCGAGGGAGGTGCACTGGTAACGAGTAATCCGCTCATTTACGAACGTTCGGCGCGCTTCCACGATATGGGTACTATACACGGGCTTTTTCTTGACCGTTCGGGCCCCAGCCAAGTACAAACATTTGCCGGGGAGAACTTCAGGATGAATGAGTTTACCGGAGCCGTACTTGGAGCGCAGTTGTCCAAGCTCGATTCTATGCTCGCTCAACTGCGCGGTAATGCAGATGCTGTATATAACGGCATTAAAAACCTGCCCGGCATTCGCCTGCGACACCGCCCCGACCCGAAAGGCGATATCGGTTACGGTGTTTATTTCGAAATGAAGGACAAAGCAACACGAAACCGTTGCATCGAGCAGTTGAGAAAAAGAAGAGTTCCGGCATCAACTCTTTCGGGATCGGTTATGCTGCCCGTCCAGGAATCCGTAATCAACAAACGGACGCGGCATCCCAACTGGCCTTCTTTTAACAGCCCCGAAGGAAAGAAAATCGAATATGGCCCGGACAGTTGCCGGCAAACGCTGGGAGTATTCGACCGTTTCGTCCAGGTACGCATGGGTGCGAAATATACCCAGCGAATCAATGACTATATCATTGATTCTATCCGCGAGGTTTATAACTCTCTTGCGTGATTGTCCATGAGAGAAACAGCCGCTGATTTGATTAGTAGCGAACGGATAAATTTAGTGCACGGAAATTTTGTAGAAATGATTTCTCTGACGAAAGGAGATACTGATGATTGATTATATGAAGCGGCGCAATTTTCTAACTTCTCTTGCAGCATTAGGTGTTGCTCCTCATCTTGGTGCTTGTGCAGAAATCATGCCTACTATAAATTTAATCGGAACAGGCAGCCAAAGCAAGCGAACAAACCTTAAAATCACAAAAGTGGAAATACTCCGGATAACCGGTAAAAACAAAAAAAAGATGCTTTATTTGAAAATCAATACTAACGAAGGCCTGACAGGCCTCTATGGTCCAATTGACAACGAAGCAGCCATGTTTGTTGACCAATTCTTCAGGCGACGCTTAATCGGCCAGGACCCTCTCGCTTACGAAGCATATTGGGACAGTATGTTTCGAGCAGACCGGCATTCACGCGGCAGTCATTATATAATAGGTCTCAGCGCCGTGGACAATGCCCTCTGGGACCTTCGAGGCCGCCTCTTCGGGCTGCCTGTTTATCGGCTTCTCGGCGGTTCGCGAAATAAGCTGCAAGCCTATGCCAGTTGTCTGGGATTCTCACAGGAGCCATCCGCTCTGCAAGCGAAGGCACGAGAGCTGAAACAGCAGGGATATCGACATCAGAAATGGTTTGTGCGAGACCGAGGCCCAAGTTTTGGCCCTGAAGGTGTCGAAGAGGATGTGAAAGTCGTTCGTCTGCTACGCGAGGCTGTAGGTGATGATGTCGATCTTATGTTCGATGCATTCTGGCAATGGGACCTTCAGTATGCCTTAGCCTGGACAAGACGAACAGAGCAATATCGTCCGCGATGGATAGAAGAGCCCTTCCAGACAGCCAATTTGGATGCATTTATAGAGCTTAGTCGCGAAACCTCAATTCCTGTGGCCACAGGAGAGCATTTTTACAGTCGCTATGACGTCCATAAATTCCTTAAGGCTGACGCAATTATGGTTGTTCAGGCCGACCCGGAATGGTGTGGTGGTGTCAGCGAGTTGGTCAAGATATGTACGTTGGCCTCAGTTCATGGTGTGAATGTTATCCCGCACGGCCATAGCCTTCACGCCGCCATGCATGTGGTCGCAAGTCAACCAATAGAAGTTTGCCCTCTTGTGGAATACCTGATTCAGAAAATGAACAGTTACTATGACTTCGAAAAACACCAGCCAAAACCGGTTAATGGAATACTGGAGCTTTCGGACAGGCCGGGTTTTGGGATTGAATTTGACGAATCCAAAATTGCAGATATCAGGCCGGTATCGTGGAAGCAAACTTAATACGGAGACAATTCAATACATGTTATCTTTTTTTCTCTTACGAGAAGACAGTAATTTTATAATTTCCCTTTATAGACCTAAAATAGGGAAATAAATAGGTGATTATCCCGAATGGCGGGACTTTTTACCTATTTAATATTGAGTCCACTCTAAAAAGGTAATGCTCGAAAAGCTCAGAATATTTTGCCCAGGA